>JBDRQO010000001.1:0-19899 GCA_043826275.1 Pseudomonadota bacterium
GCCGAAACCAGGTGAAAAAGGAACCTCTCCAAAAGTATCTTTCCTTAAACTTGCCAAACATGGCGACAAGGATTTTGTAGTGGGTTCCGGGATTTATGATCTAACAAAAGAAGACATTAAAAAGCAATTCCCGTCAGATGCTGTTTACGAAGATTAAATGTAATTTGACATAATAATAAAAGGATCATATCAAGCAAGTTCAGTGACTGTGCAGGAACTTGTATTTAACAAAGCTAAGTTTTAAAAAATTTTGTAAAAGTTGAGATATGCACCAGCCGGGTTCAGGTACACCATGTTGTGCCTGAACCCGGCTTCCTCAAAGTCTTCCTGAAATAAAGCCAGATAAAAATACCATTCAAGGGAAAATTGTCATAAAGAGATGCAATAACACGGCATATAGCTATTATAGTGTGATTCCCGAATTGGGTAAAATTTTTCCATAACCGGTACAAATTCTATATTTTTTTCCCCAATTTCTACCTTAAATTGCTCTAACATATTAATTTTTTTAATTATTCTTACATTTTGACTTGACAGGTGTTTTTTTTTCACCTACAAATGGCTTAAACCGGAGAAACACAATATACAGTATGGCTGATTACTTGCAAATACCATATAACAGAACCCTTGGCCAAAGCTTGAAAATTCTGGAGCTTTTGTCCGAACAAGGAGAATTGAGTGATAAGCAAATTTCCGAAAAACTCAAATATAATCTGTTAACCGTTCAACAGCTTTTAGTCGTCTATAAAGATTATGGATATGTTGCTTGTGATGAGAATGGTTTATTTGATCTTAGTGTTAAAGTGCTAGATATTGGAAAAAAATTCACTCAACGCAGAAATATCCAGGACATTGCCCGTTCATACCTCAGAGAACTCTCATTAAAATACAATGAAACCACAACCCTGGGGACCATTGAAAAAACAGATCTGATCTATGTCGATAAAGTCGACAGCTCAGAGATGCTGCGGTTTGTTCCTCAAAAAGAACAAAAAATTACTGCCCATCACACCGCCTTGGGAAAAGCCATTCTTGCCTATATGCCGGAATCAGAATTGAACCAGTATTGCTGCTGTGCCCCATGGCATGCCATTACACCCAAAACAATCATTTCAAAGCGCACCCTGTTAACCCGGCTTAGCCAGATCAGAAAACAAGGGTATGCCATCTGTGATGAAGAATACAGCACTGGTGTCAGAAGCATTGCCAGTGTCATACTGGATGCATTTAATTATCCTCGATATGCCATTGGCATCTGGGGTCCGGTTGAAAGAATGAAACCCAATGTCCTGAGAAAAATGCAGGCAGATCTTGCCCAGGCCAACCTGGAAATTTCAAAATACTATAATGCCGCCAGCCCCCCCCTTGGCATGTTGCCGGCAACACAGGCCGGTGAGGGCAAGCCTATCCCAATGCTGAGGTTAAAAAAAAGAAAACCGGAAAAAAGCTTTCTTCATCGAGCGGCTGCCCTGTTTTTGTAACCTCTTTTTTATGCAGTTAATTTTTTTTTCAAGCCTGTAAGTCAAAGATCGGTATTGGTATTGTTCAATTAAGCAACATTCCTGAAAAAAAGTAAAAGTAAAATTATTGCACTCAAATCGAAATGTTGACAAAAACAACCCATTTATTCTATGATCTTTTTATTAAGATTTCGAACCCTTTTTATGGAGGTTCAGAAATGATTAAAGATTTCACGGCAAAAGCAAACCGCTCTCCACAGAATCATATAGTTTTTTTTCAAACAATTGATAAACCTGTTGATATCTATTCCATACATCCAATCAACCGGAATGCCAGCTGGAAATTGCCGGGCCTGGGCCTTTTGTTTGTTTGTGGTATCACTTTTTTCATGACGGTTATATCATTTTGCGCTGAACCCATCCGCATTGGTGCAATTTTTTCTAAAACCGGTATTGCTGCAGTACACAACGAACCTCAAATTTCCATGGTCCAGTTGGCTGTGGCTGATATCAACAACACCGGCGGTGTATTGACCCGTCAGGTTCAGCTGATTTTACTGGATAACCAGAGTACGCCCATTGGTGCTGCCACAGCAGCCAAAAAAGCCGTTCAGCTCAATGTCACGGCTGTCATCGGTGCTCATTGGAGTTCGCATTCCCTGGCCATGGCCCCTGTTTTACAGCAAGCCAAAATTCCCATGATCAGTCCTGGATCCACAAACCCGGATGTGACAAAAATCGGGGACTATATTTTCCGCACCTGTTTTTTAGATTCGTTTCAGGGAATGGCCATGGCACGCTTTTCTTATAACGATCTGGCTGCAAGAACAGCGGTTGTTGTTCAAAACATTGATGAAAAAGACAGTCTCATGCCAGCCCAATTTTTTAAAAACTCATTTGTCAAGATGGGGGGGCAGGTGGCATTAGATGCTGAATATCGCGGCAAGGCTGTCAATTTTGCCGATATCATCGAACAGATCCAGTCCCTGCATCCGGATGTTATTTATATCCCTGGGTACACACGTGACAGCGGGTTGTTCATCAAACAGGCCCGGGACATGGGAATCAAGGCCGTCTTTTTAGGGGGTGATGCCTGGGATGAAATCCAGACCATTGCCGGTGATGCCATAAACGGCAGTTATCAATCAGCACCCTGGCATCCTGAGGTTCCCTTTTTAAAAAGTCATTATCTGCAAAAACTCTACCAGCTCAAATACCATCACCCCATCACAAACATGAGTTCACCGCTGGCCTATGATGCGGTTCATCTGCTTATCAATGCCATCAAAAAAGCCGGTTCAACAGACAAAACCGCTATCCGGGATGCGCTGGCACAAACCATGGCCTTTAAGGGGGCAACCGGAATCATCAGCTTTGATAAAAACGGAGATCCAAAAAACAAGGATATTATTATCCTTCAATTTAAAAACAGCCGGCCTGTCTATCACAAAACCATCACATCCGGATTCTGATGGGTACAAATATTAACAGGTGAATAAAATGACCATGGTTTTCAACAATAACAATAAAAAATTTAGACTGTCTGCTTTGTTTATTCTGACGATGATTCTAATATTTTTACCGGCAAAGCCGGCCATATCCCAGGCTCCTGATCTGATCAATATTGCTGCCATCTTTTCCTTGACCGGTCAAGGAGCCAATGGAAACAAAGCCTCTGTTTTAGGTACCCGCCTGGCAATCAATGAAATCAATGCCCATGGGGGTTTGCTTGGCCACAAGCTCAACCTGATTTTGATAGACAACATGAGCACGCCCATTGGATCAGACATGGCTGCCCGGCAGGCCATCAATGCTGGCGTGGCTGGTATTATCGGTGCCCAATGGAGTTCCCACTCTCTGGCCATTGCCCATATTGCCCAGAAAAATAAAATCCCCATGATTTCCAATTATTCAACCCATCCTGACTTAACATCCATTGGAGATTATATTTTCAGGGTATGCTATACAGACAATTTCCAGGGCAAAGTCATGGCTGAATTTGCCAGCAAAGACCTGAACGCCTTATCTGCCGTTATTTTTGTAGATCTGACCAGTGATTACAGCCTGGAATTATCCCGGATCTTTCACACCCATTTTGAATCTCTGGGCGGAATCATAGCAACTGAAATTGAATACAAAGCTAAAGATAAAGATTTTTCCCCGGCCATTGAAAAAACGCTGGCATCCAAAGCTGATGTCATCTTTTTTTCCGGCCATGATGAAAGCGGGGTCATTGCATACCAATTACAGCAAGCAGGGACACAAGCTGTTTTTCTAGGTGGTGACGGGCTTGGAGATGAAGCCTTTTTGCTCATGGGTGGTCGCAACTTGAAAAAAGCATATTTTTGTAGTCACTGGTCTGAAGCCTCTGAATACAAAGAATCCAAAGATTTTATCAACCGATACCAGCACCTTGAAAATATCGGAACCGGGGCCGCCCTGGCTTATGACGCTGCCATGATGCTGGGTATGGCCATTGAAAAAGCCGGCACAACAAAGGGATCTGATGTCCGCCGGGCATTATTTGAGCTGGAGCCCTATCCAGGGGTTACCGGACCCATCAAGTTTGATATCCATGGAAATCCCATCAAAAGTGCGATAATCATGGAAATCAAAAATGGGCAACCCCATTATCTGAAAACCATTGCCCCAAACTAAAACGGCTATTAAAAAGATAAACAACAAAAGCACAGGCAATAAAAAAAACTGAACATCAGGCACCTAAAAAATGGAAGGTCAAAATGAATGTTCACAGTCTGCCGGTAAAAATCAATACTGCGATTATTACAACCGCACTTGTCATCAGCGTGTTATTTTTTATCATTCTCTATCCCATGGATCGAAATCGCCGGACAGACCAGATCCAAAGAATTCATCTTTTACTGGATACTGTTTTTCAACAGAAAAACAATGATCTGGCCAATGAATTGTTTGCCGGACAAACAAGGGCACTCCTGGCTACCCTGAAAAGTATTCAAGCGGTGAACGGCGTTTCAGGTGTCAGCATTTATAATGAAGCCGGGCAATTGTTCCTTTCCACCAATAATAAATTAAACAATGCTGTTTTAAAGCAAAACACCCTTGAGCTTAAAACCAAGTCTTTTTTTTCTACAACCCATGTAAATAACAATTATTTTGGTATTTATTCCAACCGGATAGAGGTGATCAGTAAAAAAATCGGACATATTGTTATTTTTTATGACCTGGCCAAACTGGAAAAAGATTCTAGAAACGCCATGATTGTCATATTTATCTTACCTATTTTGACAACCCTGTTGATGGCCGGTCTGCTTAATCTGTTTTTATTTGATTCCATTATCCACCCGGTTAGCCGTTTGCGAGCCGCCATGGAACGGGTGGCGACCGGTACCCTGGGTGAACAGATACCTTTGCCTGGAAAAGATGAAATCGGGGAAATGGGATCAGCATTCAATGACATGTCCATGAAATTGTACACAAGCCACAAAGCACTGATCAAAGCTGAAGAAAAATACCGAAGTATTTTTGAAAATGCCATTGAAGGAATCTTTCAATATTCGCCTGAGAAACAGATTTTTATTACAGTAAATTCATCAATGGCTGATATTTTATTGTATGATTCACCCCAGGAATTAATCAATATTACAAAATCCACTCACAAACATTTTTTTACAAAAAAAACTGATCGAATTAAATTCAATACAACCCTTCAGAAACTCGGGAAAATTATTGATTTTGAAACAAAATTGTATACCAAACACAAAAGTTCCATATGGGTAAGTATTTCTGCCCGAAGAGTTTTTGATGAGAATAAAATTGTCCTTTATGATGAAGGTTCTTTTGTTGATATTACTGAACGATTGCAAAGGAAGAAAGCTGAACGTGAACGCAAAATCGCCCAGGCAGCCAGTCGTGCCAAGAGCCGGTTTATTGCCAAAATGAGTCATGAAATCCGCACCCCGCTGAATGCGATATTGGGGTTTGCAGATATTTTAGAAAATTCGCTCACCCATGATACACAAAAAGAAAATATAAACATCATAAAATCCAGCGGCGTAAATCTGCTGGACCTGGTCAATGACATTCTGGACCTATCCAAAATAGAAGCCGGTCAAATGCAGATCAAACAATCCAAAGTAAATTTAAGACTGTTAATTGAAGAATTAATTAATTTATTCTCTGTTACTGTCCGGCAAAAAGGGATTGCTTTGATGGCAAAGATTTCTTCAGATATTCCAGAATTTTTATTGCTCGACAGAATTCATCTTCGCCAGATTCTTTTCAACCTCATCGGCAATGCTGTCAAATTCACAGACATTGGCCATGTCAAGATCAGAGCAACTGCAAAGGCAACAGACACTCCAAATTTATGGGACCTTACTATCTCAGTAAAAGACACGGGTCCCGGCATTGAAAATGATGCCCACCAGATTATTTTCAAATATTTCCATCAACACTATAATCGCCAGTTTCAGGCCAAAGAAGGCACCGGACTGGGTCTTGCAATTTCAAGAGACCTGGCTGAAATGATGAACGGCAAAATCCAGGTTGACAGTGAACCTGGCAAGGGAAGTGTGTTTACCCTTGTTCTGCCGGGTATTATGGCATTATCCGGCACTGACAAGGGTATCTCAAAAACAGCAGACCAATTTAATCCAAAAATCAATAAGCTGTTCGCACCAGCCACTTTGCTGGTGGTGGATGACCTGAAGATCAACCGTCAACTGATTATGACAATTATAAAAAATATGCCGTTTAAGATTCTTGAAACAGATAATGGAGAATCTGCCGTTTCCATGGCAACCTTCCTTCAACCGGATTTAATACTTATGGATATTATGATGCCGGATATGAACGGGTATGAAACCCTCAAACAGATCAGACAAAACAAAATATGCACAATGCCCATCATTGCAATTACAGCCGCGGGTATGAAAGAGGATATCATCAATATTAAATATGCCGGCTTTAACGATTATCTGATCCGCCCATTTTCCCCAGCCCAATTTCTTGAAAAATTAGGAATGTTTCTAAAATCTGAAACCATGAAATCTCCTGTAGATTTTATCAGTATTCCCGAAGATATCCAATTGCCCATAAAACCGTATTCTCAGACCTGGGACTGCCCGGCTCAACCGGCAAGCTTGCTTCAAACCCATTACATGGAGGTTTGGGAAAAAATCTGCAATCTGCAACGTATCCCTGATATTACGCTTTTTTCAGAAGAGATCTGCCTGCTGGGAGAAGAACATGGTATTAAAGCACTGGTCAGCTACAGCCAAACCCTTTTGTGCTATACCAAAACCATTGACATTGACAATTTGCAAAACAGCTTGAAAGAATTTCCGATCATGCTCAACAATATGAAAATTATATAATCAATTAAACAACCGTATGGTTATGGGGATCATCCGGCCCGGTCAAAAATTTAAACCGCATCACCATCAGAAAGGATTTGCAATGGCAGAGAATATATTGATTGTTGATGACATCGGTAAAAACATCCAGGTTATGGCAAGAATATTATCCAACGATAAATATGCCATATCCTATGCCACTGACGGCCAAAAAGCTCTGGAAATGGTCAGAGCACAGGATTATGATCTGATTTTACTGGATATCATTATGCCGGACATGGACGGTTTTGAAGTCTGCCGGAAAATCAAACAGATGCCGGGAAAAAAAGATATCCCTATTATTTATCTGACCGCCCTTACTCAAAAAGAAAACATTGTTCAAGGACTGGAATCCGGTGCTGTTGATTATATTATCAAGCCCTTTAATTCAACAGAACTCAAAGCCAGGGTGAACACTCATCTGGAATTAAAAAAAGCCAAAGACCACATTACCATTCAAAATAGTGTGCTCCAGAAAAAAAATGATGATTTAAAAACGTTGAATAAAGAACTCAACGCTGCTCTGGATAGAATCAAAACCCTTGAAGGTATCATTCCAATCTGCTGTGTCTGTAAAAAGATCCGGGATGACAAAGGATACTGGGAACAGATAGAACAATACATTTCCAAACATTCAAAAGCAGCTTTCAGTCACGGAATCTGTCCGGAGTGCATGGAAAGTCAATATCCAGAGTTTGCCCAGGACTAAAGATGATACAACCTGACATTCTTTCTTGACAGGCAGGACGGTTTTTCCTTATAGTTTCTGCGCCCACATATTTTGGTCTTATTCTTAAAAAAAAGAGAAAAAAGTATAATGAACCTATTCTTATTCCGATCAATACCATTGGGTTCAATTTTTTTTAGAAATGCTCCGCTTCGGATTAAACTGGTTGTTGTTTATTCTTGTTTGTTTATCCTGGTCTTGGCCTTGACTACCGGGACACTGTATTTTTTGACTAAAAAAAACATAGAGAGCAATATTGAAAGTGAGCTGCATAATTCCACTAAAGCGATTTTAAACATGGTTCAGACGGCCGCCAATCTCTCCATTCGGAGCCATTTGCAGGCCATTGCCGGTAAAAACAAAGAAATTGTAGCCGGGTTGTACCAGCAGGTATTAACCGGAAAAATAACTGAAAAAGAAGCCAAAAATCAGGCAACTCAAATATTGTTCAGCCAGCGTATCGGTGATACAGGTTATATTTATTGCCTGAGCTCAGAAGGTGTTCTTCTGGTTCATCCAAAGCCATCATTGGTTGGGAAAAATATTTCAAATTATCCATTTATTCAGCAACAACTGAAAAAAAAGGATAATTATATTGAATATGAGTGGCAGAATCCCGGTGATGCGGTTCAACGATCCAAGGCACTTTATATGACCTATTTTAAACCATGGGACTGGATAATTTCTGCTTCTTCATATCGGGAGGAATTTAAAGATCTGATTTCTGCAAAGGAGTTTTCTGAAAGTATCATGAATCTTCGGTTTGGTGAAACCGGTTATTCCTATGTGATTGACAGCAAGGGGAATCTCATTATTCATCCGGCACAACCCAATACCAATATCTATGATTCCAGGGATACGGAAGGACGGTATTTTATCCGGCAAATGATTCAGGAGAAAAACGGAAGGATCGTCTACCCGTGGAAAAATCCAAATGAAACAGCGCCAAGGGAAAAACTGGTTATTTTTAATTATCTGCCGGAATACGATATGATTGTGGCATCGTCAAGCTATCTGGAAGAGTTTTATCGCCCTCTGACGATCATCCGCTATATCATAGTTGCCTCTGCTATCATTGCAATACTGCTGTTAATGCCTTTTACCATGTGGTTGGCAGACTTGATTGCAAGGCCGTTAAAGGAAGTCTCAGATCGGTTTTTGCTGGCTGGCGAAGGGGACTTTTCCGTCAGACTGGAGATATTGTCCAGGGATGAAATCGGCTTGATGGCAACAGGATTCAATGGATTTATGGATCATCTGGAACATTACAGGAATGAGATTGAAGATTTGAATAAAAATCTTGAAACAAGGGTCCAGGAACGTACCGCAGAGTTGAAAAAGACCCTGGATCAAATTAAAACATTGAAAGGATTGCTTCCAATTTGTGCAGGATGTAAAAAAATCAGAGATGATTCCGGATACTGGCAACAGATTGAATCCTATATTTCTGAGCATTCTGATGCTGATTTTTCTCACGGCATCTGTCCCGATTGTATAGAAAGACTTTATCCTGAATTGTATGATGAGGATACCCAATGATCAGAACCCAAACAGCAGAAAAATACCGGGATTTAAAATTATTAAGTTCGGGTGTGCGCTTCATTTGACTATTTTGATAAACTTCCTTATACTCTGAAAATTATTCCAACTCATAATTATTAAAGGTAGGTATATTATGAATATATTATTTAGAAAAACAGGTTCCCTCTTTTTTTCTGTTCTACTGATATTGAGTATCTCAGGATGCGTGAGTTCTGAAAAACACGAAACTTTAGAAAGCCAATATAATATTTGTCAGCATGAACTTAGTGAAGCACGGAAAACAGCAGATACCCTTTTCCAGGAAAAGGCTAACCTTATTCAGGAAAAGGATAATCTTATCCAGGAAAAAGGTAAGTTGGAGCAGGTTAAAAATCAGATGATTGAGGATCTTGAAGCGGAAATATCTGAAAAGTCCGTCCAGATTCAGATGCTTGAAGAAAAGCTTCGGGTAACAGCAGTGGAAAAACTTTTTTTTGATTCAGGTTCAGCTGATGTTAAACAGCAGGGCAGGGCTATCCTTGCCAAAATTGCCGGAACACTCAAGGCTGCTGAAAACATGGAGATACATATTATAGGCCATTCTGATGAGCTGCCGCCAGGGGAAAAAATATCAAAGAAATTCCCCTCCAACTGGGAATTGTCCACAGCTCGAGCCACTTCCATCATACATATTCTGCAATGGGGTTATGGAATCGATCCGAAAAGAATGGTGGCAGAAGGCGTGGCCCATTACAGGCCCTTGGTGATGGAAACAGCTGAAAATCGAGCAATGAATCGTGTTGTTGAGTTTTCTTTGACTGTGATGCCCGGCACTAAATAAATAATTCTTATATTTTTAAGGATCTGAGCCCCATACCACATGCTTGGTATGGGCTATGCTTTTTGTACCCAGAATTGATACATGCCTTGAAAGGTTGATGGGTTTTCTAACTCATATTCATGCCATAAGGACAGTGAGTAAATCGCATCTTTTTTTCGGAAGCGCCTATTAAATTTTATCGTTTCTTGTGGCAGTTCAAACCCGAGAAATTCAAGGCCAAGGTCTTTGATGGCTGTTTTGATCTGGGGCAGTGTAAACCGATGTTCCTGAACATGGAAAAACAGATCTCTGCAATTACTCATGCTATAAAAGTCACGCCAGTTTGAGAATTGTTTAAAATCTTCATCACTTTTGGATGACATCTGAATAATTTCCCTACGGAATTTTTGTATACTAGCCGGAGAATAGTCCATTTTTTTTTGTGCAATAATCTCACGGGCAGCAACAATAGGTTTTCGGGCGATATCACTGTATAAACCGATTTTCATCAGTCCGCCGGATCGCAATAGGTTGACTAAAATCTTCCATCCAGCCAGTGGCTCAGCCATGTGATGCAGGACACCAATGCTTTCAATGATATCGAATTGTCGGTTCAGGCGATTTAATTCAAGAATATCCCCTTGCATATACTCAATATTTAAGACACCCAATTCTCGGGTTTTTCGTATTGCATAGGCCAGACTGCTCAGGCTCAGATCTACTGCCAGAACATTGCAGTTTAAAAAGCGGGATGCGGTGTTGAGCGAATGTTGCCCTGTGCCGCACCCAGCGATTAGAATATCTGGATTTTCAGAAAAGGTACTGTGACAGGCTTTGGGAAGAAGGTTGATTCCCTGGATGATTTTTTGGATGGTATAGGGTATGGGGTTAAGATTGGTTTTAACCCAGCAAGGATATGGATTTTCTTCATATTGTTTTTGGACATCGCATGAGGTGCTATCTTTTATGGGAGACAGGCAAAATATTTGTAACCGGATGGATTGTTCCTCTTCCACCTCTACTATGTGCCTTGAAATAACTTGTTTTATTGTTTCAGGAAAATGGTGCCCTAATAGCTTTTTTGACCAGGAAAAACTATTAAGGGGTCTGTATGAAGCCAATATGGCAAGAGAGCTCAAAGAAATTGAATTGTTATTGTCCAAGGCGGTTTTGATTTTTTCCTGAAGGTGTTTAACTTGTTTCTGTTCATCTTTTCCTTCATAAAAAATGAACTCGTTAGTGAAACAATGTAATGCTAATGCTGCAATAAAAGGAAGTCCTTGGATATCGGAATCTATGGATATGGTTTTGTTGAGTATGGCTTTACGCATTTGCGTTAACAGTTTTTCTACTTGTATATCGGCAATCGGGCATAACGCCAACAGCCGAAGCAGAAGTGGTATTTCAGAAAGCGATATGAGAAGTGTGTCCAATTTGTCATTAATGGTATTGGATTTGGAAAGTTTAAGGGCCTTTGCAAAGCAAGGATGATAAAGCAAGGCATTAATAATCGGCTTTGATACGTCAGAAGGGACAATAGCCGGTTGTTCCAGCATCTGAAAAAGATACCAGTATAAATTATCGTCAAAGGCTGTAAAATTTACTCTCATCAAACAATTGGCAAAGTTGGCCCAGTAAAGATTGTTATGCGCATCTATCCGTATGGCATTTTGATAGCATGCAAAGGCCTGGTCACATTTATCTGAATCCTTAAAAGCGTTCCCAAGGTTATTGTGCGCTTCAGCAAATTCCCCATTGATCGATAGAGCTTTTTTTAAAACCACAATTGATTCTTCAAGACAGCCGTCCTGCTTTAAAACAACACCGAGGTTATTGTATGCCTCGGCATATTCCGGACGGATTGAAATAGCATTCTTAAAACTAGTAACAGCCTCTTTCAGGTGGTTTGTTTCTTTTAAAACAACACCAAGGTTATTATGAGCTTCGGCATATCCGGGATTGATAGAAATCACTTTTTTATAGCTGGTAATGGCTTCCTTAAAGCGGCAGGTCCCTTGCAGTACAACACCGTAATTATAGTGGGCCTCATCATATTCAGGGTTTATGGACAGCGCCTTTTGAATGAACTGGATAGCAATTTCGTTTTTCCCCACCTGGTGGGCAATGATACCTAAAAAAAGGTGGGCATTCACATTTTTTGAATCCTTGGTCAGCACTTTTCGATAGAGCTGTTCAGCTTCTTTCAGTCGCCCCGCCCGGTGATGCATCAATGCCGATTGAATTTTTTTAGCTATTGCGGGAGATTGCCGGATTTCTTTTTTGGACTGATAGGATTGCTTGGCACTTTTCTTTTTTCGGTGTTTTTTTTGTTTGTTATTTTTAGACATTGTTTTCCTGGATTGAATCTATTTTTCCAATCATCAGCTCAGCAAATGTTGTCTGTCTTCAATTTGTTTTTTAATGAGAGAATAAGTTCCTGATCTTCTTGTGGGTTATTAAAAAGTAAAATAGTAATCAGCTCTTTGGCCTCTGGAATCTTCCCTATTTCAATCATTCTTGGGAAAATGCTTATTAAAAAATCTTTAATCATTTTAAAATTATTTGTCGACATGACCGAACTTAGAAAAAAGCTTGCTTCTAATATTAAATTTATATCATTTCTTTTTACAGCATTATCCAAAATATTTCGATGGATATCTAAAGTCGTTGGGTACAGTTCCAGTAAATCAAGTAACAGGAAACTGACTTCATTTAAGTTTCCTGAAGCATTTGCATTGTTTATTTTCTGCATCATATAATTAAGATGTTCTTGAATATCGTTCCCTTCAGTACATTTTTTAAGAAACCTGAATTCATCAGATATGTCATATATTGGAATCCCCTTTTTTTCTATTCTGTTTTTCAAATTGATATCCATTTTTGAGATAATCAATAAGCCATCTATTAATACATCAGGACCTTTAATCTGTTCCAATCTCCGGACAGGTACATTCCGAATATTTCTATTCTGACTTTCCTCGCTGATAATGCTTTTGCATTGAGTCTGGGCGAAATAGCTGGTTCTTATAAAAAGATCAACGGTTTTATCATTTCCCATAACAGCAAATCTGTTTGATGTTTCTCCGTTCGAAATATCGAATAATAATTTTTCTATTTCAAGAGGTAAAAAAGTCATTCTTTGATTACATTTTCTGCATCCAAAGCCAAAATCTCCAAGAGTCCTTAATGCAAATTTTATATATTTAGAATGTATGGGAAAATATTCAAAATTAGTTTTACAATAGGGGCATTCGATCTGAGCGGAATAGGTGTGACCCTGATAAGGGTCAGTGCCTTTTAATTCAAGCCCTTTTAGTATTCCTGGCTTTAAGTTTCCCGGACGAAGATTGTTCAGAATAATACCCAGCATTGATGTAAAGTGATCATCTGGGATCTGTGTTAAATTTAATTGTTTTAGCCCGTTGAATCCGTTCTTTAAGTATTCAATCCGGTCATTTTTGAACAGGTTTTTTTCTATGGCATATTTATATAATTGTGTTCCAGGATAAGGCACAATTCGTGACAGGTTGATATTATATTCAGGGTGCTTAAACCACCAGTTTAATGTCTCCACCATGGTCTCAATTGTTTCCGCCTTATCTCCAAATATAAAATTACCTTGAATATTCAGTTCATTTTTTCTTGTCAATTCCAGGGCATTTTCTATTTGTTCAATAGTAATCTTTTTTTTCATACTCTTTAAAATTTTGGGGGAGGCACTTTCCAGACCATAACTGATGTAAATACATCCGGATTCTTTTAAAAGTTTGATTAATTCCTGGTTGACAATATCAACTCTCAGCTGTACCTGCCATTTTATATCAAATGCCTTTATTTCCCGGCAAAATTTTAATAACCATTTTTTATCATTTGCAAAGAGTTCATCATTTATTGTTATCAAATTGACCTGATACGTCTTAACCCAATATTCTATTTCTGAAATAACAGAATCTATGGATCTTTTTCTGTATTTATCTCCGGCAGGATGAAAACAAAACGTACATTTGAAAGGACATGAGCGGCTTGCTGTAATATCTATAACCCGAGGGTTGTTGAAGGGATGCAAATCCAGATCTGTCAATGTTTGCCTGTCCAAATATGCTTCAATATTCAGTCCTTCATAATCAGGATAAGGAAGGGTGTCCAGATCCTGCACAGGTTTTCTGGGACGCGTTTTGATTATTTTATTATTTTCTCGATATATGATACCGTCAACAGACTCAAATCCTTTCTCATTTCTGGAAATTTTATTTACCAGTTCTATAATAGTCTGCTCGCCTTCTCCTATTACACCGAAGTCTGCTTTGATATTTTCCATTATCAATTCAGGTTCACTGCTGACACATCCTCCACCAATTATTGTTGTAACATTCAGTTTTAATATTCTGATTGATTCGATAATACTGTACAATTGATCATATTGGCCGGAAAGGCCACCTGTACCAATCACCTGAGGATTGAATCCATACATTTCTCTTTTGAGCATCATCTGTACAATTGCCATGTGAAAAACAGGGGTATAAATATTATTCATATCTAAAATACGGACATCATGACCTGCCTTTTTGAGGCTCGAAGAGATATATGCAATCCCGGCAGGCAGGCTTATATAACTAAAGGAACTTACTATCGCTCTTGGCACAACTAACAATATTCTCATTAAAGACATCCTTACCTGATTTATGATTGGCTTTTATTTTGGACAGGAATGCTCTTGGTTGTCAAGTTAATCTAAATAAAGCCCAACCAATAAAAAGACTGACTCATTTTGCATTCATTTTGACATGTCTAATTTTTTAAAAAAAAAATATTAATAAGATAATATGGTGGCAGACCAAACATAAGTTTATACTCTATTGATTCAGACAGGGAATACCTTGAAACAAGGCAAATTTAAAAATACTGCACTTTTAGTCTTTCTATATATATTGATACTGACAGTTCCTTTGAATGCAAACTCAATATATCCGGAACTTCGGGAATGCTATAATCAAGCACTGCAAAAAAATGCTGAATAAGGCGATGAGTCTATCGGTCCTGTGTCTAAAAAAGCTGCGCACAATAGACAGATGGGGGCTGTTGTGGCAGATATTACCGACCTTAGGAACCCACAGGTGGCATGGTACAAGCCGGATGTCATGTATTATGCAGCCAGTCTGCCCAAAATAGCCATCGTGGTTGGTGTATTTGCACAGATCGATCAGGGTATCATTACTTTGGATTCAAATATTGAAAATCAGCTTATCAGCATGATCCGTGACTCATCCAATCGTCATGCAACTGATTGATTGCGATTGGTTGGAATGAAACAACTTGCCCGGATACTGTGCAGGATGAGCAATATGGAAAGCTCTATGACCCTGAATATGGCGGTGGATTATGGGTGGGAAAAAATAGGACTTTGTGACCAAAATTTTGGTATAGATATCAACAAATCAGTCTGCTAATATTATTTTCTTTTTTTGCCTTTTCTTCTATGCTTCCCCGGCGGAGCCATTTTAACAAGCTTTGGATCAAATTTTGCTATAATCCGGACAAGATCTTTTTGTTGATCCATCACATCTTCAATGCGCTTGTATGCCATGGGTACTTCGTCAATTCCTGCTGAAATAAGAGTGATCCCTTTTTTGGCAAGTAAATCTGTCATATCAGACCAATCAAACTTTTTCATTGCTGCAGTGCGGCTCATTCTTCTTCCAGCGCCATGAGCTGCTGAGCACAGAGATGCGTCATTTCCAAGCCCCCTGACAATGAAGGCTGGTGATGCCATGGATCCGGGAATAACACCTAAAACTCCTTCGCCTGCCGGTGTTGCCCCTTTTCGGTGTACAATCACCTCCCTGTATCCCAGTTGTGATTTCCATGCAAAGTTGTGATGATTCTCAAGGGTCAGGACTGATATTGCGCCTAAATGGTTTGATATACTCTGATGGATAATATCATGATTTGCAGCAGAATATTTGCCCATAAGTTCCATTGCCAGCCAGTATTCCCGGCCTTCTGAATTTTTAAGATCCAGCCAGGCAAGATCGTTTAAATTCCTGGAAAGTTCCGGGTGGAGTCTTTTTGCAAGACAGCTGTAATGTTTGGCAATATCTGCTCCGGTTCCCCTGCTTCCGCTGTGGGTTAATAAGGCCAGATATTCGCCTTTTTCAAGACCAAGATCATTGTTTTCAAGAACCAGGTGGCCGAATTCGGCAAAATGGTTTCCAGAACCTGAGGTTCCCAATTGTTTCCATGCCTTATCCTTTAATGATGCGATGTAATGGCTAAATGACCAGTCTTCATCCATCACCATATGTTTTTTGGGCCTGGAAAATTCCTCGCCAACACCAAACCGGGTTTGGGTTTCCAAAGCAATTTTTAATATCCCTCTGCGCTTTTCATAGTCTTTGTAAGGAATATCAAGAATGCTCATCTTCACTCTGCAGGCAATATCCACGCCCACGGCATAGGGGATGACAGCATTGTCAACGGCGAGAACACCACCAATGGGGAGCCCGTAACCTTTGTGTGCATCCGGCATGAGCGCTCCCTTTATTGATATGGGCAGGGAACAGGCATTGTCCATCTGCTGTATTGCCTCAATATCAAGGTTTACACCCCAGATTCCGTAGGGAGCGATTTTTTGATTCTTTTTTTTGTTTTTCGTCATGGGTTGTTGGTTGCAGACTCCTGAAAAACAGGGTATAAAATGACCAGCACATTGTTAAAATAATAATGGGAAAATACAGAACCTGCTTTAAAGGAATTCGGATTGAATCCATCAATCAGTCGAAATACGATACGAACATTTGTTGCCATTCCCATACCGAAAAATATTAGTCTTTTCCTCAACAAAATTCAAGGTGAAATAAGAGAGAATCAGATCAAAGCCTCATGGGTCAGAACATCCTCAATGCATCTGACCTTAAGGTTTATCAAGGAAACAGCCAATGAGGATGTGGCGCCGATTATTCATGCCATGAAGGCGACAGCTGTCACCTGTGCTCCCTTTACTCTTTCAGCAGGAGGGGTAGGGGGTTTTCCTGACATAAAAAAGGCCAGGGTGATCTGGTCCGGGGTCCGGGGGCAGATGGACTCTCTTAAAAGAGTTCAGCTAATCCTTGAAAAGAATCTTGGCCGGGCAGGACTTCAGGCCGATAAAAAGCGGTTTTCACCACATGTTACCCTGGGCCGTTTTAAAGACAGAAAGGACAGCATGACGTTGGCCAACATTATTGAAAATTTTGAGCCGTATGAGTCAGATCCCTGTCTGATGAAAAAAATGGTACTTTTTAAAAGTGATTTAAAGCCATCGGGCGCTGTTCATACTCCATTATTTGAAGTTGAGTTTGCTGGTATTGTATAGAACCTGAATCTGTTTGATTTGTAGACTGTTTTCTTGATGTAAATACTAATTTATTAGAATCATTTATATCTTGAACAAATTTTAATTTGTCAATTCCACATAGTTTTGATAACACAAATATATCAGAGGGCCGGACAGAGACAAATCAAAAAGACTGATTATATTTATTTTAAATTGTAGATTGAATATCCAGCGTTCAGTCCATAATTGAGATTATAAATATGAAATCTGTTGAACCAAAGGAGAACGAACAATGAAATCATTAAGGAAATGTATGTTTATTTTAATTAGTGCTTTTTTCTTTTTAAGCGCCTGCGCCGGTATGGAAACCACTAAAATGGTTCCCGACAGCATGGTCAGGGACCTGAGTCCGCAATTTTCAGCCGGGAAAATAACTTCAAGGGTAGATGGATGGGTGGTCTTACTGGATGCTTCTTCATCCATGAGTCATCCCTATATGGGCTATGAGAAATTTGATATTGCCAAGGCGTTCGTGAAAAGTATGAACGACACCCTGCCGCCGATTCCTGCCGCATCCGGGCTCAGAACCTTTGGCCACGCCCCTGAGCTTTCCTCTGAAAGGACAGAACTGTTTTATGGTATGTCTAAATTCGACCGACTGAAAATGAAACAAGGGCTTTCAAAAGTAAATTTACCAGGCGGGCCCACCCCCATGGATGCTGCCATTAATGCAGCTGTTGAGGATCTTCAAAATATCAGCGGCAATAAGGCTGTTATTATTGTCAGCGACGGAGAGGATTTAGATGACCAGCCTCTTTTTGCTGCCCAAAAAATGTTGGCAGATTTAGGGGACAATCTGTGTATTTACACTGTCCTTGTGGGAGATGATGAAAAGGGCAAGGTATTGATGGAAAAAATAGCCAAGGTTTCATCCTGCGGGTTTATGGTTTCAGCACTGGATACGGTTCCCGGTAACCCCATGGCAGACTATGTATCTGATGTTTTCTTAACTTCAAAAGGTCAGGGGCTCGGTTATCACAAGGCAGTATCCATAATGAAGCCTCTGAGCAATATCCATTTTAATTTTGATAATCATTCTCTGACTAAACAAGGAAAAAATATTCTTGATCAAAATATTAAAATATTAGCAGACAACCCTGAAATCAAACTCACTATTGAAGGGCATGCTTCTGCCCGGGGAGCTGATGACTACAACCTGAGCTTAAGTAAAAAGCGGGCACATAGTGTCAAAGAGTATATGACTTCTGTAGGAAATATATCATCGAAAAGGCTTTCCATCGTTGGGTATGGATCAACAAAACCCATAATTGCGGAATCAGACCCATCTCAGACTGACTCACCAGAAGCAAAGAAAAACATGCGGGTAGAATTAAAGGTCATAAAATATTAATGCATTAAAAGAATAAGGCGGGGCCAAACAGGCTCTGTGTAATACCATAAAAGGCTTTCAGCTAAACACTGAAAGCCTTTTATGGTATTGGTGTGTCCATACTACATGGTATACAAAAATGTATATCCGTATCCGTTTATAAATTCTGAGCCAGAGGCTAACACTTTTTCGGCAACCAGTTATTCAGCGCAGCAAGAACTATATCGGCTTTAATAGGCTTGCTTATATAATCATCCATTCCTGCTGCTATGCATTTTTCTCTATCACCTTTCATGGCATTTGCAGTCATGGCAACAATAGGTATCTTGTGATTTAAAACATCTGATTTATTATTCCGTATTTCCATAGTTGCTTCAAGCCCGCCCATCCTTGGCATTTGTAAATCCATAAACACAAGGTCAAAAGGAGTCGTCTTTAATTTTTCAAGGGCATCAATCCCATCAACAGCGATATCCACATTATATCCGAGTTTTTTTAATATTGCTGTTGCAACCTTTCTGTTTATAACATTATCCTCCACAAGCAGCAGTCGCATTTTTGCTCTTCTGTTTTCGCTGATTGAGTGGCGAGTTATTATTTGTTCATTTTTGACCGGATCTGTTTTTGAAGGTTTCCCCATCATTTGACCCAGGCAATCATAAAATTCAGATTGCCTTATGGGCTTGTTAAGAAACGCTGCAAAGCCTGCTTTTTTAAATTGTTCTGCTTCACCTCGAGAGCCCATGGATGTCAAAAGTGCAAGATGAATATTTTTCAGTCTTTCATCTTGTTTTATTATTTGGCCAATTTCTGCTCCATCCATCCCAGGCATCTGCATATCAAGCACTGCAATATCAAAATATCTTCCTTTATTATATGCTTTATTAAGCTGATCAAGCCCATCAGCACTGCTTTGTGCCAGAGTATGTTCAATACCCCAGGAAGATAACATGGCACCAACAACTTTAAGGTTGGTTGCATTGTCATCTATAACAAGAACCCTTGCATTACTGAGATCACCAACCTTTACAAGCTGTGGTGTTTTATCTGACTTTTTAAGTTCAATGGTAAACCAGAAGGTAGAGCCTTTACCCTCTTCACTTTCTACCCCGATTTCACCACCCATTAATGCTAATAATTTTTTTGATATGCTCTATAGTGGACCCCAATGTCAAGACAGTTTTTTGTCCAAATTAAGCGTCAAAATCGGATGAATTATCCGATCAAATTTTATCCAATTTCCAAATGCCGTTTTTAACCTCCATTTTTTAAATTTCAATGTTTGATTGCTTGT
>JBDRQO010000002.1:0-98437 GCA_043826275.1 Pseudomonadota bacterium
ATCTATTTTTGTGCTCGTTTAGAATGGGTAAGAAATTTACCTCACTTTTGCAATCAAAAAATTACTCGTTTAAAAATTCCGGCAGTTTGCCTTCAAATAAAAGGCGTAGTGCTTCGCTTGCTCTCACACCATTTTTTCTACGTAAATATATTATAATTATATGTCAAGGTGGTTTTTTTCTGCTGAACGCTCCGCATGACCGGTTGGAAAGGTCGAGTAGGCCAGGGTATGCAAGAAGCGTATCCTTGTAAGGCATGACGGTGTGCAGTTTTTGATAGACAATCTTGACCTGAAAGCAGATGTCTCCTGGATTATTCCTTCCCTTCCGGTTTATCTGGCATGGGAATGGAATTGAAATTGAGATTTTCAGAATGATTTCAGTCTCCAATGATACCATATATAATCGCGAGTAAATGGCTTGAATTTATCTCCAGACTTATCTATATATAACACGTTAAGAATGGAAAAGGGTTCTGAGAAAAACAATTAGGTTCTTTTTAAAATTCTGAAACTGGAAATATACCATGGACAACCAGGTAACCCTGAATTAACTATTAATCAACCGCGTTCCATAATAGGTGAATCTCGTGAGTTATGAATATATTATTTATGAAAAAAAAGATTTGATCGGGCTGATTAAGCTGAACAGGCCCAAAGTGCTCAATGCCATGAACCGGCATCTCTGGATTGAGATGCAGGATGTCCTTGAGACGGTAAAACAGGACAATACTGTAAAGGCACTTATCATCACAGGTGTTGGCCGCGCTTTTTCAACCGGGGCAGATCTTAAGGATTCAAAAGATAGAAGCATTGAAGACTACAGGATATACCTTGAATCCCTGCAGGAGACGTCCAGAAAGATCATCCGGTTTGAAAAACCAACCATTGCAGCAATTAACGGGTATGCCCTGGGTTCCGGGTATGAGCTTGCTCTGGCCTGTGATATCAGGATTGCAGCCAATGAAGCCCTTATTGGGTCCCCTGAGGCCAAGGTAACATCATCTGTAACAGGGGGTGCATTTCGTCTTGTTCAGGATCTGGTCGGGCCGGGTAAGGCAAGAGAGTTATTGTTTACGGCACAAAATATTACCGGCATTGAAGCTGAGCGTATCGGCCTTGTCAACAAAGCCGTACCACTGGCCGAGCTGATGGATGAGGCCATTGATATGGCTCAAAAGATTGTTGCCAACTCTTCTTTTTCCTTGAAAGTCATCAAAAAAGGATTTCTCATGGCCCAGGGTGAGTGCAGTCTTGAGGCATTGATGGATTATGAGATTGAAGGCTGTCTGGCCTGTGTTTCAACAAAAGAAAGAGAGCAGTCTTTAGAAAATTTTGAGCAACGAAAAAAATAACCAAAGGAAAACGTTTATGTTAGATAGGGTACTCAACGCAAAATCCGTAGCTATTATCGGTGCATCAAAAAATAAAACCAAGCGGGGCTACCAGGCCATTAAAACTCTTCTGGCAGATGGTTTTGAAGGGGATATTTATCCGGTAAACCCAAAAGAAGATAAGATATTAGGACTTCGCTGCTATAAAGATATTACAAAAATTGATGCCCCCATTGATATTGCCTTGATTACAACACCTGCCAGGACAATTCCGGATATTTTAAGAAAATGCGGCGAAAAAAAGGTTGCCGGTGCCGTCATTATCGCCGGTGGTTTCAGGGAGCTGGGTGCCAAAGGAAAGGAAATTGAACTTGAGGCGGTCGCCGTTGCAAAACAGACCGGTGTCAGATTAATCGGACCCAATACATCAGGAATGATCAATCTTAAAACCAATATGAACCTTGTGGGCATTCAAAACCCACCCAGGGGGAATATAGCGTTGTTGTGTCAGAGCGGGAATATGGCGCTGACACTTATCACAGAGGCGACAATCCGTAAACACGAAGGATTTACCTACTATGTCGGCGTTGGTAATGAATCAGATATCAAGTTTCATGAATATCTTGAATTTTTCAGAAACGACCCGGACACCAAAGCTATCCTGATGTATGTTGAGGGTATGAGTGAAGGACGAAAATTTTTACAGGAAGCCCACAAAACAAGTATTGAAAAACCAATTATACTTTTAAAGAGTGGAAGATCAGCTATAGGTAAAAAATCGGCAGGATCACATACCGGTTCTTTAGCCGGGATGAGTGAGGTATCGAATCGGGCTTTTAGACGGGCTGGTATTATAGTGATTGAAAATTCAGATGAACTGTTTCCGGTGGCAGAGACCCTTTCAAGTCAACCGCTGATTAATACCAATACCATTGCCATTCTTGCCGATGGTGGAGGTCATGCTACCATTGCTGCAGATCTTTTGAGTGATTATGGGATTGATTTGCCTGAATTGTCTGATAAAACAAAGGAAAAATTAAGGAAAATTCTGCCTGAAGCCGCATCTGTTGTGAATCCTGTCGATGTGGCGGGTGGCACAGATTCTGATCCCAGTCTATTTGCAGATTGTGCCAAGATCATACTCAATGATCCCAATGTTGGCGGTTTATTGGTAGTTGGGCTTTTTGGGGGATATGGCATCCGGTTTGAAAAAAGCCTTGCCATTGGAGAGGAAGCTGCAGCCCATCGATTCGGGGCAATGGTTAAAAAAAGACACAAGCCGATTTTTGTACATTCTCTATATAGTTCATATGAATCCAGGGCGCTGGATCTGCTTCGGCATTATGGTATTCCGGTTCATGATTCTCTGGATATTTCCTGTAAGTGTGTGGCTTCTCTTTGTAAATATGGGAAATTTTTAAAATCATACCATATGAAAACCAATTTTGTTTTTAACTGGGGGGCCAAGGCCAGAAAAGAAGGCCAGCAGATTATTGAACATGCTAAACAGGAAGGCCGTCATGTACTTTTAGAACATGAAGCAAAGCAGTTGATCAAGCTGCATGGCGCCCCCACATCAACAGGGCAGGTGGCTATAAATCAGGAGGATGCCTGGACCATAGCCAGCAAAATTATCGGGAATAGAGAACATAAAGAGAGTGTTGTACTAAAGATTGTTTCGCCCGATATCCTTCACAAAAGCGATGCCTGCGGAGTTAAGTTGAATTTGACTTCGGAAAGAGAGGTAAAAGAAGGGTTTCAGCAGATTATTAAAAGTGCCAGGGCCTATAATCCAGATGCAGACATCCGGGGTATCCTTGTTGCGCCCATGGCCAAGAAAGGCCTTGAAATTATCATAGGCACAAAAATTGACGAGCAGTTCGGACCAGTTATTATGTACGGACTGGGTGGCATCATGGTTGAAATTATGAAAGATGTCACTTTCTGGGTTTTACCGGTTTCTCCGGTTTCCTGTAAAAAAATGCTGGAAGATACACGGTCTTCTGTGCTTTTGGACGGAGTACGGGGGCAGAAAGGATATGATAAAGCAACATTGAAAAAGCTTCTTTTAATGTGTTCTGAGCTTATTGAATCCTACCCTGAAATTGAAGAAATGGATCTGAATCCGGTTCTCCTTTATGAAGAGGGACTCGATGTTGTGGATGCCAGAATAATACTGAAAAAATAGGACAACTGTACGGTGCCCTTTATAAATGAATTAAAACATACCCTTCCCAATGTAAAAGCTTACAGGCTCATGCTGCAATTGTTAAAAGAGAATCCTAGCCTTGCCGATATCATCCATAATTCAAGAACATCTGGCCAGGCAAATAAAAAGTTGAAGACATGGGCCATGGATATTCTTTATGAAAACAAAGCAGCCTATTCCTATTTTATCCGGGAAAAACTTGGAGAACGTCAGCTTGGAAAACTGCGGTCCAGGGACTATGCTGCCATTCGAATTCTGGATTATATCAAGCATTCCGGCAAGCAATTTGAAGATCCAAATCACAAAGGGGAAATTGTGGAAAATGATCCTTTTGAGATTCTCATGCAATGTGGTCGCAAGGGAACCGGTGGTGGAACAATTGCTTTTTTTTATGATATGATTCATCTTTTCAGGCAATTGTCTGGGGCCGAAGATCCAAAACCGCACAAACTTGAAATTTCAATATGGATGGACAGGTATTCTTCCGGCCTTGATCCAAAAGTTATCTGCTTAAGAAAAAAAAATAAACTTCGCATTTTGAAAATCATTATTAAAACAATTGATGAAGGAAGAATCAAAAGCAAGCGGTATTGTTTTAAAAAAGGGATGTCCCGACAAAAAAAGCTGGCTCTTGCCAAAACATGGTGGAATGATTACAAATTTCATCTCAAATTTGCCGTCCGAACCCCTGAAGATTTGAATGAAATGCTTGACTACTCCCTTGACCGGGAGACCATGGATACATTGAAACAGGCTCAAAAGGTGGGTATTCCCATATTTGTTAATCCGTATTACCTGTCACTGCTGGACACACAGGCATCGGTTGTTTCCCTGGGTGCTGATCTTGCCATCCGGCAATATATGATCTATTCAAAGGAACTGGTCAACGAGTTCGGAAATATCAATTCATGGGAAAAAGAAGATGTTGTAGAGCCCGGGAAACCCAATGCTGCCGGCTGGATTATTCCGGACGACTGTATTCACAGACGATACCCCTATGTTGCCATTTTAATTCCCAAAAGCTTGGGGCGTGCCTGCGGCGGACTGTGTTCAATCTGCCAGAGAATGTATGGTTTTCAACATGGCCATTTGAGTTTTGACCTTGAAAAATTAAAACCCAGGAACTCATTTGACGACCGCTTGGAAACGTCCCTCAACTATTTTGAAAATGACTCCCAGTTAAGGGATATCC
Organism: Pseudomonadota bacterium; assembly: GCA_043826275.1. Taxonomy (GTDB): domain Bacteria; phylum Desulfobacterota; class Desulfobacteria; order Desulfobacterales; family Desulfobacteraceae; genus Desulfobacula. Next base: position 4,733 of record JBDRQO010000002.1, read on the forward strand.
TCATCACTGGCGGTGATGCGCTGATGAGCACGAATAAAACCCTTAGAAAGATTCTTCAAAAAGTTTATCAGATGGCCAAAAGGAAGCAACGGGCCAATAAAAACAGAAAAGAGGGGGAAAAATACGCACAGATATTAAGGGTAAGACTGGGTACCCGGCTTCCGGTTTATCTACCCATGAGAATCCAGCCAGGTCTTGTAAACATACTTGCTGAATTTAAAGAAAAAGCAACAAAAATAGGCATTCGACAATTTGTTTTTCAGACTCATTTTGAATCTCCCATGGAAATAACGCCTGAAACAAAATTTTTTGTAAATCAGCTCAATAAAGCCGGATGGATTGTAACCAACCAGCTGGTTTTTATTTCTGCCGCCTCAAGAAGGGGCCATACGGCAAAACTTCGGAAAGCACTTAACGATATAGGTATTCTTCCCTATTATTCTTTTACGGTTAAAGGATATATGGAAAACAAACATCTCTTTACACCCAATGCCCGCCTGGTTCAGGAACGCATGGAAGAAAAAAATATCGGCTTTCTGTCTGAAAGTTTTTCCTATGATTTAAGACAACTGCCCTTAAATTCTGAAAATATTGCTGATCGAATTTCTCAGTTGAGAACAGATGCTGACATCCCGTTTATAGCATCGGACAGAAATGTCCTCAATCTTCCAGGGGTCGGAAAGAGTCTGACGTTCAGAACCATTGGAATTACCAATGATGGCAGAAGAATCCTTGAATTTGATCATGATGAGACAAGAGAGCATAGTCCGATTATAGAAAAAATGGAAAAAGTTACTATCATTGAATCTAAAAGCATACATGAATATCTTCAGCAGCTTGACAGTATGGGCGAAGATGTATCTGAATATGCATCAATCTATGGTTATTCTTTGAGCGAAACAGAACCTATGAATCTTATTTTTGAGTACCCGGCTTTTGAATATGATGTAACAAATACAATTACGAATCTGGATCATTATTTAACGTAAAGATTTGCAATTTTTAATAAAAAACAAATTAATTTTTAATAGTTTATGATAGGAAATTAGGGAGAATGATGGATACACTGGATCTTTTAAGATATTATCACAAAGATTCTGATACAGATATGGGTGAGCTGGATGGTAATCTCTTGTTTGTCCATGAACAAGGTTATGGCACAACTGTTGCGGATATTATCATTCGCCTGGAAAAAGAAGAGGAATAGATATTTTTTTATATCCGGTTCTCATTTATGTACCCGATTCTATTAAAACCACTAAGGGACGTCCGAAAGTGTCTGCCCTGAGTGAGTTTGCCAGAAAAAGTGCTTATCAGTCAGCGTTAAAATCAGGGGTTAGCACCATGGATTTTAAAAAAGATGAGGCAGGGGTGCCACAACCTTTAAACGGCATTTATTGGTCAGTCAGCCATAAACCTGATCTGGTGGGTGGGGTGGTTTCAAAGGAACCTGTGGGGATTGATGTTGAAAAAGTCAAAAAAGTTTCAAATGCTCTGTTTAATAAGATCCTTGACACAGATGAAAGCAATCTGTTCAGCAATCAGGAGCAGTCATTGGTTTTCTTCAGGACCTTTACTGCCAAGGAGGCTGTCTTAAAGAAAACGATTGTTGGGATTAAGGGGTTGTCAAAAACACGAGTTAAAAAAGTAGTGGACAATACCCATTTAGTTATCGGGTTTGAATATAAAAATTTTCTGGTTGAACATTTTTATCTTGACGAGCACATTGCATCAGTGACAAAAGATTTATTTGATATTCATTGGACAATTGGTTAAGAATGGGTAAAAAAAGATAATTAAGGAGAAAACAGATGATTGATGGAAACGGTTTTATAATGAGCGACGAAAACCCAAGCTCAAAAGAGCCGCTGCCCAAAATTGATTTCTCAAGTTTTGTTTTATCATTGTATTCAACTGCACTTGTACAACTGGGTAAAGTTGAAGATCCCTCCTCTGGAAAAAAATCTGTGAACCTTGACATTGCCAAACATACAATTGATATGATTGCCATGCTCGAAGAAAAAACCCAGGGCAATTTGAATGAAGAGGAACAAAATTTGCTCAAAGCCCTGCTCAGTGAAATTCGCTTGGCCTATGTTGAGGCAAAGACTTGATTAAAACCTATCGTTCCTTTGCTAAGATCAATTTGTTTCTATCTGTTCTTGGCAGGCGGGATGACGGCTATCATGATCTTTGTACCTTGATGACACAAATTGACCTTTATGATGATATTCACATTGATTTTAATTCAAAAGAGATATCAGTATCCTGTTTACATCCGGATGTGCCCGAAGATCACTCCAATCTTGTGATAAAAGCGGCCAAACTTTTTTATCAAACCCTGAAAAGCAGGGCCCGGGATTTTCAGGGCGGCCTTTCAATGCAAATTGATAAAAAAATTCCTCCGGGCGGCGGGTTGGGGGGTGGCAGTTCCAATGCTGCAACTGTTTTAATGGCTTTAAATGAACATCATAACCAGCCATTTGCTATTGAAAAACTGATGGAGATGGGTTTGCAGCTGGGTGCGGATGTGCCGTTTTTTATTTTTGGAAAACCAGCTGTGGCAAAAGGGGTTGGAGAACGGCTCGAATCTGTGCCTCATCTCAAGCCTTACCACCTTGTTTTATGTGACCCCGGGGTTGCTGCTTCAACTGCCGCTGTCTATAAAAATATTGATTTTAGATTGACATCAAACCAAAAAGATAATATAAAGTCTGGTTTAAATGTATTGTTACGGGGACAAGAATTTGATGTGGGAGATTGTTTGCACAATGATCTTGAAGAATCAGCGTGCAGGCTATATCCCAAGATTAGAGAAACAAAGGAAGAAATGGAATTACTGCTTCAGAAAAAGGTCTTTATGACTGGAAGCGGTTCTTCTCTTTTTGCTCTTTTTTCAAATCCAAAGGATGCTAAAAAAGGGTTTGAGTGCCTGTCAAAAAAATGGGCTAAAAGTAAGCGGAGCGTGTTTTTATCCTCGTTTATTTAAATGTTTGAGTTTAATGGCCAGAGTTTAATGTACTGGGGCGTCGTCAAGCGGTAAGACACAGGATTTTGATTCCTGCATTCAGAGGTTCGAATCCTCTCGCCCCAGCCATATTTAAATTTTTTAAAAAAAGAGATTTTATATGAATGGGTTATCAATTTTTGCTGGAAATTCAAATCCTGGTCTTTCGAACCGGATCTCTGAATATCTTGCAAAACCATTAGGAAGATTGAAAGTCGACCGTTTCAGTGATGGGGAAACTCAGGTTGAAATTCATGAGAACGTTCGAAGACAGGAAATTTATGTGATTCAATCCACCTGTAAGCCTGTGAATGATAATCTTGTGGAACTTTTACTTCTCATTGATGCATTTAAGCGATCATCTGCAAGTAAGATTACTGCTGTTATCCCGTATTTCGGGTATTCACGACAGGACAAGAAAGTTAACCCAAGGGTTCCTATCAGTGCAAAGCTGGTTGCTGATCTTTTAGTAAACACTGGTGTTGACCGGGTAATCACAATGGACCTTCACGCAAGCCAAATCCAGGGTTTTTTTAATATTCCTGTGGATAACCTTTATTCTGCTCCGGTAATTATTGATGATATTAAAAGCCGATATCCTGATAACCTGGTGGTGGTGTCTCCGGATGCCGGCGGTGTTGAAAGGGCGAGAGCCTATGCCAAGCGGCTCAATGCCACCCTTGCCATTGTGGATAAAAGAAGAAGTGCACCCAACCAGGCAAAAGCCATGGCCATTATCGGTGATGTTAAAGATAAGATTGCCATTATTATTGATGATATGGTGGATACGGCAGGTACATTGGCAGAAGCGGCAAGTGTTATTGTGGAAAACGGTGCAAAAGAGGTTCGCGCTTATTGTACGCACCCCGTGCTTTCAGGGCCGGCTATTGAACGGCTGAATGAATCAGCTTTAAGTTCTCTTGTTGCAACAGATACCATTCCTCTGTCTGAAGAAGCAAAACAATGCGATAAAATTGAGACATTATCCATCTCCAAATTGGTGGGTGAGGCAATTGTACGTAGCTACAGAGGGGATTCTGTAAATTCTTTATTTGTATAAAATAATCGATATTAGTCTTCTGTATTAATGATGATGCAGAGATGGAGGAAAGAACATTGGAATTACTTGAATTAAACGCAAAAACAAGAGAAACAACCGGCAAGGGGCCAGCCAGGCAATTGAGAAAAAATAATGCATTCCCAGCTATTGTATACGGCGCAAAAACTGATTCCGCAATGCTTTCTCTAGATACGGCTATTTTTAATAAAATTATCAGAGATCATGGCACCACCGGTCTTTTTTTCAACCTTAAGGTCGACGGCGGGTCTGGCATAGACAGAATCGTTATGCTTAAAGATTTGCAGATGGATACCTTTGGATTGAATTATCTTCATGCGGATTTTCAGGAAATTGACATGGAAACGATGGTTACGGTTACAGTTCCGGTTGAAGCCATTGGTGTGTCTAAAGGCGTCAAAGAAGGCGGCCTTCTCCAGTTGATCCGACGTGAGCTTGATGTGCTTTGTAAACCAGGTGATACGCCTGATAGTATTCAGATTGACATTACTGATCTTGATATTGGGGATGCCGTTCATGTAGAAGATATTGATCTTGGCGAAGCGGTCAAAATTCCTCATGAGGTTAATTTTACCGTTATCACCATTGTTGCGCCATCTGTTGATAAATCAATAGAAGACGAGGACGAAGAGCTCGAAGAAGTGGGAGCAGCAGCCGCAGCAGATAAAAAAGTTGAAGAGTAAGCTTTAATTTGTAAATGTCAGATTTAAAATTTAAAATTATTGCGGGTCTGGGCAATCCAGGGGAAAATTATGCCCAGACCCGTCATAATATCGGCTTTCTGGTCGTTGAAAAACTTGCTTTAAAAACTCGCCTAACCTTTGATAAAACCCGTTTTGATGCCCAGTATGTTAAAGCACGGGTTCGCAATCAAGATGTCTTTTTGTTAAAACCCATGACGTATATGAACCTGAGCGGTTTATCCATTCATAAGTTTGCCTCATTCTATAAGATCGAGGCGGCTGATATTATGATTGTCCATGATGACATGGATCTTGAGTTTGGAAAAATAAAAATCGTTAAAAGTCGAGGGCATGGTGGTCATAACGGTGTCAGGTCTATTATTGATACTTTTGGTAAAAAAGATTTTATCCGGATTCGAGTGGGGGTTGGACATCCTGGAACCTTGAAAAATGTAACAGGTTACGTTTTGGGGGAGTTTACCCCGGATGAAACCAAGATCATAGACCAGGTTGTTGACACAGCGTCAGATGCCTGCCTTTTTATCCTTGAAAATGGTCCGGCTGCGGCCATGAATAGTTTTAATACCAAATAATAAGTCATTGTGTTAATATAGGGTCCTAATTCATTTCACCTGTATTCTTCTTTTTGTGGAGGGAAATATGACCTCAATGCAGTACACCCCTGAATCTGAAATTAAAAACCGTATTCAAGCCGTTCAAAGGCAAATTGCCAGAACCGCTCTTGACGGTCTGCTGGTTGTTCATCACACCAACCTTTTTTATTATTCAGGGACATCTCAGAACGCCTGTCTGTTTATTCCTAAAAATGGCCTTCCCTTGCTCATGGTAAGGAAAAGCTATGATCGGGCAATCAAAGAGTCAAAAGTTAAAAATATTGTTCACTTAGAAAGCCTTAAGGACATATCTTCGCTAATCAGGGAACATATGGGCTCAGGTTGTTTTCAGATCGGCCTGGAACTGGATGTAATCCCATATAATACATTTGCTTTTTATCAAAATAAGGTGTTTCCCGGTGTTAAGCTTGAGGATGCATCACAATTGTTTAAACAGGTGCGTTTGATCAAAAGCGAATATGAAATAACGTTATTAAAACATTCCTGTCATATTCTGGACGACTCGTTTTCAAAGGTACCGGGTTTTATCCGGGAAGGGATGGCTGAGATAGAACTGGCTGCTCTGTTTGAGGCTCATATGAGAAAAAATGGATATGGCGGGGGATGCAAGGTGAGGGCATTTAACCACGATTTTTTGTTTGGCAATATCGTATCGGGTGCCAACGGAAAAGAACCCTCATATTTTGATGGTCCTGTCAATGGTCAAGGGGTGACCCCGGCCAACAATCCCCATGGGGCGGGCTGGAAAAAAATTGTAAGAAATGAATCCGTGTATATTGATTATACTTGTGTAATCAATGGATATACTGCTGATGCGCAACGGATTTTTGTTATAGGTAAACTTGATGATGATCTGGTGCGTGCTCACCAGGTTGCCCTGACCATTCAAGAAGAGGCGATCAAGGCCATTCAGCCAGGTGTCCGCTGCTCTGAAATTTGGGAATTGTCCCTTAAAATTGTTGAAGAAGAAGGGCTTTTAAATCATTATATGGGGTTTGGAAAAGACAGGGTGAAGTTTATAGGTCATGGTGTGGGCCTTGAGTTGGATGAGATGCCGATATTTGCCAATGGATTTGATATGGTATTGACAAAGGGCATGACCTTTGCTTTGGAACCCAAGTTTGTTTTCAATCACGGTGCAGTGGGAATTGAAAATACCTTTGCAATAACAGAAAACGGTATCGAAAAGCTCAATAAATTCAGTGAAGACATATATTATATCTGAGTTTTCAGAATTATTATCATTGACAACCTTGTTTAAATATGGTTCTCTGTTCGAGAATGGGTAAATTGTATCTACACAAAAAAAAGGTGGGGATCTTATGGGTTCAATATCCAAAAAAAAAGATGAACAAGTAGTAAGAACAGGCAAAAAAGAATTTTTTCAAGGGGATTTGGCTGTTTATCCTGCTCATGGTGTTGGCTATATCGAGTCAATTGAGAGCAAAGAGATCAATGGTGATACTATGAATTTTTACATGATGAAAATTGTGGAAAATGGCATGGTCATCATGATTCCAACCTCAAATGTAGAATCTGTTGGTTTAAGAGAAGTTATTCCTGAAACAGAGGTCCCGGAAGTCTACAAAGTGATGCAGGAAAAAGGGCAGGGTGCTGATAACCAGACATGGAACCGGAGATATCGGGAATATATGGAAAAAATTAAAACCGGTTCTATTTATGATGTTGCCGAAGTTTTCAGAGACCTTTTTCAGCTTAAACTTGAAAAAGACCTTTCTTTTGGTGAAAGAAAGCTTCTTGATACCGCCCAGAATTTATTGGTTCAAGAACTGTCAACTGCAAAGGATATTGATGAAAAAACCATGATGTTGGAGATTGAAGGGCTTTTCAACTAATTCTTTTTATTATTATACCAATTTTTAAAACCGGCGGGCAAAGTTTGTTTCGTCGGTTTTTTTATTATGAATCTAAATATTACCATAAATACAGACCTGGAAAACACTCGCCTGGATACAATTATTTCCAATGGCTGTAAATCCTGCTCAAGGAATTGTGCGGCTCTTTTGATCAATAAAGGTCAGATTCTTGTCAATCAGGCAATAAAAAAGCCGGGTTACCGTGTTAAAACAGGTGATACAATCATAGGAACAATTCCGGAAATTGAGGCACAAACCTGCATTAAACCGGAAAAAATTGATCTTGATATCCTTTTTGAAGATGAGTTTATCATGGTTATCAATAAACAGGCCGGCCTGGTGGTTCATTCAGGACCCGGTAATCTGACAGGTACATTGGTTAATGCATTGTTGCACCATGACCCTGAAATTATAAAGACCAGTCAGGATAAATTTCGTTCTGGTATTGTACACCGTCTGGATAAAGACACCAGCGGTTTGATGGTCGTGGCAAAAACACTTCGATCATTGGTTTTTTTACAAAAAGAATTTAAGCAGCGACGGGTGGAGAAAAGATATCTGGCCCTTGTTCAAGGTCAAATGCCTGAAGAAAAAGGACAGATTAATCTTTCGATTGGAAGGCATCCTGTAAAGCGGAAAATGTTAACGATCAGGTCTGACAACGGAAAAGAGGCTGTTACCCTATGGTCGGTTCAAAAACAATTTGAGACAGCCAGTCTTGTCGAGGTATTATTAAAAACCGGACGGACCCACCAGATCAGAGTCCATTTTTATGCCATGGACCACCCTCTTATCGGTGACAGGGTGTATCAACCCAGACGGTTTAGAAAACAAAAGTCCATAGCTCCAAGACAGATGCTGCATTCCTGGAAATTGGGTTTTCGACATCCGTATTCAGGGAAACGGTTAGATTTTAAGATAGATCCTCCTGAAGATTTCATATCAGTTCAGGCAAGCTTGAATAAATAATCAATATGACTCTGTCTTGAGTTCTTTTTTAAGCCTTAATCGGTTCAGATAGGTCATGGGTGATTTGGATACTTTGGCTTTTCCTGCCATGGCTTTTTCAGGATCAAATACCAGGTCCAGAATATGAAATGATTCAGATTTTTTAGACAGAAGATTCACACACCCGGCACAATAACTCACTGTCTTGTGGGGATGGGCCTCATTCGTTCTTTTTGCTGTCCATTCTTGAGCCAGTTCAGGTGAGAGGCATTCAACTGCGCCACCTTGTCCACAACAAAATGTTTTTTCTTTTTTATGGGGAGTATCAATGATGTTAAGCCCCATGGCTTTTATAATCCATCGGACAGAGTCATGGATCCTGCTTTCAAATCTGATTGGGCAGGGATCATGAATGGTAACATCGCCTGACACCATGTGCTCATCTTCAAACCCTTTACGTGCCATGATATCATATACGGTCTCAAGCGTGAATTCCCGGCCATAGGTATTAAAAATCTGATGGCAACTGGGGCAGGCAACGACAATGGTGCGTACCCCATTTTCCCAAAGAAATGTTTTTAATTTTAAAAACATCTTATTAAAAAAATCCTGCCGACCCAGGTCATGGGAAGGTTTGGTGCAGCAATCCAACACAATTCCTATATTATCGATATGGGTTTTAAGATATTGATAGGTCTTTAATGTATTGTCCGGACGAGTACCGGATAGAGAACAGCCCGGGAAAAAAATAGTATCACTATTTTCAGGCAAGCTGTATAATGTATATTGTTTAGAGATTCCTTTGGCTTCATAATTTAAAAGTTTTTCATGTTCGCTAAAAGTTCCTTGTCCTTTTTGGACGGCTTGCTGTCTAAATTCTAAAAACATGGCTGCAGGGTCAAGGTTCTTAGGGCAAACCGATGTACAAAGGCCACACAGACTGCATTCAAAGGAAGCGGCAAGTATTTTGTCTGATTCGGCTTTGTATGCTTTGGCAATGGTCCACGGGTTTCCATAATTGTTTAGGAAAGCACATTCTTTTTTACAAAGGTCACACCCGTCACAGGTGTTCTCGAACTGATTAATCACAAGTGCTGGGAAACTTAAGTTTTCATCAAGGAGGTTTCCTTTATACATGATGTCCTTTGTTTACAATTAAATAAATGTGATTTTATGAGGAGATCATGTGTTGAGTCAAAGTGATAATTTTAATGGGTTTTGTGTTCTATATTGAAAAATTCGATAACAGACGAACAGCCAATATAATTCAGGCTATGCAGCATTGATTGTTTTAGCAGTTGGCCTTGTGCCATTTTACAACATCCTGGTAGGGAATGCTCCCGCCAAAGATATCCAGGGCGCTGCCGATGGTCAGATCAACCCGGTTTTGACCCAGCAACTTGACTGTATCAAGGTCAAGAAAACTGCTGGCACCTCCTGCATAGGTGGCTGGTATGGGGGAATGCTCTCCAAGCAGTTCCACAAGCTCTGTTTGTATCCCCTGCATCATGCCTTCCACGTCCACACCATGGACTAAGAATTCATCACAATAAACAGCTAATTGTACAATGGTTTCTTTGTTGACCATCACATTTGTATATTTTTGCCACCTGTCGGTCACAATCCAGAAGTCACCGTCTTTTTGCCGGCAGCTTAGATCCAGTACTAAATTTTCTTTACCCACACATTTAACAAGGGCCATCAGTTTATCAAAATCAATTTTTCCATTGGAAAAAACATAAGATGTCACAATGACATGGCTTGCTCCGGCATCAAGATAAAGTCCTGCATTTGTTGGGGTGATACCGCCACCCATCTGCAATCCACCCGGATAGGCATTTAAAGCAGACATAGCAGCCTCGGTATTCCCCGGGCCGAGGGCAATGACATGACCACCTTTCAGGTTATCTTTTTGGTACATTCGGGCAAATTCCAAAGGGGTTTTTAAGGTTTGAAAATTTGTCACCACACTTTGTTCATTTGAATCCTTTAATGTTCCCCCAACAATTTGAACAACCTTTCCTTCTCGAAGATCAATACAGGGCCGAAATTTCATTTTTTTTCCTTGTTCTGTTATCAATGAACCATGCTGTTAAGATGATGATTAATCATTTTAAGTGACTGAATAATTTTATGGTTGTGGTCCTTTGTTCTTTATTTGTGTTCATTAGAACATACTCATTTAATACTGTCTGCACAATTGTTTTTTTAACCTTTTCTTGACAAAAAGTGACATCCTATTTATTGTTACTCGCCGATAGGTAAAGAATAGATTCGCATTATTCAAGTTTGGAATATAGGGCTTGGAGCATGAGATTTCTATCCTGTGCTTAAAAGGAAAAAGGTAATGAGATAAGAGACAATATTAGAAGTTTGCAGTCGGGCTATGAATGATGAATAGCGTTCCGGCTTAATTTACAGTGGATGCCACTCGGGCTTTGGATAATTATGATTTGATTTCATAGGAAAATTCGTCCTTTTCAGCGATGATGTTCGTTGGATCGAGAACTATGTCTGAAAATTGGACAAGGCCGTTGACTTGGCTTAGAAACATACTTGAGCAGGAGAACTGGTAAAGTAAGGAGGCATAATGGAAGATCGTGTAGAAAAAATTTTAGAGTGTTACGAAGGAAAAAGCATTGAATTAATTCCAATCTTACAACAAGTTCAAACCGAGCTTGGCTACCTTCCGGAGCAGGCAATGCGCAGCGTTGCAAAATTTGTTGCCGTGCCCGAAAGTAAAGTCTATGCGGTGGCAACTTTTTATGAGCAATTCAGGTTCACACCCATGGGGAGAAACAAGATTACGGTTTGCAGGGGAACAGCCTGCCATGTCCGCGGAGCCGCTCAGATTCTTGAAAAAATTGAGAATACATTAAACATAAAAGAAGGGCAAACTACCCAAGACCTTGATTACACTTTGAAAACAGCTGCATGTATTGGATGCTGCGCACTGGCACCATGTATAATGGTCAATGATGATGTAAAAGCCAAATTGACCACTAAAAATGTGGATACGCTTTTTGAGAAGGAGAAAAGCCATGAAATTCAGTGATATTAAAAAGCGCGCAGAAGATGAATGGAATGAACTGCAACAAAGAAAAACCCCGAAAATATATATTGGGGCAGCAACTTGCGGTCAATCTGCCGGTGCATTAGTTGTAAAAAAAGCATTTGAAGATGAGATTGAAAAAAGAGGCATTGCTGCAGATATTATTGAAGTGGGTTGCTTTGGGCCCTGCTACACTGAGCCGCTTGTCAATATAGTTAAATCTGATGGCTCAAATATTTTTTATAATAATGTTACAGACAAAATAGCTGTTGAACTCATTGAAAGCTACATTATTAATGATAACCCCCTGCCACAATATGCTTTGGGAACATTTGGAAAAAAAGAAATTCCTGGAATTCCAATTTTGATGGAAACCCCCTTTTTTAAGTCTCAGTCAAGAGAACTATTCCATAACACCGGTATCATTGATCCTACAAATATAAATCATTATATTGCTCAAAATGGCTACAGCGGTTTAGCTGCAGCTCTCAAGATGAAACAGACCGAGGTCATTGAAGAGGTAAAAATATCAGGCCTCCGTGGCAGGGGCGGCGGTGGATTTCCAACCGGCCGTAAGTGGGAAGCAGGTCTGGTATCTAAGGGTGAGGAAAAGTATATTGTCTGCAATGCTGATGAGGGAGATCCTGGTGCTTTCATGGATCGTTGCACCTTGGAATCAGACCCTCATGCCGTGCTGGAAGGCATGATCATTGCCGGCTATTCAATTGGATCCACTAAAGGCTATGTATATGTTCGAGCCGAATATCCATTGGCGATTAAGCGTTTTAACAATGCCATCAAACAGGCACACGAGATGGGTTTTCTGGGTGACAACATCATGGGCACTGATTTTAAATTTGATGTCGAGTGTTTTCTCGGTGCCGGCGCATTTGTATGTGGCGAATCAACTGCTTTGACCCTATCCATAGAAGGGAACAGGGGTATGCCCAAAGCGTCTCCACGACCCAGAACAACAGAAGAAGGGCTTTTTGATAAGCCAACTGTGTTAAATAATGTAAAAACCTTTGCTTACATCCCACAGATTATTACTAGAGGTGGTGCCTGGTTTGCAGGTATAGGAACTCAAGCAAGTAAGGGCACGGCAGTCTTTGCTTTGACGGGAAAGGTGGAAAATTGCGGTTTGATTGAAGTTCCCATGGGCATTTCAATTAGGGAAATTATTTATGAAATCGGCGGTGGAATTACTGACGGCAAAAAGTTTAAGGCTGTTCAGACAGGTGGTCCGTCAGGCGGTTGTCTGCCCGACAAATTTCTTGATATACCGGTGGATTATGATTCATTGAAAGCTGCAGGATCCATGATGGGCTCAGGCGGTATGGTTATCCTGGATGAAACCACCTGTATGGTTGATATTGCCCGATATTTTTTGGATTTCACCCAAAAAGAGTCCTGTGGGCAATGTACCCTTTGCCGAGTCGGTACAAGGCAGATGTTGAACATTCTTATAGATATTACCAAGGGGAAAGGCAAACCTGGCGATATAGAGTTGCTTGAAGAGATGGGTGAAGCAGTCAATACTGGATCATTATGTGGTCTTGGACAAAGTGCGGCAAATCCTGTTCTGACCACTATAAAATACTTCCGGGAAGAGTATGAGGCTCATATCAACGATAAAGCCTGCCCGGCACTGCAGTGTAAAGAGCTGATTTCTTATCTTATTGATGAAGAAAAATGCAAGGGTTGCACAATATGTGCAAAAGCCTGCCCGGTGGAAGCGATTACTGGTGAGAAAAAGCAGGTTCATATACTGGACCAGGAAAAATGTATCCGTTGCGGCATGTGTTTTGAAAAATGTCCTAAAAAATTCAGTGCAGTGGAATGCGTCCCCGGACGTATAAAATAAGGAGGTTAAAAGTGACCGAGAAAATCGAACTAACAATCAATGGCCTGTCGGTTACAGCCGATAGCGGTATGACCATATTGGACGCAGCACTTAAGAAAGGAATTTATATTCCCCATCTTTGTCATCATCGGGAATTGGAACCCTTAGGGGCTTGCAGGCTCTGCCTGGTAGAAATCCAGGGAGAGTGGAAAAAAACAGTCATTTCCTGTAAAACAGTGGTTAAGAATGGAATGGTTGTATTAACCGAGACACCGGAGATCCAGAAAATAAGGCAGATAAATGTGGAACTTTTGGTGGCAGATCACGATACAGACTGCCTTAATTGTTTCCAGAACACCAAATGTGCATTACAACGGGTGGCTGATCATGTTGGTATAAATAAAAAACGACTTGACCGGTTGAAAAAACCCACTAAATTATTGCCCATTGATGATTCCAACCCATTTTTTAATTTTGACCCAAATCGGTGTGTTTTATGTGGCATTTGCGTGCGCACCTGTGACGAAATTCAAAACATCCAGGCTATTGATTTTATTCATCGGGGAACAGAAACGAGAGTCGCAGGGTTTGGTGACCGACCCCGGTTGGAATCCAATTGTGAATCATGCGGAGAGTGTATTGTTCGATGCCCGGTAGGCGCATTGACTGAAAAAGACGCTGTAAGACCCACCCATCAGGTAAAAACGATTTGTTCCTTTTGTGGTTGCGGCTGTGGCCTGGTATTGGGCGTCCGGAACAATAAGCTGGTCAGTGCCCGGGGAGATTTGGGCAATGAGGCGAGCAAAGGCAGGCTTTGTGTCAAAGGTCGCTTTGGTTATAAATTTATTAACCATTCGGACCGCTTAACTTCTCCGTTGATTAAACGGGATGGCAAGTTTGTCGAGGCGACTTGGGATGAGGCTTTAGATCTTGTGGCTGATAATTTTTCCAAGAATAAAGGAGATACGTTTGCCGGTATTTCTTCTGCCAAGGCAACAAATGAGGACAATTATGTCTTTCAAAAGTTTACGCGTGCCGTTATGGGTACCAATAATTTAGATCATTGTGCGCGTCTCTGACATGCTCCCACTGTGGCCGGTCTGGCCACATCTTTTGGAAGCGGTGCAATGACAAACACAATCAAAGAACTTGGCAGTGCAGCAACTATTTTGGCGATTGGTACAAACACCACCGAAGCCCATCCCATTGCAGCTCTGCAGGTGAAGGATGCGGTGCGCAATGGTGCCAACCTTATTGTTGTTAATCCAAAGGAAATCGAGCTTTGCAAAAATGCAACCGTGTTTATAAAAAATAAGCCTGGATCAGATGTCGCCGTGCTCATGGGAATGATGCGGGTAATTTTGGAAGAAGGGCTTGAGGATAAATCTTTTATAAAGGATCGTTGTGAAGATTTTGAAGTCTTTAAAAAGTCTTTGGATGCCTTTGATCTGGATACAGTAGAAAAACTTTCTGGAGTAGCCCAGGATAAAATTATCAAGGCTGCCCGTATTTATGCCACTCAAACACCAAGTTCCATTATTTATTGCATGGGTATTACCCAGCATGTTCACGGAACCGACAATGTGCTGGCCATCAGCAACCTGGCCTTGCTCACGGGTAATATTGGTAAACCTTCGACGGGCGTTAATCCCTTAAGAGGGCAGAATAATGTTCAAGGTGCCTGTGATGTGGGTTGTCTGCCCAATGTTTATCCAGGGTATCAACAAGTCACTTCCCCGGACGTCAAAGCAAAATTTGAATCAGCCTGGGGAGCCAAATTAAGTGACACACCAGGTCAAACCCATACCGAGATATTTGATGCGCTACTTAACGGTAGTATTAAATCCCTCTATCTGGTTGGGGAAAATCCAGTCTTAAGTGAAGCCAATGCCAATCACGCCATTGAAGCCATGGAAAAAGCTGATTTTATGGTTGTTCAGGACATCTTTATGACAGAAACCGCAAAATTGGCTGATGTTGTCCTGCCGGCCGCGGCCTTTGCAGAAAAAGATGGCACGTTTACAAATACTGAACGGAGAGTTCAGCGGGTGCGCAAGGCAGTTGATCCTGTCGGAGATGCAAAACCAGACTGGTGGATTGCCTGCGAACTGGCAAAACGGCTTAATGGTAAAGGGTTTGATTTTTCAACCCCGTCCGAGATCATGGATGAGATGGGATCGGTTATGCCGGCCTACAAAGGTATTTCCTATTCACGCCTGGAAAAGGGCAGTCTGCAATGGCCGTGTCCGTCAGATGATCATCCGGGTACCCCTATTCTGCATACTGAAAAGTTTGGAACAGCCAATGGCAAAGGGAAATTTAAACCCCTGGTATTTCAGAAATCCGGTGAAGAGACAGATAAAGACTTTCCTCTGCTTCTAACTACAGATCGCAGTTTGTTTCACTACCACAGCACCATGACACGCAGGGTATATGGATTGAATGTCCTGGGAAAAGAGGAGCTGTTGAAGATTCACCCCGAGGATGCTTCCCATTTGGGGATATCAGAAGACCAGATGGTTCGGGTGACATCTAGACGAGGAAAGGTAGATGTAAAGGTGAGTATTACAGAAAAGTGTCTTCCTGGAACTGTATCCATGAGTTTCCATTTTTCTGAAACGCCGACTAATTTGTTGACGTGCTGCGAATTGGACCCTGTGGCAAAAACGCCGGGAACAAAGGTTTGTGCAGTTAAAATAGAAACGATTTAATGCTGGGCCGCAGGTCAATCGAAGCAATCGAGAAGATCTTTTCGGACTTAGGTCCGGATGAACCATCGAAAACAACGAGAGTCTGCGTCCCCACAAACCAGAATTGAATATAAGGCAGCATGGCGAGGCTTTTAGTACTTAAAGGCTTCGCAGCTGTCTTTTTTTGTTTAAAAAAATTATGCCTGACAGGATTAATTGTGCTTTTAAGGTAATAAAACAAAATAAATTGATTGATATTATTGACTTTTGATTTATCAGATGGTTATACAGTAATGTTATATTATTAACCGTGAATGGATAGCCTATGAAACCGGAACAGATACTTGTTGTTGATGATGAAAGAAGAATTGTTGAAAATATAACCCTTTGTCTGAAACGAGAAGGGTTCCAGACAACAGGTGCTTATGATGGCGATGAGGCCATACAGACGTTTGATCAAGGTGACTTTGATCTGGTATTGCTGGATATAAACATGCCCGGTAAGAACGGGTATGACGTCATGGAGCATATTTTAAATGTTGATAAAGATGTATTGATCATCATTATCACAGGAAATGCCTCTGTGGACTCTGCTATCCGGGCCTTGAGAATGGGGGCCTGGGATTATCTGAAAAAACCGTTTGATTATACCGATCTGTTAAAAACCGTCCATAACGCCCTTTCCCAAAAACGATTGATTGCAGACAAAAGAGCTGTTTCAGCCAGGCTTGAAGCTTCTGAACGGCAATATGAGTATATGGTTAACAATTCTCCCGATCTTGTTTTTACTCTGGATGAGCAGGGTCGCTTTACCTTCACTAATCAACAATTTGAAAATGTTCTGGGGTTTAAAAAGCAAGATCTTATTGGAAAAAATTTTGAAGATATTATCCATAAAGGAGATTTTTCAAAGTCTGCTGCACTGATTGGATTTAATAAATATGAACAACGGGTTAACGATGGCCATGATATGAATTTCAGGTTTAAAAAGGCAGAAGGGTTTGTCTCATCCATCAATCGCTATGATTCTTTTGCCTTTATGGAACTTAAAGCCACCCCGATCCATTTGCCGGCCAGTGATGACCGAGAAGAGTTTAACGGGGTCTATGCCGTTGCCAGGGATGTCACCGAGCGGGTGAACCTGGAAGACCAGCTCCGACAGTCTCAAAAGATGGAAGCCATTGGGACATTGGCAGGAGGGATTGCCCATGATTTTAACAATATACTTATGGGTATCCAGGGATATGCCTCTCTGGTCAGGAGTGGATTTGACCATGACAGTGAAGAATATAAACGACTGTCCAGTATAGATGAATACGTTTTTTCCGGTGCGGAAATGGCCCGGCAGCTGTTGGGATTTGCCCAGAAAACATACCAGGAATCCTGCCTGATTAATCTGAATCATCTGTTAAAAATGTCTGCTAAAATGTTTGGCCGAACCAAAAAAGATATCCTTATTGAGCAATATCTGGAAAAAAAGCTGTGGGCAACTGTTGTAGATGAAGGACAGATCAAGCAGGTACTGCTCAATTTGTTCGTGAACGCCTGGCAGGCAATGCCGGATGGTGGTAAAATTACCATTAGATCTGAAAATATTATCCTTGATGACTATGGGCTGGATGATTCTGGAACCTATGTTAAAGTCACAGTGTCAGATACGGGTGTGGGGATGACCGATGAGGTCATGGATCGGATTTTTGATCCTTTTTTTACAACAAAAACCCGTGGGCAGGGTACAGGCTTGGGCCTTGCCACCACCTATGGCATTATCAAAAGTCATAAGGGTATTATAAAGGTGAAAAGCAAAGTTGGAATGGGCAGCTCGTTCATGTTCTTTTTACCTGCTCAGCAGACCCGCGTTGACACTTTTACAGCGGTTGAAGAGAGAAAGAAAATTTTTAATGGTAAGGGAACCGTTCTTTTGGTGGATGATGAAAAAGGGGTGATTGAGGTCTGTTCTGAAATGTTGCAGACGCTTGGGTATCAGGTTAAAACTGCTGCCAGCGGACTTGAAGCTGTCTCTATCCTTGAACAGAAGAACACAAAAATTGATATTGTTCTTCTGGACATGGTCATGCCGAAAATGAACGGCAAGGATACATTTGATAAAATTAGACAGATTTCGCCTGATGTTAAAGTGGTGGTCTCTTCGGGCTACAGCAGGGAAACTGAAATTAAACAAATGATGGAAAAAGGGTGTGATGAATTTATTTTCAAACCTTTTGATATGGCCACATTATCAGAGAAATTAAAATCAGCTGTTAAGGCAGCCCAAAAAGTATAACAATTTTTAAAATAGTTATGAAGATAAACTCGATCTAATCGCCAAATTGCTTCAAAAGCTTATATCCGTTTGGCAATTCAAATAAAAAAAAGGGTTTGGAAAAATTTTCCAAACCCTTTTTATAATTATCACTAACCAATGGTCAGCTTTTAAAGACTATCCTAAAACTTTTTCAAGAAAAGGAATGATCTGTTTTTTACGGCTCATAATGCCGGGCAGCCACGCTTTTTTATTTGCCGGTTTTACACCAAATGCTTTTTCAATAATAGACTCGTCATCAGAAGCGATCAAAAGTTCAGTCCCTTCTTTCATGATGTCTGTAAGCATGAGAATTACTGTATGATGTCCTTTTTCTTTTTTCATGGCCTGGATATCTTTTTCAAGATCTGCTTTGATACCGTCAACTATGGAAAGATCAACCAGCTCAAGCTGTCCACAGCCAATACCCTTTCCACCCATTTTAAAGTCTTTGTAATCACGGAGAACCAGATCACGAATGGGTGTGCCGTCTACAGCGGACTTAACCTTGAACATTTGGATACCCAATGCACCAAGATCACTTTCGCCGCAGATTTCAGACAACTGGGCACAGATTTTTTTATCAGCGTCTGTACAAGTGGCTGATTTGAAAATAACAGTATCAGAAAGAATAGCGCAAAGCATGATGCCTGCGATATCTTTTGGTATTGCAATATCAAAGTAGTTGTACATGGAAGAAACAACAGTGCAGGTACAACCTACAGGCCAGATCCAGCATTCAAGTGGCTGACCGGTTGTGACATCACCCAATTTATGGTGATCCACAATACCCAGGATATTGGCATCGCCAAGATCGTCAGGGCTTTGGCTAAGATCAGAATGATCCACAAGATATACATCTTTGCCAGCATAGGATGTAACCACTTTCGGTGCTGAAACGCCGAATTTACCGAGTACAAAGTTGGACTCAGGATTTAATTCACCCTGAACTACAGGAATAATATCTTCACCAAGTTTTTTCTTAAGATCTGCAAGTGCAATGGCTGCACAAACTGAATCTGTATCTGGGTTTTTGTGACCAAATACTAAAGTTGACATAAAACCTCCTAAATGTTTGTAGTCTTGTTGCTATTGTTTGATGATCCCTTCAAAGATGATCATCTTGTGATTAAGCCTAAAATAATACTATAAAACCGAATCATCTTATAGAATAAATTGCTTATAAACAAGGAATATTTTTAAGTTCATTCATCAAAAAAGAAAATAGTCTATTCAATTTCAACACGCCATTGTTACATACAGGTTTGGCAAAGTTGACAATCGATCATGGGGCATGAGGGACTTTTTTTTTCCTGTTGGGCTTGGTGAAACTCTTTTATTAAAAACTCTTTTTTAATTGTATTGTCCAAAAAATCCCATGGCAAAGGAGAGTCAATCGATTTTTCAGAAAAAATAATGTTTTGGCAATATGCTTTATTTTGTTTCATGGCTGATGTCCAGCCGTCCTTTAGGGCCAGTTCAATAATGTCGGCTGTTTTTTGATCTCCCCTTGACAGCAGGGCATCAACTTTAGCCTTTCTCAAAGATTCAATATTTATATTTACGTTGGCGGTTTTTTTCAATCCTTGCCGGATAATTGAGATCCTTTTTTTAATCACCATTTCAGGCGCCATGCCACACCATTGAAAAGGGGTGGCCGGTTTTGGAATAAATGGGTTGATACTTAAAGTAATGGTTCCCATTTTCTTTTGTTTTCGAGATTCTTCCAGAAAGACAGATTTAATCTTTTTTGTCAGGTCAACAATGGCATGAACATCGTCATCTTCTTCAAAAGGAAGCCCGATCATGAAATAAAGCCGTAAATTAATAATCCCGGCCCTGACAAGACTCTGGGTTGCAGACAGGATATCTTTTTCATCAATTTTTTTATTGATAATATTGCGCATTCTTTCTGAGCCTGCTTCCGGGGCAATGGTAGCGGTTTTCACCTTTGCGTTGGAAAGGCTATGGATTAGATTCTCACTGAGTTTGTCTGCCCTCAAAGATGAAAAAGAAAGTTTAAACCCTTTTTGTTGGCCATATTCGCAGATACGACTGATCTGAGGGTGATCCGCAATAGCAGAGCTGACAAGGCCGATCCTATCGGTTTTGCTTATTGCTGAATCCATGGCGTCAAGTATATTTTGAGCCGGGTATATTCTGGGTGGCCGATAGATAAATCCCGCACTGCAGAATCGGCAGCCATGGGGGCATCCCTTTAATATTTCAATAAGAAAGGCATCTTTAAATGCTGTCTGGGATGTCAGTATGCAGCTTGCGGTGGTGATGTGATCAAGCGCTTTAATATATTGTACGTTGATCTCAAATAAGGCGTTTTCTAAGTGAAGGGCGGGTACATATGCACCCGGGATAGTTTTTTCAAGACCTGACAAAAAGGATGGTTTTTTTTTGTTTTTGAAAAAGGTTTTAAAGAATGGTTCTAAAAGAAGTTCTGCCTCTCCCAGTAAAAAGGTATCAATAAAAGGAGCTATGGGTTCAGGGTTTAAAAAACAGGCGACTCCCCCTGCAACCACCAGGGGGTGGGTGTGGTTTCGATCAGATGATCGCAAGGGGATGCCTGCTTCTTCAAGAAGCTGAATAAGATGGAAAAAATCATTTTCAAATGAGATCGAAAATAAAAGAACATCAAATCGATCCAGGCTTAAACCGCTTTCCAGGCTTCTGGGCGTTTTCGTTTGTTGCTTGCGAGTTTTAAGGTCTGGCAAAAAGACCCGTTCGCAAGCCACCTGATCTATCTGGTTGGCTAATCGATAGATTGTTTGAAAACCCAGGCTGGACATACCAGCCTTGTAAGTGTTTGGATAAACAAGAGCAGTTTTTATCAAACCCTTGCCTTTTTTAACGATGGTTCCTGATTCATTGACATGGCGTTCAACGAATGGGTCATCATTTAAACCAATATTCCGGGCCGGGTTAAGCCTTTTTCCCATGGATCAGTCTGCTTTTCTTCTCAGGAACGTTGGTACCTCCAGATCATTGCTGTCAAAAGGAATAGTGCCATAGCCACTGATCATATCTTCGTCACCCACTACTCTTTTGTGGCGGATAACAGGATTATCATATTGATTCCAGCTTGACAGTTCTTCCTGGGTTGGATCCCTGAGGATTCCCCGAGCAATGGGCGAACGGGATTGATCATTCGCCTGTGCTTGATATTGCCCCATAGCCTGATGATTTGCCTGATGATTTGCATGATATGCAACAGGCTGTTGGGGGATAGGATCGAGCTGATGGATATTGTTGGTTACAATTGGTTCATCAAGACCAATGCCGGTGGCAATTACTGTAATTCTTATCTCATCCCCTAAGTCTTCATCAAAGGTCTGGCCCCAGATAATCTCAGCATCATCACCCACTTCCTGGTGAATTCGATCAGAAGCTTGTGTCATTTCATCAAGGGTTAGATCAGAACTGGACGTAATATTCATCAATACAGCTTTGGCGCCTGCGATGGAGATGTCTTCAAGAAGCGGATGTGAAATTGCTCTTTCAGCAGCCTCAATAGCACGGTTTTCTCCAGAAGCTACGCCAATTCCCATTATTGCTTTACCGGCCTTCTGCATGGTTGTCCGGACATCTGCAAAGTCAAGATTGACATGGCCCGGCATCATGATCAGATCGGTAATACCTTTTACAGAGTGATGCAGAATCTCATCAGCTTTGATAAACATATCAACCATTCTGGCACCTTTGGGAGCGATGCCCCGGAGTCGATCATTGGGGATGACAATCACGGTATCAGTGATACCATGTAATTTTGCAAGTCCTTCAAGAGCCTGTTTTTCTCTTTTTTTGCCCTCAAAAGAAAATGGTTTTGAGGCAACAGCAACGGTTAAAATTCCAAGTTCTTTACAGATTTCAGCGATCACCGGAGCAGCTCCCGTTCCTGTGCCACCGCCAAATCCGGCAGTGATAAATACCATGTGACTGTCGGCCAGCGCTTCTTTGAGTTCATTGTAGCTTTCCTGGGCTGCATCACGACCGGTGTTGGGATCTGCACCTGCGCCCAGGCCTTCGGTGAGTTTTTTGCCGATCTGAATTTTCACTTCAGCCTTGGATGCTTCCAATGCCTGGGCATCTGTGTTGGCAACAATGAATTTTACTCCTCTGAGCTTGGCTGCAATCATGTTATTTACCGCGTTTCCACCTGCACCACCAACACCAATGACTTTGATTTTTGCCGAGTTTTCGCTTTCCATGTAAGAAAATGCCATGTCCACCTCCCTAAAAATTAAATAATATCTTTAAACCATTGTTTCATTTTGTTTAGTATTCTGGAAAACCCTTGGGTTTCCTGATCCTTGGTACTCATTTTACAACTGGCTGAGGAGCCGAAAATAACAAGCCCGACACCGGTCGCATAGGCTGGATTTTTAACAATATCTTTGAGCCCGCCGATTTTATTGGGTTCTCCTATTCTCACCGGTACGTTGAAAACCGATTCTGCAATTTCAGTGATACCGTCAAGCACTGCACTCCCTCCGGTTAAAACAAATCCGGCAGGAAATGAATTTTCAAGTCCGTTGGAAAATAATTCCTGTTTTAAAAGAGAAAATATTTCTTCTACCCTGGGTTCAAGGATTTCAGCCAGAATTCCTTTGGATAGTTTTTTGGGTTCACGTCCCCCAACAGCCGGGACCTCAATAGTTGCTCCGCTTCTCACATTGGACGGCAAACAGGTTCCGTGCTCTATTTTGATTTTTTCAGCTTCGGGTAAAGGGGTACGAAGTCCGATGGAAATATCATTGGTCAGGTTATGTCCACCCAGGGTTAATTCATAAATAAACCGTAAATTGTTATCCTTAAAAAGTGCCAGGTCTGTGGTGCCACCACCCATGTCGGCAATAAGACAGCCCAGCTCCTTTTCTTCAGCAGTGAGCACAGCTTCTCCTGAGGCCAGAGATTCCAAGGCAATATCACAGACTTCAAGCCCTGCCTTATTGCAGCATTTCACAACATTTCGTGCAGACGAGACAGCGCCGGTAACAATATGAACGCGGGCTTCAAGCCGGATAGCAGTCATTCCCACAGGATTCTGAATCGATTCCATATCGTCCACAATAAATTCCTGGGGGATCACATGAAGAATTTCCCGGTCTGTTGGAATAGCAACGGCCTTGGCTGCGTCAATCACTCGTTCGACATCGTGGTCGGTGATTTCACGGCCTTTGATGGCAATAATGCCATGGGAGTTAAGTCCTTTGATATGATTCCCGGCAATGCCGACATAGACTGATGAGATATCGCATCCAGCCATAAGTTCAGCCTCTTCAACCGCTTTTTTTATGGAATCCACAGTTGACTCGATATTGACAACAGACCCTTTTCGCAGCCCCGTAGATGGATGAGATCCAACACCAATGATGTTAATTTCATTTTCAAGCATCTCACCTACCACCGCACAGATCTTTGTCGTACCAATATCCAGGCCGACAATTATTTTTTCATTTGCCTGCAAATCAGACCCCCTTTTCTAAAGTGTTGTGCAGAGCATCGTTGCGTTTTGTTTTGATAAATACTTTTTCAATGTTAAACAGATCCATGGTGCAGATAATTCGTTCAGGAAAGTTTTTATCAATATATTCGCTAATCTTTTTTGCACGATTTAATTTGGCTTGAAAGCCGTCAAACCCGAGTTTGATCTGGAGAGTCTCTTGTTTACTCAAGGGCTCTCGATTGTAAACATCTTTAGTCTCAATAATGATTCCTGTGTGTATGTTTGCTTTAATGTGTTTGACATCACTGAGTTCCTGGATGCCTAAAAAGTCCATAATGGAATTGAATAATGGACCGTTAAACTGGTATTCATTGTTTTCTGATGTCAGATCAAGCCCGGAAATCACCGGCAGATTGCTGATTTTATCTGTTAAAGGGTCATACTCTTTAAATGGCCGGCCTTGAATATTGATCAGGATATCAGCTAAATTTTCAATTTTTACAATGGCCAAAACTTGTTGTTCAATAATGGTGATGACAAGACTGGATGGCAGCTGTCTTTTGACAATAGCCGACTGGATCCAGGGATGAGAGATAATCTGCTTTTTAACGGAAAAAAGATTCAGTTCAAAGATATTTATGCCTGTTTTTAAGTTTGCCAATTCCTTGATTTCATCCTCTGTGGCCCGGCTCTCTCCTGATATCTGCACATTTTGGACATTAAAAAAAGTTGATTGAGTAATAAAATCATAAATAAAAATTGATGCCAGACTGATCAGGCTGATAATGGCAACGGTCATGATACATTTGAGACAAAAATCAATACCAAACCCTGACTCAGAGATCGCGGCATCAATATTCCTGGCTTCCGGCTTATACTTGTTTTCTTTGATTTTTTTATTCACCTTCAACCCTCACTTCTGTTTCAAGTTTAATCTGGTACTTATTCATGATGGTCTCTTGTATCTTTTGTTTTAATAACAGTATATCTTCACAGCTAGCATTGCTGAGATTAACAATATAGTTGGCATGGATATTGGATACCTGGGCATTATTGATCATCATGCCTTTTAAACCGGCCTCTTCAATGAGTTGGCCGGCAGGTTTTCCCTGGGCTGGATTTTTAAAAAAACATCCGGCACTGGCAACACCCATGGGCTGAGTATCTGTTTTTTGTTTAAGGTTTTTTGTCACTTTAGCCTTGATTTGATCTGAATCAGAATGGGTCAGTTTGAGTGTTGCAGCCAAAAGAATACCGGACAGGTTACTTTGCCGATAAGAAAACTTGATGTCAGTGGATGAAAGGATTTCAACATTAAGGGTGTCTGGGTTTAAAATGTCCACTGAATGAATAATACCGGCCATATTGCCATCTGCTGTGCCTGCATTCATAATGATTGCTCCGCCAATTGTTCCGGGAATGCCGGCGGAAAATTCAAGACCGGATAAAGATTGGTCTGTGGCAAATTTACATACTCTGGAAAGACGTTCGCCGGCATCTGCCTGAATAAGGGCGGTCTTTTTATCTGTTTTAAGAATCCGTATGTCGGATTTTAGTTGCCTTGTGGTGATCACAAGTCCTCTGATTCCTTTATCCGTGATTAACAGGTTGGTGCCGCCTCCGAACAGGGTAACCGGCATATCAAGTTCTTGAGCGGCTTTTAAAAGCGCTTTTAATTGGGTAACATTTTCAGGTTGAGCAAACAGATCAGCAGGACCTCCCACTTTAAAAGAAGTATAGTTCTTCATGGGTTCGTTCATTAAAAGATCAAAATTTGAACTTAAAATTGAATATCTGTTGTCTTGTGGGTTCATTTTTATTTTATAATAGCTCCACCAGTTCTTCGCCAAGGGTATAAATGTCACCGGCCCCAAGGGTAAGAACAATATCGTCTTTTCTTACCTTATGAGTGATCATGGATAAGGCCTGCTTAAAATCCGGTGCATAGGAAACATCTTTGTGGCCGTGTTCTTTAATGCCCTGGCATAAATGCTTGGCATCAACGCCTTCAATCTTTTTTTCACTGGCCGCATAAATCGGTAAAACAATGAGAACATCGGATTGGTAAAATGCACGGGTAAATTCATCAAACAATCCTTGAGTTCTGGAATATCTGTGGGGCTGGAATACGACAATGAGCCGTTTTTCCTTGTAGCTTTCTCTGATGGCGGTGAGTGTGGCCAGGATCTCTGTGGGGTGATGACCATAATCATCCATGACAATGATCCCGTCTTTTTTTCCTTTTAATTCAAGTCGTCGTTTTACTCCTTTCATCTTTTCTAATGCGTTTTTAATGGTTTTAAACGGAATATCCAGCTCAAGTCCTGTTGCTATTCCGGCAAGTGAATTTAAAATATTGTGCTTGCCGGCAATATTCAGATTGATTGAACCTAAGGATGTTTCATGGTGATACACCTTAAACGTGCTTTTATTGTCTTTAAAAGATATATTTCTGGCCTGTAGATCAGACTGGGCTGACAACCCGTAGGTGGTATATCGGGAATTGATCCGGGGAAGGATATTCTGGATATGTTCATTGTCCAGACAGAGAATGGCAAGCCCGTAAAAAGGAACAGAATTAATAAACTGGACAAATTTATCTTTGATGTCTTCAATGTCTTTATAAAAATCAAGGTGCTCAAGGTCAATATTGGTCACCACGGCAATGGCAGGGGCATATTTTAAAAATGATCCATCACTTTCATCTGCTTCGGCAACAATGAATTCACCACTGCCGTGAAGCGAATTTGTGTCCAGACCTTCAAGAAGACCGCCGATGATGACCGTTGGATCGAGTCCGGCGGTATTGAGAATCTGAGAAATCATGGAGGTGGTGGAGGTTTTACCATGGGCACCGGATATGGCAATGGAGT
Organism: Pseudomonadota bacterium; assembly: GCA_043826275.1. Lineage (GTDB taxonomy): Bacteria > Desulfobacterota > Desulfobacteria > Desulfobacterales > Desulfobacteraceae > Desulfobacula. The sequence continues at coordinate 31,179 of JBDRQO010000002.1, forward strand.
ATTTGATCCGCATGAGTTCAGCCAGCATTTCTGCTCTATGGATAATGAGAAGTCCTAATTCTTTGGCACGAACAACCTCGGGGTTCTCCTGTGAAATGGCAGACGAGGTCACCACAACATCAGCACCAATCACCTGGGCTTTACTGTGACCCTTGAAAATGATGCCGCCTTTTGTTTCCAATCTTTTGGTGATATGAGATAATTTTAAGTCAGATCCTGATACTTTATAGCCCAGAGTGATAAGAAGCTCTGCAATCCCACTCATACCTATGCCGCCGATTCCAACAAAATGGATATGATAATTTTTTTGATACATAATTAGGCCCTGCCATCCTTTGTTTGTAATATATGAGTTGCTATTGTCTTGTCTGCATCCGGCATGGCAAGCGCTTTTATCGCCTTCCCCATTTTTTCAAGCCTTGATCGGTCCTGCATTAGATTTTCTATCATTGCTTTTACACTGCTGCCGGTGAGTTGGGCATCGTTAATCATGACTGCTGCCCCTTGTTCTTCAAGGGTTTTTGCATTCACAGTCTGATGATCATCAGCTGCATGGGGAAAGGGGATCAGGATCGCGGGTTTGCCATGGATGCACAATTCTGACAGGATACCGGCTCCGGCACGGGTGATGATCAGATCGGCCATTTTTTGAATGTTTGGCATATCATGGAAAAAGGCTTTTGCCGTTGCCTTGATATTAAGCTGTTTGTATCGTTTTTGAATTTGGGCTTCCTCTTTGATTCCGGTCTGATGAATGATATTAAATCGGTTTGGATTATCCATTAATTCAAACGCATTCATCATGGCGGTGTTAATGCTGCTGGCGCCCTGGCTGCCACCGGTAATCAAGAGAGTAAACCGATCCGGATGAATATCAAGATCCGTTGAATCTTTATCAGCATCAGACAGCTTTATTTTTCGGACCGGGTTTCCCACATAGTGTACTTTTGGGTTGTTGCTAAATCCTTGAGTGTGTTCAAAGGAGGTGAAAATGGTTCTGGCAAATCGGGCCAGCATCCTGTTGGTCATCCCGGGTACAGCATTTTGTTCCTGGATGGCTGTGGGGATGTTTAACAGCCATGCTGCCAATACCACTGCAAAAGATGAGAATCCGCCCACACCGATAACAAAATCAGGTTTAATTGTTTTCATGATGATCAGGGACTGGGTCAGTGAAATTAAGACAATGGAAACAGAAATCAATTTACCCCAAAGGCTGCCGCCTTTTATGGGTTTTGAGTATATGGCTTTATGCGCATATCCATAAGCCTGAAGCGTGTTTGTTTCAAAGGGTGCATCAGTCCCCACAAAAAGAATTTTTGCATTTTCAGACATTCGCTCTAATGCCTGGGCAATGGCTATGCCGGGAAAAAGATGGCCACCGGTTTTTCCACCGGCTATGATGAGTTTAAACTTTTTGTTCATCATATTGTGATGCTCCGATATTCATTAAAATCCCCATGGCAGCCATGTTGATGATTAAGGATGTGCCGCCGTAACTGATAAAGGGCAGAGTTAATCCCTTGGTTGGCAACAAACCCAATGCCACGCCCGTGTTGATAATTACCTGTACCCCGATATAAATAGTGAGCCCGGATGCTGTGATGGCACCGAACATGCTCTTAGATGTTTTGGCAATGGAAATTCCTTTTAACAGCAAAATCAGATAGAGAGTGAGAACGGTTAAAACACCAATCAAACCCAGTTCTTCTCCGATAATTGAAAAAATAAAGTCTGTGTGCGGTTCCGGCAGGTAATGCATTTTTTGCATGCCAAGGCCAATGCCTTTTCCAAAAATACCGCCAGACCCGAATGCCTTTAAAGAATGAGTGATCTGGTAGCCGGTGTTGTATGGATCATCCCAGGGATTTAAAAACCCGAGGATTCGTTCCAGGCGGTATTCGACTTTGACCACAAAAAAGTAAATCAAAGGGATGAGCAAAGGGCTGGGAGAAAGAAGGTGAGTGATTTTTACGCCTGCAATAAACATCATTCCCCAGGTGATAATGCCCAGTACCACAATGGTACCAAAATCCGGCTGGATAATGATCAGACAGGAAAAAAGGCCAAAAACAAACACATGGGGGGCAAATCCGATAGTAAAATTTTTGATCATGGCTTGTTTTTTTGACAAAGAATACCCTAGAAAAATGATCAGAGCCAGTTTTGCAAATTCTGCCGGTTGAAAAGTGAATCCGGCCAGGGTCAGCCATCGGTGAGCTCCACCGGCTTTGACATTGAGTGCTGGAACGAGAACCGCGACCAGAAGGGCAATGGCGGTAAAAAGAAGAATATATGAGATTTTTTTATACATTTGATAAGGAAAAGATGCGGTGACAAACATAACGACAAGGCTTAATCCGAAGAAAACGGCTTGTTTTTTCATATAATAATAAAGGGTGTTATGGGTTTCCATGCTGATGGCAGAGCTTGCTGAATAGACCATGACAATCCCGATCCCGCACAGCAGGATAACAGGGAAAAGAATAGTCTTTTCACTGAAAAAAGGATGGATGGTTCGAGCGGGTACTGTCATCTTATTCCTCTTTTAATCCTTTGACCTGGGTTATGAAATCTATTCCTCGCTGCACATAATTGTCATACATGTCAAAGCTGGCACAGGCCGGGGATAAAAGAACGATATCTCCTTTAATTGAACAGGCATGGGCTGCCTGCACAGCCTCTTTCATGGTTGAAACCATTGTTACAGGACAGATGGTATCAAATGTTTTTTTGATAAGTGCTTTTGTTTCTCCCAAGGCAATAATGGTTTTCACTGATGCTTTGACATCATTGACAAGCAAGGAAAAATCAGTTCCTTTTCCTCTGCCGCCAAGGATCAATACAATATTTTTTTTAAAACATTGTATGGCCCGGATGACCGCATCTGTATTGGTGGCTTTGGAATCATTATAAAATTGGATGCCGTTGACAGATAGGATAAACTCGATTCTGTGGGGAAGATTTTTAAAACTTTTTAATCCGTTTTCCAATCCATTGATATCTGTCTTGATATCCTTACTGACAGCCAGGCCGGCAAGGATAGCGGCCGCTATATTTTCATGGTTGTGAATACCGGGCAATTCCTTGAATGGTGTGGTCTTTATTTTACAACACAAATCGTCCATGTCGATTTGTATTGTATCGTTGTTAATCGCAGCATGGCAGGGTGAAGCATGATCCTGGCCGGATGAAAAACCTAACACTCTTGCGGCCAATTGTTTTGATGTGGTTTCAAACGAAGGGATGCCCTGGTTGATCACTGCTGTGTCCTGAGCAGTCTGGTTTTCAAACAATCGCCATTTGGCTGCTTCATAGATATCAAAACTGTCATATCGGTCCAGGTGATCTTCACTGATGTTTAATAAAACACCCACGTCAGGCCTGAATGTTTTCGAAATATCCATCTGGAAACTGGAGATTTCCGCCACAACGATATCAAATGTCTGATTGGACATGAAAAGATCCACCAGCGGTGTTCCAATATTTCCACACACAAACGGGTGATACCCGCAGGTTGTCAGCAGCTCTCCAATAAGGGTGGTTGTGGTTGTCTTTCCGTTGGTGCCGGTAATGGCAATCACTGGCAGGCGATTGTGTTCATAAAAAATATCAAGTTCACTTTTGACAGGCACACCTTTTTTAACGGCGTTCTGAATATAGGGACTGGTCAAAGGAACACCCGGGCTTGGGATCATACAGGCAGCATGATCAAAGGTGTCTTGATCATGGAATCCGAGCTGGATTTGAATGCCAAGTTCATTAAGGTCTTTAGCTGCTTTATCCTTTGACGAATCAATATCTGTGGCAATCACATACTCGCCTTTGGCGTGCAGGAATTTTGCCATGGACAGGCCTGATTTTCCAAGGCCGATGACCAGCGTATATGGTTGTTGTTTTTTGTTCATCTGTTTTTTTTGCTTTACCTTATCTTTAATGTACTCAATGATAATAGTGCCAGGGTAATGGATATAATCCAGAACCTGACAATGACCTTGGATTCATGCCACCCTTTGAGTTCAAAATGATGGTGCAAAGGCGCCATCCTGAATATGCGTTTTCCTTTTGATAATTTAAAATAAGAGACCTGGATGATCACGGATAAGGCCTCGACCACAAAGAGTCCGCCCACGATCACCAGCAGAATCTCTTGTTTGGTGACCACGGCAATGGTTCCTAATATGGCGCCTAAAGGAATAGATCCTGAATCACCCATAAAAATCTGGGCCGGGTGTGCATTGAACCATAAAAAACCCATGCCGGCACCGGCCAGGGTTCCGCAGATAACCGATATTTCACCAGCTGCGGCAATATGTCGGACATGCAGGTATTCGGCAATTTGAATGTGGCCGGAAACATAGGCAAAAAACATATAGGTGGCAGATGCAACAATATAGGGGCCAATGGCCAGTCCGTCCAGTCCGTCAGTGAGATTGACGGCATTGCTGGTTCCCACAATCACCAGGCAGGCAAAAGGGATGTAGTAGATGCCCAGATCAGGAGAAAAATCTTTAAAAAAAGGAACGGTCAGCTTAGAATTAAAATCCGGACATCGGTAAATCAGATAGGCAATGATCAGGCCGAACAGGATCTGAATTAAAAATTTACCCTTGGCTGTAAACCCCATATTCCGTTTCTTGATCTGCATCAGGTAATCATCGATAAATCCGATCAGGCCAAAAAGCATCAAGCATAGCAGAAGAATGGTCACATAATGATTAGATAATTTGCTCCAGATCAGTGTAGATACAAAAATAGAAATAAGAATAAGGATGCCGCCCATGGTTGGGGTGCCCTGTTTGCCCAGGTGGGATTGAGGCCCATCTGTTTGAATGATCTGGCCAATCTGTAATTGGGACAGTTTTCTGATCACAAAGGGGCCGAATAGAAAACAGATTAAAAAAGCTGTTAATCCACCATAGATGGTTCTGAAAGTAATATACCGAAATATATTCAAAAATGAAAAATCAACATGGTATGGATATAAAAATTCGTAGAGCATGGTTAAGCTTTCAGGCTACCCTTTCTTTTTTTTTAATTGTTTGTACTTGCCTTCTGTCAATCCCGGAACGTCTTTCAGGGCAATAGGATGTGTAGCAAAATTTTCTTCTGTCATTGTTCGACCGCTTTTGGTTAAAGTTATTTTCCATCTTACCCTCTTAAGAGTTGGCTGTTGATATTATCTTTTAAACCTTTGATAACCGTCTCCATGGCCATCCCCCTGGATCCTTTTACCAGTATCCAGGTGTTTGGTTTTAAACCTTTCAACACGGTTTGAACAATTTGCTCTTTGTCGGCCCACAAGATATTTTCTTTTGGGAATCCTTCTTTGACAGCCCCTTTTTTAATCTGTTCCACCTGGGTACCAAATAAAAATAATCGGTTGATACCAAGCGCTGCCACGGTTTGACCGATCTGATAATGCAGCTGGTCAGACTGAAGGCCCAATTCCAGCATGTCACCAAGGATTGCGATGCTGTCATTTTTTTTGCTTTCAGATACGGATGACAGGGTCCTTAACGCCTGTTCAACAGAGGCTGGATTGGCATTGTATGTATCGTCAATGATCTGAACACGATCACACAGCGGATAGATGTTCATCCGGCCTGGAGCGGGTTTGAACGATGCAATTCCGCGTTGAATACAGTGGATGTCAATGCCGGCTGTCCGGGCAACACAAATGGCGGCAAGACAATTGTTTACCATAAACCGGGCCGGAGAATTGATTTGAACCGGGTATTCCTGATTCTCAAAAAGGGCTGTAAACCGGGTAGAGCCGTTTTGTGTTCTAATTTCTTTTGCCTGAACCCTTGCATCTGGGCCTGAGCCGAAAAAGAGAACCTGGTCGATTTGATCATTCTGGCGGGCGATGGGTTCAAGAATCTCTTTTCTTTGATCCTGGGCAAAAAGAATGGCAGTGCTGTTTTTTTGGATCCCGTCGAATATTTCAGCCTTGGCTTTGGCTACATTTTCCACACTGCCCAATCCTTCAAGATGCACACTGGCTGTGTTGGTGATCATGGCAATGTCGGGCATGGCGATTTGACTGAGTCTTGAGATTTCACCCGCATGATTCATGCCCATTTCAATAATGGCCCATTCATGATTGCAAGACAGGTTCAGCAGGGTTAAAGGAACACCGATTTCATTGTTAAAGTTTTTAAGGGTTGCATGGGTATGAAATCGTGTTTTAAAAATTTCTTCAATAATTTTTCGCGTGGTTGTTTTACCACTGGAACCGGTAAGAGCGACCAGTTTAACCTTTGAACGCAGTCGCTGATACCGGGCCAGCTGTCCCAACGCAATCAGGGTGTCTGCTACTTCGAAAATGAGGAGGGCATTTTGAGTAGCACGCTTGGTTAAGCCTTTGTCCAGGCTTTGGGTGAACCCTTTTTGAACAATGAATCCTGTGACTCCTTGTTCAATAAGATTGTTAATAAAAGAATGGCCGTTAAAATTATCCCCTTTCAGGGCTAAAAACACTTGATTGTTTTTAATGGTTCTAGAATCTGTGCCAATGTGTGAGAATCGTTGATCCTGTGCGTAAGAACCGCCCAAGGGTTCAACACCCAGGGCGGTTGTTAGATCCTGAATGGTCCAGTCAATTGGGGCGAATCGGTCGTTAAAAGAAAGCGCTGCCATTTCAAGTTCTTTTGAATCATTAAAATGGATGGTGCCTGAATTGGTGATCTGGTAGGTTTCATGACCTTTTCCAGCGACAACAATGATATCATCGGGTTTTGAAATAAAGACGGCGCGCTTTATGGCTTTTTTTCGATCAACTTCCACCAGATACCCTGTTTTGAATGGATTGGATTCTATCTGGTTTGTGACCAGTTGCTCAAAATCAGTCAACCCCCCAAGGATGTCGTTGATAATAATTTTTGGGTCTTCTGTTCTGGGGTTGTCTGAGGTGACAATGGCGATATCACTGAATTGTCCTGCAATCTTTCCCATTAATGGTCGTTTTGTTTTGTCGCGATCTCCGCCACATCCAAAAACGGTGATCAATCGTTTCGGGGCTCTTTGTTTTAACATGGTAAGAATGGATTCAAGGGCACCCGGCGTGTGGGCGTAATCCACAAAAAAGTGACGATCAATGGGGTTGTTTATTTTTTCCAGCCGCCCGGGTATGAGTTGACATGCCTGGATCCCGGATTTAATGTTGTCCGGCACAATGGCTAAAGCATGTGCTGCACCTGCTGCGCACAGGATGTTTTCAAGGTTGAACCTGCCTGTGAGAGCAGAGGCAAAATAAAATGATCCACTGGGCAGACTAAGCGTACCGGACAAGCCTTCAATGTCATCTGTGATATTTTTTGAATGAACATCTGCCGATTGGATGGTGCTGACACCCAGTCGTTTGCATTCAAGTGTATTAAACAGATCATTGCCCTTTGTATCATCAATATTGATAACTGCGATGCCGTTTTTGGAGGTTTTGGGGCCTAAAAAGCGGGTGAATAATTGTTTTTTACATTCAAAATAGTCTTCCATATCCTGGTGATAATCCAGGTGATCCTGGGTCAGGTTGGTAAAAACACCCACATTAAATTGACATTGATCAACCCGGTTTAAATCCAGGGCATGGGAAGAGACTTCCATGATGACATGGGTCACACCAGCGGTTTTCATTTGATGGAGAATATTTTGCAGTTCAATGGCATCCGGGGTTGTCATGGGAGTGTCCACACTTTGACCATTGTACCGGATATTGACAGTACCAATCACACCGGTGTTGAAGCCTGCGGCAGCAAAGATACTTTCAAGTATCCAGGTAATGGTTGTTTTTCCATTGGTTCCGGTGATTCCCACAAGCGTCAGGTCTTTGGATGGATGCTCATAGAAATTTGCCGCCACTGTTGCCATGCACTGCCGTGAATTTTCTACAAGAATGACGTTCTTATGTGGCCCTGGATTTTCCTGGGCGATAATAGCAGCGGCCCCTTGTTCAATTGCCTGATTGATATATTCATGGCCATCCGCATTCAGTCCTTTTATTGCAATAAATAATGACCCGTTTTTAACCTGTCTGGAATCAGAAGTAATGGCACCAATGTCCGGATCATTAATTGTGCCGGCAAGGGTCGATGCAGAATCAATGGCCGATAGGATGCCTGGGCAATCTTTTATCAAATCAGATAGTTTCAATTATTTTCTCCATTTAAAAGTGCAGCAATCATCTGCCGGTCTTTTGTAGGTGCAATATTTAAATAGCTAAACGATTCAGCCATAATCGTTTTAAAGGCAGGTGCTGCCACGTCACCGCCATAGTATTTATTCCGGGGCTCATCTATCACAACAAGAATAGCCAGTTCTGGTTTGTCCAGGGGAGCAAAACCCGCAAAAACAGAGATGTATTTATTTTTTGAATAGCCTTTTTGGTCTTTTAATGCCTTCTGGGCGGTTCCGGTTTTGCCACCCACCGAATATCCGTCCATAGCCGCTTGCACACCAGTCCCTTCTTCCTGGACAACAAGACTCATCATCTGTTTGACCTGGTCAGCTGTTTTTTCGCTCACCACCTGCCGGATGGTTTGGGGGTGATTGACTTTTAATGTCTCTCCCTTGTTGGAAAGGATTCGTTTAATCAGCATGGGTCTCATCAGCCTTCCTTTGTTGGCGATGGCACTGATCCCACTTATCAACTGCACTGCAGAGACAGAGATGCCCTGACCAAATGAGATAGAACCTGCGTCAATCCTGGACCATTTATTGTAAGCAAGCAGGTTGCCCGATGTTTCACCCGGGCATTCGAGCTGTGTTTTTCTGCCGAAACCAAAGGCATCCAGGCTTTGGTAAAGGGCTTTGTCTCCAATTGTTTCACCGATTTTCACCGCCCCAATGTTGCTGGAATATTTAATAATCTGGTTAATGGAAAGCCAGTCACGGGGATGGGTATCATGAATGGTAGATCTTCCTATTTTATAATTGCCGTTTTCACAAAAGAAGATAGAGTTGGGAGAAAACCCTTTTTCAAGGGCAGCAGCAGCTGTAAAGACTTTGATAACAGAGCCGGGTTCAAAGGCATCCGTTACCGAACGATTGCGGAAGATATCTTTTTCCAGGCCTTTAAAATTATTCGGGTTGAATTGAGGATAATGAGCAATAGATAATAATTCACCGGTTTCAGGCCGCATGACCAAAGCAATTCCTGATTTGGCCAGGTGAGCTTTTACCGTTTTTTCAAGGGCCTGTTCACTGAGGTATTGGATTTTTTTATCAATGGTTAAAACAATGGATTTGCCTTTGAGCATAGCTCTTTTTTCTTTATCAAGGCCGAGGATTCCGCCATTGCCTGCACGCTTGAGCCGGATGTCGGCTGTTCGGCCTTCAAGAATCGAGTTTTGTTTGAATTCTAAGCCCTCAAGCCCTGTATCCTCAGAACCGATGAAACCAATAACCTGAGCTGCGATTTCTCTGTTGGGATAAAATCGTTTATAATCATTTTCAAAGTAGATGCCCTCAAGATTTAATTTGCGAATCAGATCAGCCTGGTCTGGAGAAATTCTTCTGGCTACCCAGGCAAACATTCGTTTGGAAGAAAGAGTGTTTTTAAGTTTGTTAGTGTTAATGCCGAGTATCTTGGAAAGTTGATTGGCTGTTTTGGCGGGTGCTGTAATTTTCAATGGACAGGCAGTGACAGATATGGCAGCCGTACTGGTGGCAAGTTTGTTCATTCTTCTGTCCAGAATTTCTCCTCGTTCTCCAGTCACTTGAATCAGTCTGGAATAGTCACTTTCTGCTTTCAAGGAAAGTTCTTTGGCTTGAAAAACCTGTATATCAAAGGATTTGGCACCCAACACAAAGATGGCGGCAATCATTAAGATCTGAACGACCATGATCCGTTTTCTCAAATTTGTGTTAGATGGTTTCGGCATTATCCCTCATTAATATTCATATAAATGGTTTGAAGCGCAGTGTCCCCGGAAAGATTCAGTCGTGTTTTTGCAATTCGAGTGATCCGATCGTCGGATTTCAGGCGATCTCTTTCCACCAATAATGCTTTCTTGTATGATTGCTCTTGTGTGAGCACTCCCTGTGCTTTGGATACGTGCAACAGCATTTGAGTGGATTCTGTCCTCACCCAGGTGTAGATCATGACCTGGCCGAAAAATATGCCAATAATCAATAACCATCGCAGTCCACTGCGTTGTGGACGGCTCTTTTTGCTGGGTCTGTTGTTAGTTGTCGTCATATGTTAAACTTTTTGAGCCACCCTTAATTTTGAGCTTCGGGCCATGGGATTGGCCTCGATCTCGTCTTTGGTTGGAATTAATGGTTTTTTAAATACTGATTTTAATTGAGGTACAAAGCCACACAAACAGATTGGAAGCTCTTTTGGACAGGTACAGCCGTTTTCAAATTTTTTAATCGATTGTTTGACTATTCGATCCTCAAGAGAATGAAAGGAAATCACACACAGCCGCCCATTTTTTGACAAAAGGCTGGGGACTACGGCCATAAATTTTTCAAGTTGCTCAAGCTCTTTGTTGACAGCAATCCTTAATGCCTGAAAGACCCTTGTGGCCGGATGAATGTGTTGTTTGAAGGCAAATTTTGCAGGAATGACACCTTTAATCAATTGTGCCAGTTGAGAGCTGGTCTGGATGGGATGACGTTTTCTTTCTTCCACAATTTTTCTGGCAATGCGTCTGGAAAATTTTTCTTCCCCGAATTTAAAGAAAAGATCGACCATTTCATTCTCCTGGAATGAATTGACAATCTCAAAAGCTGTTAACTGGTTTCGAATATCCATTCGCATGTCCAAAGGCTCGTTCCTGTTAAAGCTAAAACCACGGTTGCCGTTTGTTAACTGGTTGAGTGAAAAGCCTAAGTCAAGAAGTATCGAATCTGCACCGTCAATCTTGTTTGCGCTCAGAATCTGCGGGAGATCGCTAAAATTACTGTGGAACAGGCGTACATTTTTTTTAAACGAATCTAAGACTTTTTTTGCATGGGTTATGGCATCAACATCCTGATCAATGCCGATGAGCATTCCGCCCGGAAGAATGGTCTTGATTGTAGCAAGGGCATGACCAGCTCCACCCAGAGTACAATCCACGCTTATGTGTCCGGGTTTAAGGTTCTGGTGCATATGCACCTCTTGAGGCATTACTGACGTATGCTCAAATCCCATTGATTTACAACCCTAAAGAAGCTATTTCCTCTCTTACTTCTTCTTTTTTGAGTTTTTGTTCCATTCGTTTGTTGGTCTCATCCCATTGATCCCGTGCCCAGATTTCGAAGCGGTCCAGGTTGCCCACAAGAACAATTTCTTTTGTCAGATTGGCATACTCTCTTAAATTTTTAGGAATCAGGATGCGATCCTGCTTGTCACACAGACATTCACATGAGTTTCCAAGGAAAAACCGTCTGAAATCACCCATGGCACTGCTCTTGGTTGACAAGATTCTGGATTCTAGTTTTTCCCATTCACTAAAGGTATAAGCGTATAGACAATCATCTTTGTTCGAGACCATGACCCCATAGACCTTATCTGCCTTCAAGATATTTTTGAATCTTGAAGGGATAATCACCCTGCCTTTGGCATCAATTGTATGAAAGGAACTTGATCGAAACACTTATTAAAGCCTTTGTTTTAAAAAAACATTAACTTATCCACTTTCCACCACCCTGGTCCACACTTTTGCGAAAAATAAAGGGTAAGTCAAGAAAAAAATAATATTTTTTTAAAATAATTTATGAATAGTCTATATATTGTTGTGGATTGCTCTATGGATACATATTGGAGAAAAGTGGAGTACTATTATAATAGTATTGAACTATGCTGAATATAGTGCCTGAATCGGCTCATATTAATCAGGAAAAAATAAAGATGGACCCAGGTGTGGGGCAAAGGGGATGCCAGGGAAACGCCAATATAGTCTCGCCTGGATTTTTCAAAATTTAAGCATGGATGGGCTTATGTTTTTTTCAACAAAATAATTTTGTTGTCGTTTTGGCCATAAAAATGGGGAAGCTCTGCAATTATTTCACAGCCACATTTTAAATAGAAGTGTTTTGTTGGTTCATATATGGAGCGGGATGATGTTTCAATCCAGATATTTTTACCGGATAATCGGGCAATATCTTTTACTGCCATTCCCATCAATATTTTTCCGATACCATTTCCCCTTTCAGATTGATGAACAGCTATCCAATATAAATCAAAACTGTCTGCGGTTCCGGGCGTTTTGCCATAACAGGAAAAGGCAACAGGGGTATAATTTTTTTCGGCCAGGTTAAAAATATAACCGCTTTTTTCTGACCCTTTGGCTAGGTTTTCCCGGGCCAGTTCTTCAGCAATGTCTATCTCTGAATCAGAAAAAAAACTAGTTGATTTTACGATTTCGATTATGGCCTGAACGTCTGATTCTCTTAAGTTTGATCTGTAATTCATTGTGTCAGCTGATATTCTCAATTATTCTGCTTATGATCGTTTCAACGCTGTACCCTGCCTGCCGTGTGGCTGCAATAAAACCACTGTCGTCTGAGATGCAGGGATTCCCATTGATTTCTAAAATATACACATTGTCCTTTTCATCGACTCGAAAATCAATACGGGCATACCCTTTTAAATTAAATACGTCCCAGCTTTTTGCACAAATTTCAATCAGCGTATCTTTGAGCGCCGGGGTGTTTTCCAGGGTGCCGAATACCCGATTGGTTTGTTTGTATTCTTCGCTTGTCTGGTCCCATTTGGCTTTATAGCCCACTATTTTGGGTTTATCATCAAAATATGAGGAAAATATCATCTCAGCAGGAGGCAAAACTTCAGCCATATTCTTGTCGGCTAATATGCTTACATTGAATTCTCTTCCCTCAATAAAGGTTTCGATAAAATAGTGGCAAGAAGATAAGTGGGATATCGTCTTCAATTTGTCTGTTTGAGTTGTGTTGAAAATGTAGTCCGGACTTATTCCCAGGGACGCTTCCTCCCAGATTGGCTTGGCAATATATGTTTTTTTCGGATCCAATTGATCCAGGTCATCCATGGAGAAAAAGTCGGCTGTGGGCAGATGATTCAACTGCATTGTTTTTTTTGCCAAAACCTTATTTGTGGTAACAAACAACGCATCTAATGGAACACCGGTATAGGGTATTTTTAACGAATTTAAAATGGCAGGTGCAAAATAAATCAGTTCGCCTTTTCCCCATGTCGATTCCACCAGATTAAACACTATCTCTGGATTTTCCAAGGCAACCGTCTGGATATCATTTTGAAGATCATCACCAACGGTAAGACACAGAACATCAAATCCTAATTTAATGCAGGCATCTTTGACCAGGTCTCTTTGGGAGAGCACGTCTATTTCATCGGGCGTATTGTTACAGATTTGGTTATGCAGGACTACAATTTTTTTTTTCATATTGAAAAATTTCTTTTTATGGCCGAGGCCAGAATTGTATTGATGATTTCCTGATATGAAATATTATTCAATCGGCATAAAATCGGCAAATCAGAGATCTGCGGGTTTAATCCGGCCAGCGGGTTTACTTCAATAAAACTTATTTTTCCAAACCGGTCGATTTTTACATCAATTCTACCGCCATCAAGACAATTGAGTGCTTTCCATGCATGGAGGGCAATTTTTTTACAGTCTTCAAGCATCTCACCTTTTACAGCTATATAATCAACCACCTGTTCATAGTTTTCTTTATTCTCATAGGAATAAATATTGTCCGAAGCCTGTTTGTAAACAATTTCCATGGCACCCGGCACAACTGCTTCTTCTCCTGTTCCAAGAACGCCGACTGTAAATTCTCTTCCCGGTAAATACTCTTCAACCAGCACGGATTGAGCGAATTTGGCAAGTAAATTTTTACAGACAATTTCCAAGTCTTCTTTTGAATTGAGTATTGACGCTGAATCAATTCCTTTGCCGGTTCCCTCGGAAATCGGTTTTGCAAAAAGCGGATATTCAAGCCTGACATCCTGTATATCCGTTAAGTCAGACACCACATGAAATGCAGGGGTGTTTACGCCGCTATCCCTTAATATCTGCTTTGTAACCGCTTTGTTTAAACCAATACCCAGGGTAACCGGCCCGGAGAAAACATAGGGGATTTTATACAGGTCAAGAAGTGCCGGGACAAGCGATTCACGGCCTTCTCCGTAAAGCCCTTCGCAAATGTTAAAAACCATATCCCATCTTGCCCCGTCCAACAGGCTTTTCATAAGCTGCTGAGCATTGCCGATTCGATGGGTGTGATGCCCTGCATTTTGAATGGCGGTTTCTATTCCTTCGATGGTGCTTTCTTTGTCAAATTCAGCAGTTTCTTCCATGGAATACCCTTGTTTCAGATAGTCTGATCGAAGGTCGTATGTCAGTCCAATTTTCATTGTTGTTTAATAATCCTTGTTGATAAGTATCCATCAAAAAAATTTCGTGCATTTATTCCAAGTGTTCTGTTTTTATAGCCGCCTTCCTGGACAAATAAGATAGGAAAGGGCAGTTTGCCTAATTCAGCACCATTATTTTTAAAGTCTGATGCATGTAATGACCATGTACCTGTTGGATCTCCTTTTGCCGGATCAAATCCAATGCTTACAACTAAATAGTCAGGATGGAAACCTATTATTTTTTTTATGGCTTTTTTCAAGTATCCAAGGTGTTCTTTCCCGGTAATGGCTTCTTTAAGGGGAAAATTCAAGTTATATCCCTGGCCTTCTCCCTGACCTTGTTCATCGGCAAAACCGGTAAAATAAGGATATGCAAAAGAAGGATTCCCATGGATGGATACCGTAAAGACATCTTTCCTTGAATAAAAAATTTGTTGATGTCCGTTGCCGTGGTGATAATCAATATCCAGAATAGCGACTTTTCCATATTTTGAAAGAAAATTTGCTGCAATGGAAGCATTGTTAAAATAGCAGAACCCACCAAAAACATCTGTTTCAGCATGGTGCCCGGGTGGTCTGATCAACGCATAGGCGGTATGATACCCTTCCAGCAATAATTCAGCCCCTGTTAAAGCGCAGTTTACACCTGATCGGGCAGCTAAAAATGCATTTTTGTTGATGGGCGTAAAGGTATCCAGACAATAATAACCTGCGAGAACGGTATAATCATGGGGTGGTCGTGTGGCATTCCGAACGGGGAAAACATAGGGATAGATGGATTTGCCTTGGGGTAATTTATCACAAACCGTTTTAAAATAGTTGAAATATTTTGGATTGTGGACTTGTGTAATATATTTATCCGGGTAACCTCTTGAAGGAAGGGGTTTAAACGCATTCAGCTTTCCAATTTCTTTCAGAATACTTTTAATCCGAACCGGTGCTTCAATATAGCCTCTTTCTTTAACGTGATGAATATCGTGTTTATCATTGATGATCAAAGCAATTTCGTCTTTTACTGCTTCATTTTTTTCAATGGGCCTTTCTTTAACAATGTATTTAAATTCTCTTAATTTTACTGGATTATCTTTGATTGAAGATAAAACCATTTTTAGATAGGTTTCAGGACAATAGGTCGGATATTTTCTTTCCAGAATGGTTCTTATGATTTTTTTTGCCTGTTGGGCCGACAGTCTGATGTTGTTGCCTAAATCATCAAAAACCAGATATGGCGGGCAGTCGTCCTCCGGATCAACAAGGGTTTCATATTTTGTTCCACAAATGGGTCTTGCACCATATCGTTCATAAAAAGCAAGCCTTGCCTTGTTTTGCTTTATCTCACGGGTATCTTTGCAAAGTTTTTCATCATCAGGATAGCACTCCATAAAAAGACCAATGGATTTTAGCAATTGGGCCTCTTCTCTCATTCGTTCATAAATAGCCCCCCCCACACCGGATGAAATCCTGCTGGGTATAACAGCGATATAATCGAGATAACAAAATTTCTTATCCGGCATATAAAACAAAATGGCAAACCCTTTAACATTGGATCTGCCATCTTCAGCAACAAACAGGTTAGAGGAGAATCCATACTTTAACGGATTTTTCATCTGTTCAAGAATTTCATTAATTTTTTTTTCTTTAACAGACGGAAAATGAAGTCTTAAAATGCTGAAAACCTGCTCAATGGCATTTTTATTGGATTGACGATAGGAGTCTGTTACCTTTCTGATTTTAAAAATGGTCATTTTATGGGGTCATAATATTTATAACTTTTGCCCTCATAGTTCTTCAACATCACATAATCGCCTTCCCGTCCTTGATAATATTCAGGGAGAAGGGGTATTTTCCCTCCACCGCCAGGGGCATCAATTACATAGTGGGGTATGGCATAGCCACTGGTAAACCCACGCAGGCCCTGTATGATTTCAAGACTTTTTGCTATGGGTGTCCGAAAATGAGAAGAACCGGGGATGGGGTCGCATTGATAAATATAATAAGGTCTTATTCTTAATACTAAAAGTTTGTGCATCAGCGCTTTCATGGTTTCAACCGTATCATTCACACCCTTGAGCAGAACGGTTTGACTTCCCATGACGATTCCTGCGCCCGCAATACGACTACATGCTTCCGTCACTTCCGGTGTTATTTCATCAGGATGTGTGCAATGGATGCTCATGTAAAGCGGGTGATACTTTCTCAGCATTTTTACTAAATTGTTTGTGATCCGCTGGGGAAGTACCATTGGCACTTTGGTGCCGATTCTAATAATTTCCACATGTGGAATGGCACGTAATGATGACAATAAGAATTCAATATGTTTATCAGGCATGGTAAGGGGATCTCCACCTGAAATAACAACATCTCTTATATTCGGGTTGTTTTTAATATATTCAACGGATGTTTGCCATGCCTTTACACCAAAGTGTTTTTTATCTTTAAGCACCATGTGCGAGCGGGTACAATATCGGCAATATACCGAGCAAAAACCGGTTGATAAAATAATGACCCTGTCGGGATACCGATGAACCAGATTTACTACCGGGCACATGGAATCTTCATGCAATGGATCATTTTCTTCGCCGTGTGATATTACAAGTTCACGCATGGTTGGGACAACAGATTTGCTCAATGGATAATCGATTGATTTTCCATATAACAAACTTGTGTAATACGGGGTGATTCGAAGAGGCAGTTTTCTTGATTTCGATAAAAAGTCTAGATTCTCAATGGTGCTGATGTCCAGAATGTTTGAAAGTTTTTTAAAATTTGTAAAACTGTTTTGAATTTGCCATCGCCAACTATTCCATTGTCTGTCTGTTGCCTCAGGAAAAAATTTTTCCCTGAAGCGTTGGGTTTCCTGGCCGATGACTTTAAAGTCAGATTTAGTAATTTCAGTGTTATTAAATGGTGTGTTTGCTGTTACGGATGTTTCTAAAACCACTTCAATTGAAGATAGTGCTTCCTGTATCGGAGGCTCTGATTCTTGAACAATCGTATCATTCATTTTAATCCTTTTCCCCTCATTAAAGTTAAAATATACTGATGGCTCTTCTTTTAATAAAATTTGATAATCATTGTTCTGGAACAGTTATAATAATCTTTGAAATAATTGCAATATATTTTAATATTATTTTGATATTTATTAATGGAAAAAATATGCATTTTTTAAAAAAAAGAAGGGTTTACCCTGATTGATTTTATTCGAATCTGCTTATATAACAATGAGGTATACGATAAAAAACAATCAAATCAAAACGACGTCGAATTTTATCAATAAAAGGAATATGAATGAACAAATCATAAACAATAAATATGAGGAAGGTAATATGAATGACGTTATCCTGCACGCATTTAATTGGAAGTATCAAGATATTATAGACAAATTACAAAATATTGTTGACTCTTGTTTCGGTGCTATCCTCATTGCGCCGCCGCTCTACAGCGACCCGAATGCAGATGCCTGGTGGCAGCGGTATCAACCCAAAGACTATCGAATCCTTGTTTCATATCTTGGGAATAAAGCCGACCTTGAAAATCTGCTTGCCAAGGCCCATGATAAAGGCATCCGGGTATATGCCGACATTGTCTTGAACCACATGGCGCATGAAAACAGAGCTGCGTTTGAAATGCTGGATTTCCCCGGCCAAAAAGAGATTGAAGCATATTCATTAAACAGTGCGTATTATGAGAGCAATAAACTATATGGCGACCTGGATAACGGTCTGTTTTCAAAATGGGATTTCCATGACCAGATCAATATAACAGACTGGAAAAACAGATATAATGTTCAATACCGTCAGCTTAACGACCTGCCGGATTTAAAAGATAATGCCTGGGTCTTGCAGCAGCAGCGGGAACTGTTCCATGCGCTTTATGAAATGGGATTTGACGGGTTCCGGCTGGATGCAATAAAGCACCTGAATGAACGTCAGATTGATAATATTGCCAACCAGCGGTTTCTTCAGGATTCTTTTATTTTTGGAGAAGTACTCACAACAAATGAGACTGAAGTGGATATATTTATGAAACCGTATTTGTCTGAAACCCATGTTTCTGCCTATGATTTTCCACTTCAGGACCAGATTAGAAAAGCCTTTGCATTTGAAGGCTCGCTTAAACGACTGATAGACCCTTTTGCCTATGGCAAAGCGTTGCATTGGTCACGGGCGGTTACCTTTACGGTCAATCACGACCTTCCTTTAAATGAAAATTTTCGTTCTTTAATGCTTAATCCCCAGGATGAATTTTTAGCCAATGTTTACATTTTGGGAAGAGATGGTGGCGTCCCCCTGGTTTATTCAGACAACAATGAATCAATCCATGAAAATGGAGACGGGAAATATCATCCTGAAGACCATAACAGGTGGTCCAATGCTTTTGAAAGGCACGATATAAAGGCCATGATCAAGTTTCACAATGCGGTTGCAGGTGACCCAATGGCAATGCTGTATGAACACGACAATTTTCTTGTCTTTCGAAGAGGAAACAAGGGCATTGTTGCCATTAACAAAAGCGACCAATGGGTTCATGCTGACATCTGGCTGTATGGACTTAAAAATCCGGCTGTTTTTAAAGAGCTGATTCATGGGTATGAAATGCAGCTGAATGGAGAAGAACGAATGAACCTTGCCATTGCGCCTCGTTCAGCACAGATATGGTTAGCATAGCATAATTGAGCAACATTCAATGTTTAAATGTTTTTTTGTAAGGAATTCATGTCTGATGGAATCACACTATGAAGTTAGTCATCATCCTCATCATCCTCATCATCGGAGTCTTCGTCATCCAGATCAACATCAAATACATCAGAATTTTCTTCAACCTTTTCAGCCAGAATCTTTGGGATGTCATCAATATCGTTATAATCATCATCTATAAAAGACAATGTATTCCCTTCTTCCACAATCGTTTCAATGGCTTCTTTGAGATTTTTTTCAAAGCTGTCTGTGTAATCTCCGTCTGAATCCGGCCAGAAATCGAATTCTTCTTCATATTCATCAATCAAATCGTATAGATCAGATACCATGCTGGGGTCTTCCAGTTCATCTGCATAGGATTCAATAATATCATTATACACATCATAAAGGTCTAATTCTTCAACAGCATTTTGGATGGTCATCACTTTTGGCATTGGCGTACCCCTTATAAAAAAAGAAACAAGATATTCTTTGAAAATAAAGTTCAGAAATATTTTTGTCAATACACCAAATATTTTTTTTATACTATTCTTATAGCCTTGAAAACCCAAGTGTTTGAGATGGTTTAAATTATTGGGCTAATATTTGTTCAATGATTTTTTTCAAGGCATTCAATCGAAACGGTTTTGGAAGGATGCCTTTGAGTCCATTGGCTCTGTAATCACTAAGCAAAGGATCATGGGTGTTCCCTGATGAAATAACTATTTTTGCAGAGGGGTCTATTTCAAGAATAAGCTCAGACGCTTGTTTTCCTCCCATTCCTCCTGGGACGGTCAGATCAAGGAGAACAAGATCAACAGGTGCCTTGTCTTCCATAAGGGCCTTATATCGTTCAACTGCGTCTTCTCCATTGGCAGTCAGTTCTACAGAATATCCAAGCTTTTCAAGGATTTTTTTTAATATGGTTTGAATATATTTTTCATCATCCATGATTAAAATTTTGTATGGCTTATGATTCGATAAATCTGGCTGGATGCTTGGCATAATTTAAGGCTTCCTTTTGAAACAAATTTATACAATATACTGAAAAATAAAAGGAATGACAACGATCTTTGGATAGCACTTGCTTTTTGTAAAAAAAATCAGCTCCAATAGTCAAAGGCGGGAACTTGGAATATCGAAAAAAAGGATTGCTTATCTTTTTTAATTTGAGGTGTTGACTTCAAATAAAGTCCAATAAAATTTACATTTTTAACACCATAAATACGTATTCCCCGGCATTAAAATCAATGGTCAGGTTTGCGCCCCGGCCTTCTGCATACCTTATCCAGAAAGGTTTGCCTGTTTCGCCGCATTCGTAATTGGGATAGGATTCTCCGGTTTTACCATTTTTCCACGACAGGATCATGGGATAGTCACATTTTTCAAATGCCTTGCCCTTGGCTATCTGTTTGGCCTTTAAAAAATCAAAATCGGGTTCATCTATATTCAGGTTCAAGACCTCTTGTTTCTGGTTGTTGGTTATCGTGAATATCTGTGACATATTGCGTACCTCCTTTTTTCAGGATCGTTGATAAACAATATGATAAGTTCTGATTTTAAATTGACAACAACCCGGCTGCTTGTGGAGGGGTTGTTTATTTTTCTTTTGGTTTGATTCCTAAAAAGGAATCTATACTTGATGCGATCTTTTTTGAGTCATAGTCATTGAGAACAAAAACATAATCGTTCATAGAAGAGATACCGTATGTTTGGTCCTGGCCATCGAGTTTGTATAGATTGAACACTATTTTTTTATCAGTATCAATCTGAATGGAATGGCTTGGGCTCGCGGTTTTAAAGTCTTTTTTCATCTTATCCTCAACATATGCATCACATTTTAAATATGAAATAGAGGATAGAAAACTGGTGATTTTTTCTTTGTCAGCTGATCGACCATCCTTAGACTGCCAGGTTTTAATTGTTTTTTCTTTATCGGATTTTGTTTCTTTTGAAATCAGGGTTTTAGATGTTTTGCCCTTGGAAACGCTGAATTGTTTGACAGTCGCATCTTTTACCTCTAATACGGTTTTATCTCTGTAGTCGTTGATATTCTGGTTAAAATCATTTCGGAAACTTCCCATTGCATGATAAACATTGTTGTCTTTAGCCAGCATAACAAAGGTATGATTGAAACTCGGAGCATCTTTTCCCGCAGTAAATTCAAATTTATCTTTTTCCCCAAAACTGATGGTGACATGTATCTTGTTTTCCTGGTCCAGCTCATACCGGTTTAAATCATTTTGTTGGGAGACCAGAGCCGTCAGTTTAAAGGTTTTTATGGTGTCGAGCATGGTTGCAACTAAAGATGTATCCGCCGGGAAATTCTTGTCTGTCAGGGTCCAGGTTTTTTCTTTTCGAGTCAATTTGATGGGTCCGTCTTTTTTTTCAATAAGAATTGACGTCACCTGGCTTGTATCAATTTTTAGGATGTCCGGCAGTTTATAGTTGTCTCGGTTTTCTTTGTGAAACCATAGATAGGCACTTAAGCAGACAATGAGCGCGGCAAGTATTATATATTCTTTTTTCATGGAAGGATTCCTTTTATGCATTAAAACGGGCGGTCAGTTTCTTTTTTCTTGATGTTCTTTTCGCAAGAACCCCTAACCCGAACAGGATAACCAGGACAGGCAGACCGACAATATTAAAGCCTTTAATTATTGCCCTCAAAGAGGGAGAGGTTTCTTCGATTGGATTCAAGGTCTGTTGTTTGGCCCGAAGCGTTGCTATTTTATCCTCATTGTTGAGATGGTCAATGGCGTTTAGAATAAAAATGCTGTTTGAGGTCCGACCCTCGGGATCAATTATTGTATCTTGAATCATCTGGGATGATGCCAGGATAAAGAGTTTAGCCGGTTTGCCGGTCTCTATAATGGTGTTTTTTGCCTGGACCTCTTTCAATGTGGTTGTATCCTTAATTGTTTCTTGGGTAATCGTGTCTGGGTCTGTGGTTTTTGGGTCTATGGTTTTTTGGGGGATGGCTTTGCCTTTAAAAAAACTGGTAAAACTGCCATTGAGCATGTAAGCCAGGGTATAGGAACTGAATGCCTCTTCCTCTGCTGGGGGGTGAATCATTGTTGGATTTAAACTGATGTTTTTGTCCATGAGCCATGATTTTTTAGATGAAGATAACAATTTGACAACTTTGACCTTGTTTGAATCAATGTTCTCATTTATCAGCTCAATCGGGGCGGCCTGCATGGTGACAAGTGCTTTGATATTATTCATGAAATCAGGTTTCGTGTTAATACTCTCATTTTTAAGTATAGGGGCGAAATACAGATTCTGCTCACCGCCACCCATATTTGGGGGGACCTGGGCCTGATAACATTGTTCGTCTAAAATATAGCCCTTTTGCATGGCAACCCCGTAATGGGCCAGTAATTTTTCAAGGCCTGTATCAATGGGGTTAAATATAGGCGGCATCCCTCTACCGCCCTGGGGGATGCTGATTTGCTTGAACGCATCTGATATAAAAGCAATATTGGTTCCCTTCATCAGAGCCTGGTCAATCTGGAATAATTCATAATCTGAAAATGTTTGGGTGGGGCGCGCAATGATCAGACAATTGAGCCCATCAGGAATGGCCCCTTTTTTTAAATCAATATTTTTTACCGTATAACGGGAAGAGATAAGATTGTTAAAGGCTTTGAGGCTATCATCCTGTCTGCCCTGCATCAGGGCGGCCTGGTCGGGCGTTAGTGAAAGGGCATCGTGGCTGGATAAGAAACCGATATCCTTGTTAATCCCGATCATTTTTTCCATGACTGAATTTATTTGATCTTCCAATGCATTGGGGTCTGCCATCTGGTAGCTTGTGCCAATGATGGGTATTTCCATAGCATGAATTAATGGCAGGGTAGTGAATTGACCGTCAAATTCAATGACAAGCCCTGCTGCACCAAATCCGGCTGGAATCTGTTTTCCCGGGACAGCCGGCCAGGAAAGAGCCATCAAATCATATTTTTGGGCCAGTTCATCAAACTGCTGCTTATTTGGGATGGGTATATGGTTAAAATCAAGGACGCCCAGATTTTTGCGGTTCAGATTTTCAACTTTGTCAGCAATGGCCTGACCCAGCATTGGTAATTGATTGAGACCGATTAATGGCGCAACCTGGTTTAATGATTCAGACAGATACATGCTCAGTTTGATTTTTTTATCCAAACGATGCAGGGCGCTGACTTTATTGTTCATTTTCTGGATCGCAGCAGTCAACTGGTATTCTAGACCATTGGTTGAGGTAATGGTTTGAATTTTTTCTATCAGGTCACCATGGATGATGATTAAGCCCATATAGGCATTTTTAAATTTGACTTCATCATTTTCCATGATTTGGATTTGAATCGGGTCGATGCCATAATTTCTTGCCATATCTCTGTTCTTATCAGAATTCTGCATCACAGCACCCTCATCCGGTGTCACATTGTAGAAGGTATAGTTGAACAGTTTTCCTCCTTTTGATGCATATTCTTCCAAAAGATCTTTCAGGTATCGTTCAGTATTATTATGGGGAGCCGGCAGATCTTTTGAGAAAAAGACTTTAATGCTCAACGGCTCTGACAGGGTGGCGACAACCTCTTGACTGGCTGTGGACAAAGAATAAATCTTGCCACGGGTCAGGTCAATTCTTAAAAAAAGTGTAATGCCGACAATATTAATCAGAATGATAACTATAATATATACAATAAATTTTAAATATTTTTCTTTTGATGAAAACATGCCCATTGTTTCTCCTTAGTTCTTTTCATGCATGACAATGTAGGTTGAAAAAATAAAAATAAAAATTACACTGACAAAATACAGAATATCCCTGGAATCGATAATGCCTTTTGAAATATTTATAAAATGAGTGCTTGCTCCAATGTAATTGACCACGGCAATAATTTTTGTGGGCATGAAAAATAAGAGTTTGTCTAAAATGGTCAGGGTAAAACAAAGGGAACACCCGATAATAAAGGCAACGATCTGGTTGCGTGTCAAGGATGAGGCAAACAATCCCATGGCGCAATAGGCGGCTGCAAGGAATATAGCCCCGATGTAACCACCAATAACAGGTCCCGGGTCAACCTGCCCGATAAATGAAATGAAAATCGGATAGGACAGGGTGGGCACCAGCAAAGAAGCGCAAAAGAGTGTTGCAGCTAAAAATTTGCCAAGTGCGATGTCTGTAAAAGATACCGGCATGGTTAAAAGGACCTCATAAGACCCGATATTTTTTTCTTCAGAAAACAACCGCATGGTAATGGCTGGAATAATAAAAGAAAATGTGATGGGTAAAAGAGAAAAAAAATCCCTCATATCAGCCCGGCCATAAATGAAAAATGTGGAAAAAAAGAACCAACCTGTGACAATTAAAAATAATGATATTACGATGTAGGCAATGGGTGAGATGAAATAATCTTTAAATTCTTTGAGCGCAATGGTTTTTATTTGTTTCATGGTTTTATGCATCCTCCCTTGTCAATTTTCTGAATATCTTTTCAAGGGCCTGGGAATCTTTTGTCATCTGGACAATGATCCAGTCGGTTTCTTTTATTTTCAGATAAATGTCGGATCGAAAATCCTTGTCTGTCATACTTCTGATTTCAACAGAAATAAGGCCGTCTTCAAGTGGAGCCACCGGTTGTACTTCAAGGCTGTCATCAATGGTTTTTATAAGGGTGCCGATATCTTCTGTCAAAGCGCCTTTGATTGACAGCCGGATCACAGAATTCTGCAAGGCATTTCGTGTGAGATTGGCTGTGGTGTCATCTACCACCATCTGCCCGTTATTGATAATGGCAATCCGATCACATGTGGCTTCTGCCTCACTTAAAATATGTGTGGAAAAGATAATTGTTTTTTCTTTTCCAATAGATCGGATGATATCCCTTATTTCCACAATCTGGTTCGGGTCAAGCCCGGATGTGGGCTCATCTAAAATCAGGATTTGAGGATCAGTCATCATGGCATGGGCAATTCCCACCCGTTGTTTCAAACCTTTGGACAGGTTGGCAATGGGTTTGGCCATAATTGAAGATAGTCCGCAGAGATCGGATAATTGAAGAAATCGGTCGTACCGTTTTTCTCGATCATCAATGCCTTTTAATTTGGCCACATAATCCAGATAATCATAAACCAGCATATTATGATACAAAGGGGCGGATTCCGGCAGGTAGCCAATAAGAGATTTGATTTTGATGGCATCTTTTGGCATCTGAAGACCTTTTATGGTTATTGCGCCGATACTGGGTTTAAGGTAGCCTGTCAGCATTCTTAATATCGTTGTTTTACCCGCACCATTAGGACCTAAAAGCCCTAGAATTTCTCCTTTTCGGATCCTTATGCTGATCTTGTTGACCGCGCAGAAATCATCAAAGTACTTGGTCAGCTTTTGAACTTCAATCAACGTATTCTCCTTATAAATTTAAGGTTTTAAATATTTTAAAATTCTTCAATTACTCGGCTTTTTTCAATAAAAAGATCGATATCTGCCTGGGTTTTCTGGCAGGCAAAAACTGCTTTTTCTATATTTTTGCAAAACGGGTCATCCTTGCCCAGCATGGTCACAGCTTTTCTATAAAGTTGTTTGCCCTGGTTAAAGTGTGCAATGATATCTTTTTGCAGATGTTTGCGCTCTTCATGCCGTAGTCTTTCAGCATGGATAATGGATTCTAATTTTTGAATGGAGTATTCAACCAAAGCATCCCGGGGTGTGCCATGGGTAGTGGAAACGGCATCCAAGGATTCAATGCTTCTGCGGCTTAATACAAAGGTTTTCTGTCGCCTGGGGATTTTTTTAAACTGGCGAACACGAATGGTTTTGGCCAGACTGTCCAGGGCATCAAAATCTTCAATAATATGATCAAATAAAGATTTTTGTTTGATTCCCATGTGGATGGCCACAAGTCCTATGGCGTCAATGGCTTTTTGGGAGAGCTTGAAGGTTGCTCTAACCGATTGTTTCCCTCTCAGATCAAACATGGCTGATCCCAGGAGCTGGTCCTCTGACTTTGACATAATAACCTCCTCCCTGAGTTGCCTATTATTTATATTAATGTCTTCAAAATAGTAATGAGAATATATTATGGTTCGAATCTTACATCAAAACATAGAGATGATCAATGGGAAAAAACAAGATGACTAAAAATATAATCTTGAACCTGAAATAATTGGATATCCATTCTTGACAAGTCAGACCCTGTTCTTTATAGAATTCAGGAATGAGAACTTTTTAGGAGTGCAATGGCTTGTTATCTTAGATGCATCGAATGAAAGGCCCAATGAAAAACCCAATGAAAGACCAATCGGTAAGACGGGAAATACTGGCCAGTTCCAAAGCGTTTAAACAATTCTGGAAAGAAAAGGGGCCCTTTGTCTATGCATTAACCAGCAATGATTTTCCTCCGGTTCTACTGGAACCTGAAGAGTGGATTGTCTCAAATGATATCCTGGCATTATTAAAAGAATTAATGCAGTTTGATCAACGAAAAATGCGAGTGGTTAAAGCTCCGTTCAACCCGGATAACAAGGCTATTTTAAGGCCGGAACAACTGAGTTCATGGAAAATTAATAACTTTCCCGAAGAATGGGATGCTTTTGTCTGCGACCTGTTTGTTCCCAAAGGCCATCTGACGCAAGCCTTTTTTGATCTGATTAATGAAGATCCGGAAACAATTGATGCCAGGGCTGTGGAGCAGGCCTTTTTTAGATGTCTTGCAGAACGCCTGGAACAATTGGGGTATTTGCTTTTGTCCCCCCAGAGTAAGTCAAAAACTGCTGCCATCCATGCGTATCTGTCAGAATGGGAAGAAGATGAAAAAGATGCGGGCCTGCTTTAATAGAGTCGATATCGCTGCCGAAATCCTCGTATAATCGGAAAATGAAAAACATAGCTGCGTTTTTGTCCTGTAGAACTTGTATTTTTAAAAGTGGAACTGGAATAAAATAGATAGCCCAATATAGTAAGGTTTTTTATGCAGCGTCATACGGACGAATTGTTTCAAGATTTGAGCCAATTTCAAGTTTGGCAATATCTAAATCATATGCTTGTTGCAGATTCAGCCACAATTTAGGCCCAGTTCCAAACCACTTGCCGAGCCGCAATGCAGTATCAGCAGAGATTGATCTTTTCCCGGAAATTATTTGAGAAATTCTATTTGCAGGCACATTAATTTGTCTTGATAGTTCAGCAGATGAAACCCCTAATTCTGATAATTCATCGAATAATATCTCTCCAGGGTGTATCGGTTTGTGTGACATAATATACTCCTTAATGATAATCAACGATTTCAACATTTTTTGGACCAGCATCTTCCCATTCAAAACAGATGCGGTACTGATTGTTGATTCGTATACTGTATTGTCCTTTTCTGTCGCCCCCTAATGCTTCAAGCCGGTTGCTTGGTAACATCCTTAATGCCAAAAGCGTGTCGGCTGCATCCAGAACCCGGAGTCGTTTTTCAGCTTGTCTGGCAAAAGCCTCGAATTCTGAAACCCGCTCACCATTATATAATTGCTTTGTCTTTTTTTCTTTAAAGCTCTGTATCATAAATATATAATAAATTCCTGTACGCTGTACGTCAAGCATAAATATTTGAAACGCTAAAATTCTTATTCTAGGCCTAATGCCCAGAAGATGACCCGCAATTTTTTAATTAATTAGTGAAGATCCAGAAACAATTGATGCCAACACTGTGGTACAGACTTTTTTTAAATGCCTTGCAGACGCTTGGAAACGCGAAAAACCCTAGAAAAATATAAAAATCGACCATTTTCAGAACCGCAGTCCACAGTGTTTTTTATAAAAATGAATGGATGATTTTATTAAATTGGATCTTTATATATTATTAACTGGAATATGGAAGAAGGCCTTGTGACTGCGGCTACGACCCATATAGTTTAACTGAAATTTCAAAGCTGAAGAATATCATATACTATATGTGGGGGTCTGCTTTTTTTTCAAAATTTTACTGAAAATCAGATTTTTTCTGCTCAGAAAATTTCATGGTTACTACTGGTATTTTTTACAGATACGTCCCGTGTAAGATTTTTGTAAAGGATAATTATACTTGAATTCAATTATGCACACAAAATTAAACGAAAGATTCTGAATGTAGATGGGATGGATCATTTGGATATAATTTTTTCATATTTTGCTTTTGTTAAAGGGCATTCCAATAATTGATCGAACTCTGAAACCGATAAACCCAACTGCCTGGCCATTGAAGAATATGTACCTCTTGGAATATTTTTTCGACCTTTCGGGATTGTTATCCTTTTTGTTTTTACACCGTTTAATTTGAACCAACCATTGAATTCTTTACCACTCTTAAATTCAATATGAAGTTTCTTTTCCCCGACTTTTTTAACATCGCTTACATTAAATTGGGCATTTTTCATAATTAAGAATTAATCACAGAATCTTTTAGAAAACTCTTAACACTTAACCACTCTTCAGAAAAATTGTCATCTTCCATCAGCTCAAAGTATAAAGATTCAATTTCAAACTTAAGAGCATCTATTGCTTCAATCCTATCATCACCATAACCGAACAAGTTAAAGTCAACAGCTCTTGCAATAAAACCTTCATCATCTTCCTCAATTATCACATCTAAAGGATTGCGCAACCGCTTTGTTTCCAACATATTTAATTTGATAACAATAGCTTCATTTTTTGGTAGTTTGAGCAGATTAAGCTGTTCAATATAGGTAGCAATATGTGGAATTAACTTTTCTAATTCCATTGTTGTTGCAATTCCTTCTTCAGGAAACACTGGGGTTGATGTTGTGTCTACTTCGCTACTTTTAGTTTTCCAGTCCTTCAGATAAGTTATATCGGTGGCACTATTTGTTGCTGTTTCGGTCATATCAATCATTTGAGTTTACTTTTTCCGTTAATTCTTGGCATATACTCTTTGCCTCATTCCATTTGTTAAACAGGCCAATAATAGCTTGATAATCATCATTTTGGCCAAGGCTTAAATTAAAATTATAAGCGAATTGAATCATCTCTTTCTTTTGGTTCTGAATCGTTACGGCAATAGGTTTCACATCAAGTTTAAATCTTGTACCTAAGAGATTTCTGCTAAAATAAGCACCGAATCGCACATCCTTCTCTTCAAGATCCTCGAACAATTTAGATTGTTCATTACAAAATAATGATCGGGTCAATTTATAAATATCTTTATCCGATGGGGTTACATGATATGTGAAATTTAATCCAACTGCGGTAAATGGTGTGTGGGGTAAAAGTTCAATAAGTCGACCAATTTTCGATAGTATTAGTTTTTTTGGATTTTTATATTTTGTGTCTATTGAAAATTGTAGCCGGTCAGGAGTAATATGCAGTCTAAAGTTATCTGATAGTGCCTCTACAACCACAGGCAAATACGTTGCTCCTTGCAATTCTTTTTCAGAAAAAATTTTATTTTTATACATCCAGACTGGGTTCAATATATTTACGTTGAACGTATTAGCAATAATAACGATATTGCAGTCAATAAAGTCTATACTATGATTCATATTAAATTCTTCCCAAGAATCTTTTCTTTTTTATGAGCTTGCTATGAAAAGGGTAATCACATTTGTTTGCAAATCAAATATCATAGAAAATTATGTTAAGCAAATCAATAATCCTCAATTTTCAACAACTTTCTTACTCAAAACTAATTGTATCAATCAGAATTCTCAAAATTCTCATGTACTCGAATGATATCCATAAGGTAAATGAGTAATATCAAAGCGCATAATAATATCATTAATGACGAGTCTTTTTTAAGAATTGGCGGCTATTTCTTTCACCAGTCCGGGGTTTTAAAAATTTACCAAAACACCAGATATGGTATGGACAGCCTTTTTAGGCTTTGATTAAAAATTCAAATATATGGAAAAAAGCATCATCAAATTAGTCAAGATGCCATTACAGCATATTGGAGATTGAGTTCATAGGCTCCCTAAAATTTTTTATATCATTTTGTTCGTGCCCTGGAAAAATTTTCAGAATGGGATGAATATATTATATTGTTGAATACAGAAATATGGATAGTAAAACAGACAACGGCATATAAAGTTGAACTGAAATTTTAATTCTGAAAAATGTAACTTACAATATATTGGGGTTCCTATATTTTGTCTCGACTGAGTCTTTAAAATACCAGTCCACATTGAAACAAGGTAGGAAAAAGGGGTTTAAAAATAGACAATATAGTCGCCCTTGGAACATGAACATTTCGGTGAAAACAGAAAATTTTCTCAATCTAAAAATACTCAAGAATATATCTTATATTCTTCAAAATTATGGGGTCTATGACCATTAAAGATAGGATACTAATCCTTAACTCAGCTTTTTTTGCTCGTCCAGCGCTTTTCTGACTATTTTTGCCAGGTCTTCTTTGGAGAATGGCTTTTGCATAAAGAGCACTCCTTCGTCAAGAATACCATGATGGGCAATAGCATCGCTCGTGTATCCGGACATGAAGATGTGCTTGAGGTCCGGGCAAAGGGATTGTAGTCTGTTCGCCAACTCAAGCCCGTTCATTCCAGGCATGATGACGTCCGTGAGTAGCAGATGGATTCCTCCTGTATGTTCCTCAACCAGCTCAATTGCCTCTTTTGGATTTTTTGCGGTCAACACGATGTAGTCTAACTCTTCGAGGATTCTCCTGGCAAGTTTCAAGATTGATGGTTCATCCTCCACCACCAGGACAGTTTCTCCAAAGCCTGGTGGGATTTCTTCTTTGCTTTCCTTTCGGATACCGATAGCATGACCTACATATCGGGGCAGGTATATTTTGATGGTCGTTCCTGCCCCTGGTTCGCTGTAGACGTTTATGAATCCATTGTTTTGCTTCATGATGCCATAGACCGTTGACAATCCAAGTCCAGTGCCCTTATCTGGACTCTTTGTGGTGAAAAATGGTTCGAAAATATTGGCCAATATTTCCTTGTCCATACCGCAGCCATTGTCGCTCACGGATAACATGACAAATTCGCCTGGAATAAAACCATGGTGATCGGCACAGTAGGCAGTGTCAAAGGTCACCATGTCCGTTTCGATAGTGAGCTTGCCAACTTCGGCGATGGCATCACGGGCGTTGACGCACAGGTTAGCCAAAATTTGGTCGAGCTGGGAGGGGTCCATCTTGACAGACCACAGATCTGCTCCTGGCAACCAGACAAGAGAGATGTCCTCCCCAATGAGGCGCTGGAGCATTTTGAGCATACTCTTCGCATTTTTGTTTAAATCAAACACTATTGGGGCAATGATTTGCTTGCGGGCGAAGGCCAACAGTTGACGGGTTATGCTCGCTGCACGGTTTGCAGCCTTGAGGACCTCTTCGAGATCGGCATGCAGCGGTGCGGTCGGGTCCACCTCATTCATAGCCAGTTGAGTGAAACCCATGATGACGGAGAGTGCATTGTTATAATCATGGGCCACCCCTCCTGCCAGACGTCCAACAGACTCCATCTTCTGGGCCTGACGGAATTCGGCTTCCATTTTTTTTGTATCTGTAATATCTCTCAAGTTTACAATAAGGCCATTTTGTATACTGTGAAGGTCCTTTATTATTGCAGCACTAATAAGAACGTCTAATATTTTACCTTGCTTGGACAATCGCTTTGTTTCGAATCTAACAGAATTTCCAGATTCATAAATGCCTTTTAATTTTGACTGGGTGATTTCCACCTGATCTTCAGGAACAAACGGTATGAGTCGGCCTTGTAGTTCGTCCAAAGACCACCCAAAAATCTTGGTGAATGCGGAGTTGAGATATTGGGGGTAGCCCATGTTATCATAGACGACGATTGGATCAGGATTCGATTCAAGAATCTTTCGCAGTTTATCCTCGCTTTCCCTTAGCATCTCCTCTGATATTTTGCGCTCAGTGATGTCGCGGATATTACATTGAACTAAAAGTGCCCTGTCAGCCATATAAATATCGGTATAGATAGTTTTTCCAGCCTTGTTTTGTACTGCAACATCTTCGAAATGAGCAATGCCGTCTTTGTTCAACGTCTGCAATATTTCTTGAAAAGTACCAATATTATCCGGGATACCGATATTCTTCATATCGTTCCCGATCAACTCCTTTTCAGAATAACCCAACATCATCTTGATGGCCGGATTAGCATGGCGAATTTTCAATTTGCTTTTTTCGAGAAGCAATATCCCATCTTCTGCGGTCTCAAAAAGGCGCCTATAGCGCTCTTCAGACTCTGCCAACAGCTCTTCCAATCGCTTACGCTCGGTAATATCCTCAATGACCAGGAGGATGACACGTTTCTCGCCCACCCCCCGTTCAATTTGCCGGGCATTCAGAAGCATTGTGCGCTTGCCGATGGTGGCAAAATCGTGTTCAACCTCATAATTGTCAAAGCTGGTCTTTTCGGGAAGGATGGTTTCCAAAAGTTCCCGCAGCTTGGGGATATCCCATTGTTTATTGCCAAGATCATAGATAAGCTGCCCCACAGTCTCTTCAGGTTTTACCTTAAAGCTTTCATATAAGGAACGGTTGGCTACGATAACCTTCAGATCTGAATCCAGCACCAGAAGGGGTTCGCGTATTGTCTCTACTATTTTTTCAAATATCTGATCCATCAAAGTTTCAGCCATTTTCCTCTTACTCTCATAAAATCTTAACTTTATTTTGTTTGTATGAAGTACCACCACAAGAGGATTGGAGTGTTGATAAGGTATAACAACCTATGTATCCAGGTTAAAAAGTTTATTAACAAGTTTTTCCAATTGGATTTTACCATGGATCTCATGGGGGAACAGGGGGACCTTTCGGATGGGTATATTTGGAAATTTTCTAAATATCTTTTCAAGATAAATTTTTTGACTTTTTTGTCTAATGGCACAGACAGGACAGTCAGTATCAGATAACACCATATTGATGAAAAGATGGGTTAAGGGAATCTTTGCCTGTAGCAAATAGGCATAGAGGTTTTCAGATTCCAGCAACCCCATGGCTTCGGGTATGGCAACCATTACAAAGGCGGTTTTTTTAGGGTCTGTTAGATTTTCTTGAATTCTTCTTGTGTTTTTGGACAGATCAAGGGCTTTTTGTGCAGATCGAGTTAATTTAACGATTCCCTCATACTTTATCAACAGATTGAAAAGAGTCTTCAACCATTGTCTCACAAGGCTCGGAAGTTCTAAAAACCTCATCAAATGACCGGTTGGAGAAGAATCTATAATAATGATATCAAACTCATTTTTCTGTTTAAGATCCATTATTCTATCTATTGCCATAATCTCATCCAATCCCGGGGGTGCCATGGAAAAGAGCTCGGCCATAACTTCCCTGTCAAATTGAATATCCAGGCCTTTGGCTAAGAATTGCTCAAACATGAGATAAATATCTTGTTTATAGGAATCTTTAAACTCTTCGAACAACTGGTCGGCATTCATCTCCATGGCCCAGAGGTTTGAGGAGACAGGGGTTATACAATTGCCTATTTTCATATCCAGGCTATCTGAAAGGGAATGAGCCGGATCAGTGGAAAAAAGCAATATTTTTTTATCCTGAAACAGACCGGACAAATAAAGACCAATGGATGAAGCAACAGTGGTCTTGCCCACCCCACCTTTTCCACCGATAATAATAAATTGTATATCAGGATCAAAACCTGGATTTTGTACTGTCGTTATTTGGCTTTCATCCAGAATCTCGCATTCAGATTTATCAACCCCCTGTTTGTCGCAAAAGGCATACAAATCCCCTGCCAAATAATCTCCAAGCAGAGACAAGTCATCGACTCCTTTAATCTCGTCCTGAAAATTCTCAACAAAGATCAGGTCAAATTTTGAGAATTCCTGTTGAATCTGGAACATGGAGTCAGCCTGTTGATACTTTCGTTCAGTACAGAACTCACAAGCGTTCTTCTCTGCGATGCGGTTGACAATAATCTCCTTAACCGGAATATGTATTTCAAACAAGGCTTTCACCAATTTTTGAGTCTCGTGGATACTCATGAATTCGGGGATCATGACAGGAATAAACCGTGTTATCTGCTTGTCCTTTAATAAAGTGTTAACTTTATGGATTTTTTGAGTTAATCCTTCCAAAAAAAAATCACACTCATCTTTGACATATTTGCGCCGGGTAAAGTGTGTGGCCATATAGCGATGCTTTTCTAACATCATATCCATAACCTGTATCCATTTTTCCATTTGCAATGGAAGATTTAACATGCGCAGGGTATGTCCGGTTGGTGCGGTATCAAGTATCAACACATCAAAAAGGTTTTTAGACAGCAATTGAGCAACCTCAATAATTGCCATTACTTCATCCATGCCAGGCAAGGAGAGTTCAAAAAACTCAGTGATATCTTTTTGATCGAAATAGGTGCCTCGATCCGCAATCTTTTTCATGATATCACCGTTTTCCTGTTTGAATTGAGCTGTCAGCTCCTGTGCATCCAGCTGTCTTGCATATAAATTGCATTCTGAGGGTTTATTTAAATTCAAACAGGTGTTTTGGTTATCTAATTTCACTCCAAGGCCATGGGAAAGAGAATGGGCTGGGTCCGTGGAAATAATCATCACCTTTTTTAATGGGTTGGCCTTTGCAAGGTAGATCGCAGCCGCACTTGACATGGTTGTTTTGCCGGTCCCCCCTTTCCCACCAAAAATAAGGAGGCGCAAATTTGAATTTTCCAGGTATTCCGGCGATTTTTTCATCCTATTCAAGCCTCCTTGTTCAGATTTTATAGACTTAAGTGATAGGCCTTTTTAAACAGTTTTATTTCAAGAAAATTATTTTTCAGACAGATTTTATGATTAGCAAACACAGCTTCTTGTGAAAGCGTGAATTTTTCAACCCATTTTGACCCAACTTTTAGGGATTCTATCATCAATTGGCTACCATCAAGTGATATGTTCAAATCTGATTTTTCCACCTTTTTTACTTCCAGAATAATCTGGAAATACTCTTTTTCATCAAAGATATCCAGGAGACGGTCTTTGCTCCATTGTTCCTGTTCCCCTGCAAGCCACCAGGAGAACAAAACGGTCTTTCCGGTAAAAGGATCGACCCTGGATCGCTCAAAGGATAGCAGCGGACACCCTAAAAGCTTTTGGGCAACCGGATTGATGGCATCCTTGATATGGGTCAGCACCTCCATATGATTGGCTGCATCAATAATGTCTGCCAACTGATCTATCCTGGCATGGCTATTTCCCTTAAGGAACCACAATATTGTCCTGCAATTATCATCAAGCCTTTTGGCAATCATTTCAATACAATTATCATCTACTTTCAAAAGAGTTGACTGGAAAAGTTTGCTGTTCCATGTGTGTAACCCATTGACCACAATCCGTAAAGTCCCCTGCCGTTTACCCTCTTTATAATGAACACATAAAATCTGCCTTTTGCGTAATATATAATAATTATTTTCAAAGGCTAATTTAAAAATAGCTGAAAGGTTAATCTCAAAAACAATTTTTTGCAGCTGACAGAGAATCAATCTTTTGGTTGTAAGAAAAATATGGGCTGGTTTCCATCCGTAGAGAAATAAATGTTTAAACCCGCCCTGATCCTCCAGTACGATCTGTTCATCAGGGTATAAAAGGGGTCGGTTCAATTTTAAAAACCGCATGGTGCTGTGTTTAGGGCGGATTCGCATGTTTACCGGCCTTTGCCCACAGTCGCGGCAAACTTAGTCAATAGTCCGGTTCTTGTCTCTATATCTTTGACATCCCCTTGTTCCATGCTTTTTTTAAGATTCAGAACCAAAGAATTCAAATCCGGTAACAATATTTCCGGCACCGGCCAAGACTTCTCTTCCATCATTTCATCAACCGTTGTGACAAGATTTTCAGCCTTGATAAGGGTTTCTATCTTTTTCTTATTTTCTGTATCATTTTTCAAATGTTCTTCAGCATCCGTTATGGCCTGGCTGATCATCTCTTCAGAAAGCTTTTGCGTTGAATCAATGGTAATACTGACTTCGTTATCTGTCTGCAGATCCATGGCCGATACCGTAAGGATGCCATTGGCATCTATTGAAAAACTGACCTCCACTCTGGACTGGCCCTGGGGTTGAGGATAAATCCCGGTCAATCTGAATTGCCCCAGGCTGATATTGTCAGGGGCAAGTTCCCGCTCTCCCTGTAGCACATTGATGTCCATACTGGTCTGGTTGATTTTGGCAGTGGTAAAGATCTGTGTGTCGGAAGTGGGGATGATGGTGTTTCTGGGAATGATCCTTGCGACGAGACCGCCGTTGGTTTCAACGCCCAGAGAAAGAGGATTGACATCCAGCAAAACCACATCCTCTATCTCTTTTGTCAGAATACCGGCCTGGACTGCTGCTCCAAGTCCAACCACTTCATCTGGATTGATTTTCAGGTAGGGGTCCTGATGGAAAAACTCTTTTGCGATGGTTTGTACACACGCCATTCGTGTCGCCCCGCCCACAAGGAGGACACGATCAATATTTTCAATCTCTATTTTTGCATCCTTTATGGCCTGTTTTGTAGGCAGAATCATCATCCGGGCAAGATCTGAAGTTATCTCTTCAAAAGTTTTTTGGTCTACTTGTTTCTCAAAATCAATCATCCTGCCATCTTTATCCGGTATTGAGGTTAGACACAGACAGGTTGTCTGTTTGCAGGAAAGCGCAGCCTTTGCTTTTTCACAGACCTCTTTGAGCTGTTGATGAACAAAACTATTTTTTCTTGGATCAATCCCGTGTATGGCGTAAAATTCTTGAGCCACATGGTCCACAAGTTTTTTCAGAAAGTCTTCGCCCCCAAGTTTATTGTTCCCGTTCACAGCCTTTACCTTAAAAAATCCCTGGTCCAGCTCAAGTATGGAAACATCAAAGGTGCCTCCTCCAAGATCCCAGATCAGAACAGTTTTAATGTCCTTTCTCTTGAGTCCGTATGCCAGCGCTGCTGCGGTGGGCTCGCTGATAACCCGTAAAACCTTGAACCCTGCTAACTCTCCCGCCTCTTTTGTTGCCTGGCGGCTTAAATGGTTAAAATAGGCCGGCACCGTGATAACAGCCTTGTCTACTGCCTCATGAAGATAGTTTTCAATATCAGCTTTAATTTTTCTTAAAATAAATGCAGATATCTGCTGGGGTGAAAAACACTGCCCATTCACCATAACCTTATGGTCAGTACCCATTATTCTTTTTATTGAAAAAACGGTCTTGTCCGGATTTTCCCTTGCATAGTCTTTTGCAGCCTTCCCCACCAGGTACTCGTTTTCATTTGTGACTGCAAAAACCGAAGGTGTCAGGACGTCGCCCTCACAATTGGGAACGACCACAGGCATCTTATTTTCAATGACTGCGGCAACACAAAAGGATGTACCAAGATCTATACCGACTGCTCTTCCCATAAATACTCCTTATTGTCTTTTATTAAATTTTTCTTATCATCTTCCATGGCCCGGGACCTGATACGCTTATCCAATTCTTCCATCATTCCGTATTCGAGCATTGTTTCCATGCCCGCCAGGGCAGCCTTAAGGTTCACACCGATCAACGGGATACCAGCAACAGATATAACAATTTCGGCATGGATCACAATTCCCTTGTCCAACACCCTGTCCAAAAGATCCACCAGGGTGGCTTTAGTATATGACATAGGTTCCATAATGATCACACAAAACTATAAGGGGGCCAGGGGCCGGTATACTGCACAGAGAAAAACTCCATCTGATCAATTTTTTCAAGCGCATCCCCTAAGATATGATTGTTTGCCCGGGGCATGATGCAGGCAAGATTCATGATCATCTGTTGATCAGGCGTGTTATTTTTTATCTTATCTATTTTAATATCATCCACAAGAGCCTTAATTTTATTGTAGAATTCCTTAAAATAGGTT
This sequence comes from Pseudomonadota bacterium, assembly GCA_043826275.1. Lineage (GTDB taxonomy): Bacteria > Desulfobacterota > Desulfobacteria > Desulfobacterales > Desulfobacteraceae > Desulfobacula. The sequence goes on from JBDRQO010000002.1 coordinate 69,028, forward strand.
TCAGCTTGATTTTCCAGTTCTTTTTTCAACAGGTTTTCCAGTTTTTTCCGGTACATAAAGGCCGCTCCCTTGGATTTTGATTTGCATTCTTCATTAATTTTTCTGATCTGCTCATTTTCCCTGGAAATCCTGGCCCCCATTTGATTGGCATTCCAGAATACCTGGACCCCGTATTCAGCCTTGCCAACAAATTTTTCCATTTTTGCCAGAAGATCATCATAATGATCTTCGAGCCATTTTTTTAAATTTTCCTTGTCTGTAAAATTTTTATCTCCAATGATAATAGTGTCAAAGGATGCCGGAACCACAACGCCATAGGTTTCCCAGGCCTTTTCAATTACTTTTTGATGGGTCATGACCCATTTTGCTACAATCTTTTCTTCATTGGACTCATAGGGTTTGGCGCTGCAGTCATGGACAATGGCGGCAAGCTCTTTATACTGGAGGGGATAGACTGTATTGCCATCAATACCAATTTGGCCCAATTCTTCCTCTTTATTGCCTTTAACGATACAATAAAGGTATTTTCCCTGTTCATTAAAAGAACCTTGTTTAACAACATGACGATCCTTTTTTGGTGTTTGTAAATCTAAAACAGCATTGTTTTTAATATCCTGATCAGGTAAAGACGGTTGATCTTCTACAATCGCCAGAAATTCTTTGTGGATTTCATCCTGCACCATCTTATAAAGTTCCGGCATGATACTTTTTTTTACAATTTTTGAAATTGTGTCCCGGTTACTATCAAGAATGACCCGGATCTGTTTTTGAACCATCTGTTTGATTATCTCTTCCATGTCATATCGCCTTTATGCGCTCCACTTACAAGGATTGATCATCTGGTTGATGACATCATCTACAATATCATCCAAACCATCCCTTACTGATTTGACGGTTTCTGATATTCCCTGCTGGATTTTAATCTCGGCTATGGCCTCATCCAACTCCATTAATGCATTCCCAAGACGATGGATCTCTGTTTGAGTTAATGCTCCCTTTTCCATTCTTTTCATGGCCTGAAGATTCATGGCTTCCTGAATAACTTCAACCAGGGCGATAACAAGGCCTAAAACGCCATGTTTTAAATTTTTTTCATCAATATCAAGGGCCATGGTATTTCCTTTATAATCATATGGAAGTTTTGATAGCAGGATTCAATTGGTTTGCTTTAGCACTTATCCAGCCGCACCAGGGACATCCCTCACTCATCAGATCATCAATTGCCACTCTCTTTTCACATTGAGGACAGTATTCCTTGGCCGTGAGTGCCTCCTGCCATGCAGGGGTTGAAAGTTTTGTGCCGGAAGGAAACTCCAATCCATATTTTGCAGCAGTCTCAAAAGACGACAAAGCTGCTCTGATTCTAATCCCCAGCAATTCAACACCGGCTACGGATACGGCGATATCCGCGTTAATAACCAGGCCTTTATCAAGAAGCCTGTCAATTACATCTGCCAGACTGCCAAAATTTTCTTTGGATGGTTCCATTCCCATTTGCATATCTCGCTTTTTTTATTTTAATGGTTTGGATTTTCTTTTTCCCCCGGGTTCTTATATATTCTCGTCCATATCAATTCGCTTTCGCATCCTGACCCGATTGAATTCGGAGATATTTCCATCTGCATCCAGGTTGACTTCAAAAATCCCCAGGATATCCATGCTGTCCGGGATGGATTTTTTTTCAAGTGCCTCCAGAGTTACCCGCCACCCATCACCATCAGGTTGGGCGCTGATAGTTGATTCTAACTCAAGCCCGGTAATTGTTCCCAATTCCGATCGTGCTTTTTTTATGGCAGCAGCAAATTTAAGAGCCATGATTTTCTCCTTTTTTTAAATTTCTTATTTCTTCCAGACGTTCCATGAGCAGGGTTTCTTTTTTGGTATAGTCTTCCTCCGTTATCTCTTCCATCTCAAGTTTCATCTGCAGCATGAGAAGTTCTTCTAAAACTTTTGAATCATCTGTCATTTCATTAAAAGCCGATTCTTTTAACTTTTTAGCAAGCCAGATGGTTAACTTGATGGGAGATAATGCAATGTCGTCTATGATAAAAGCCATTTTACCACCTCACTGTTAATTCAACAAAATTACTTGGCGGAACAGGACCTATGTATTTCATTTTCAATTGCCCTGCAAAACACTCATCGATTTTTTCAACTGCCTTGTCAAACAGCTTTTCAGCTTCTTTTGAAACAAGGAAAACACTATTCACAACCATTACATCTGAAAGGATCTTGCTTTTTTTATGTTCAATCCAGAGGCCGGTTAAAAACTTGAATATTTGTTTCTCCACTTCCTCTTTTTTATTTTTCAGAGCATTCTCCACCATGTCTCCCAATCGGATCTGCTCTCTTTGTAATCCGCCATTGCGGGAATTTAAACGATCTCGAAGCCTTTGGATTTTCGGATTTTCTTCCAGTATCCGATTAAAAATAGTTTCAGGATGAACCCAGAAAACTTTTAGCCCCAGCTCGGATTTATCTTTTAAAAAATCCATGTGTTCTTTTATTCTTACCTGTTCTGCTTTTAGAACCTTCTCCCGTATGGTCTGGATATCATCCCCAATTGTACCGAACTTTACCGGTAATACCGTATGTTCTTTGAAAAGTTCTTCCATGATTTTCTGATGGGTCAGGGTATTTTTCCGATTAACCGGAAACTCTTCCGTCAGGGTTGGGCTTACCACTGCGCCCATATTATTAAAACAGACAATTGATACCTCATTATTAATTTCCTCGATGCCTTGCAGATCTCCGATGCCTTGCATACCTATGGTTCTCTCATTTTCAGTATTCACGATTGCATAAATATACTGTTTCATGATTTTGATTCCCCTTTGATTTCAGATACAAGCTTGTGTGCCAGGGTTTGAAATTTTCGGTCATTCTTTTTTTGACTGAGCGCTTTAAGGTATGAATTTACCATATCAGAATCTTTTAAAGAAAAAACCTGGATATCCGTGTCAAGGAAACACACCACATTATGAACAGCCCCGATAAAAAGCACAGCTTTTTCTCCTTTTTTCAAATTGTCATTGATCTGACAGGCTATATACATGTCGCGCTTTTTAAGCAGTCGCGTCTTATAAAATTTATATTTTAAATAATTCATCAAAGTTGAAAAAAAATGTTTTGACTGTAAAAGATTCATGAACAACGCTTGTTCTTGCTGAATCAAAGCAATATCTTCGGTTTTCATTGCCATGGCCCCTTTGTCAACCAGATCAGATACGATCATGAAATTTCTACTTCCTTTTAAAGCCAGTTCTTTTACAATTTTTTTTCCGATTTCTCCTCCTACAGCCAGCCCGTCTTGAAAAATTTTCATATTTTTCACGTCCTGTCCTTGAAGATAAGCCTGGATACTGTCCCAGAACAGTGAAATTGTCTTTTCATGCTGTTCAAGCCTTTCCAAAGAGACCAATTTGTTTTTAACCTTTGCTATTTCGTCCTTTGCTTTTCCAAGATCAGCACCCATATGAATCATAGGGACTAAAAAAAGTTTTCTCATGACATAACCGCATTTTCCCTTTCAAAAACCTTGACCCTGATCCATTGTTCAACATCCTCCTTTAAAAAGGAACAGCTGTCATCGCTGATGTATTCCATAATGATTTGATAAGATTTATTAAGATCTTCAAACCTGCGGGCAAGATCTTTATTATGGCTGTCATTATCCGGATGGCATGCTTTACTTAATTTTTTATAGGATTCATTGATTTCAGACAGGTCTGCTTTTTCCGGCAGATTTAATGTCTGTCTTGCAAAATCAAGCTCCTTGAAATTTCCTTTATGAAGGATCAGGGTATAAAAGCTGTAAAATGGCAGAGGACCCACAATCTTAAAATCAATGGTGCCATTAAAATAGCGATCAAGATCTTCAATAAGCTTTTCAAAAACCGGTTGCTCCTTTTTTTTGATTAATAAAGCGAGGCTTGTGATCATGGAATCCTGGGTAATATCATTTGTAAGAATGTCGGCTGATACATCCGACAAACGATTAAAAATAATCGTTCTTATACCATTGCGTTTTTCATCAAGAAGGGAATTCACCATTTTCCCAAGTTTCACCTGTGCGTCATGAAGATCCTGTGTTGATCCGGGTGACAACTCCTGTTTAAATTGTTCAATGGACGGCAGTTCCTTGATTTCATTGAAGACCTGGTCAAAATTATTAAAAAAAACCATTACATCCATTTCAACCATGTCTTTCAAGAGTGTAAATTTCTTTCTGATCTGGTCATAACTGCTTGTAAATATCTTTATAATCTGATCCGGATGTTCAATCATTGTCCCGAACTTAAAGGGGATAATACACAAGTTTTTCATTATTGTTTCAATTGCATGATGATGCTGTTTTAAATATTCCAACAGCTCTTTTTGGGGTAATTCAGAAAAATCAGTTGTTTTAAAATCGCTGACAGCCAGAGATAGATTCCCACGATTTTTAAAATACATATCCTGGCCGCCAAGACCCTTACAAGTGAAATTTTGCCCTGATTCTGAAAACACGAATCCATATAAATATTGCTGCTTATTCATCTTGTCTGTCCTTTTTTTATGGCGTGTTCGAAGTGTTTCATTAAAATCGTGAATTTTGTATGATCTTTTTTGCCTTTTTTGATGAATTCCTTTATGGCTGTTATCGCGGCGGTATTGCAGATCAATTCGATATCAGCCCCCTTTAACGTATCTGTCTCATGGGCGAGGCGATCAAAATCAATGTTTTTGCCCAGGGGTTTTCCCTTTGTGTGGACTTTAAATATCTCTATTCTGGCATTTTTATCTGGATTTTTCAGTTCAAGCTGAAAATCAAATCTTCCTGATCGCAGCATGGCAGCATCAATCATATCAATCCTGTTAGTGGCAGCCAGGACAAGAATACCCTTTAATTCTTCTATCCCGTCCATTTCACTTAAAAACTGGCTGATGACACGGTCGGTTACTGCCGACGAGCCGAAGGCTCCCCTTTTGGGAGTCAGGCTGTCGATTTCATCAAAAAAAACAACACAGGGAGAGGCCTGTCTTGCTTTTTTAAAAATCTGCCGGATACCTTTTTCACTGTCCCCCACCCATCTGGATAACAGTTCCGGTCCTTTGATGGAAATGAAATTTACACCGGATTCAGTTGCCACAGCCTTTGCAAGAAGAGTTTTACCGGTGCCGGGCTCTCCATGAAACAAAATTCCCCGGGCCGGACGGGTGTTGGCAAAATCAAAAAGAGAAGCATATTTCAAGGGCCACTCAACCGTCTCTTTTAAAAGATTTTTAACATCCTCAAGTCCTCCCACATCAATCCATTTCACATTGGGTACTTCAGAGAAGACCTCTCTGATGGCCGAGGGTTCAATCTCCTTCATGGCTTCCAAAAAATCATCCATGGTCACCTTAAGATCCAGCAGGCTGTCAATGGGGATCTCTTCCTGCCCGAAATCAAAGGTTGGGAAAAACCGTCTAAGGCTGACCATGGCGGCCTCCCTGCAGAGTGCTTCGATATCAGCCCCCACATAACCATGGGTAATCTCCGAAAGTTTGACCAGGTCAACATCCTCGGAAAGCGGCATGCCATGGGTATGAATATTTAATATCTTGTATCGCCCGTTCTTATCCGGGATACTGATTTCTATCTCCCTGTCAAATCGGCCGGGTCGTCGAAGGGCCGGATCAATAACATTGGGGATATTTGTGGCACCGATGACGATCACCTGTCCTCTTGAAGAAAGGCCGTCCATTAAGGCCAGAAGCTGGGCAACCACCCGTTTTTCAACCTGTTTTTCGCCGCCCATGTCTTCACGCTTGGGTGCGATGGCATCGATCTCGTCAAAAAATATAATGGCAGGCGCTGCGGCCGAAGCTTTTTCAAAGATTTTTCTTAAATTCGCCTCACTCTCTCCATAGAACTTGGCCATAATGTCAGGCCCGGTTAAATGCTGGAAATTTGCATCGGTCTCGTTTGCCACCGCCCTTGCAATCAATGTCTTGCCACATCCTGGCGGTCCGTGTAGAAGCACTCCCTTGGGTGGGTCGATCCCCAGCTTTTCAAACACCTGGGGATATTTTAAGGGCAATTCGATCATCTCCCGGATACGATGGATTTCCTTGGCAAGCCCCCCGATATCTTCATACGACACTCTGGATGACTTGAACTCGGATTTTTCTTCTTTTATTTCAATGATCGTGTCAGGTTTGATAATCACAATCCCATCCGGTTTTGTTGCCGTGACTTTAAAATCCCGGGTTTTTGCTCCAAATAATTTTGCCCTGACAATATCACCGTTAACCAGGGGAATACCTTCCAGAAGGGTACCAATATACTTACTGTCAAAGGACCGAACCTGGGTAAGAGGGGTGACGGATATTTTTCCGGCAGGGTTGCAGACGGCTTTTTGAATGATCACTTTTTCATCCAGCCCGATTTGCGCATTGTCCCTTGTAATACCATCCAGACGGACCAGATCCTTTTCCCGGTCCTCAATATATGCGGGCATGACCTTGGCCGCAGTCACTCTTTTGCCCTTGACCTGCACAACATCTCCCACCTCTATATCGATTTTTTTAAAATCCTTGGGATCAAGGCGGATGATCCCTCTGCCTGTATCCTTTGAATTGGCCTCAATTACCTTTAACGTAATAGATGTTATATCCATTCCAAGTTACCTGTCCCCGTGAGAATAAAAAATATTTAAGAGCCGATCCCTTAGTCTGTCTTGATCGTTATAACCAGAACCCCGTTTTTATAGGACCATTCCATATTTTTTTGATTGACTGGTTTTGATAAAAGCACCTCTTTCTGATATTTTCTCAAATTTGTAGAAGCACTGATAATGATAATATCATCTTTGGCCTCCACCACAATATCCTCCTGGTCAATGCCCGGCATTTCTGCAATGATCTGGGTGGTCCCTTTTTCTTCAAAAAGGTCGATGATGGGTTCCCTTACTTCTTCAACAACCGGGCCATCCGGTGTTTTCTTAATATTGCCGAAAGATTGAACAAAGGGCCTGCCATCTTTTAAGGTGCGGACATTTATTCCATAAACGCCTTTAATATCCTTTAGCCCTTTGATACTATCAAGATTGCCAAAATTTATTTCACCAGCTTTTTTAAACTCCTGGCTTTTTTCAGCAAACGCAGCAGCTGTTTCAATAAGATTGCCCAGGCCTTTTAAAAGCCCTGAAAAACCGAACTCGCCGGTTGTCTCATCTTTGGTTTTTTTCTTTGTCATGAAGGTCTCCTTTACGTGGCTTCAATTTTATGTGACTTCAATGTTAACGAAATTAAAGGGAGGGATCGGGCCCACATATTTGAATAATAATCGATTTTCATATTCTGCAGCCAGATCGTTAACCGTATTATCAAATTCTTTTTCATGGGTTCTGTCGATCAGGCAGGCAAGGTTCAACAGCATGGCATCGCCGATGATTTTGTTTTCCTTTATATCCACTGAAATGCGTTTAAATTTTCGTGTAATCATCTGCCCTTCATCCTCTTTTTTTTCAGCCAGGGCCTTTTGAACCTGTTTCCCCGCCTCGATCTTACTTTTTGCATCAATCATAATATTTGCATCAGGGCCTGCCATATTTGATTTAATTTTTTTGATCAGTTTGTTGGAACAAGATATTTCGCCGAATATGGCATCCATATCCTTCCAGATCACCTTTAATCCCATCTCAATCTTATTGTCCATCTCCCTGAAAAGTCTTTTAAATTCAGGATAGCGCCTTCTAAGAAGGCTTCTTATCTCTTCTAAATTTGAAGCAATGGTACAAAATCGAACCGGCAATACTGTGTAATCTTTCATTACCTGCTCAATGACCATTTCATGGGCAGTAAGATTTTCCCTGTTGATGACATACTTGGACATAGGGGTGTTGCTTATCACAGCAGAGATACCATCATAATTAAGGGTTGAAACCAGATCCTTTCTGTTCCCGATCCCGATGGTGCCAAAGTTGCGGTCATATTTTTCTTCAATAATGCAGTATATGTATTTGCCTATCTGAGACATGGGTCACCTTTTTTAAGTCTTAAAATTTACAAGCCACATCACTTGCCTGAATGGGTTTTATCAGTATTCTAGTTGCATTCTGTTGATGGTATCGGGTTCATTTATTGTATCTATTTCCTTGACGGACTTGATGCTTGTCAAGGGGGACATTGAGCCGATATCTCCTTTGACATCCTTACCCATTTCAGCAATGGCCTTGTCAAGGGATGCAAGCTCTTTATCGATCAAATTAATTCTCCGGGTCAGGTTTGCCTTTTCCTGTCTTAGCCGGGAACGGTGCTTGTCCATTATAAAAATTCCCAGATAACTGGATTTTACAGGACGGGATTTTGCGGTAAGGCTGCGCTTTATTGCGGAATTCCTTTTTAAGCAGCCTCTTTTGATGCTTCTGTTAACGGGGGGGGGATTAGCCATTGGAGTCTCCTTTATAAATGTCATTGCAATACTGATCAATCAATTTTAAAAGGACCTGCATCACCCTTTCCTTGTTTGATTTGCTGCCGATGCGACTGGTTTCCGAAGAAAGGATGTCAAAGCAGATCTGGCAAAAGACTTTGTCATCCTTATGAACTTTTGCATTGAACACCTGAACGGATTTGGCAATCATAAGGCATCCCCGGACAGTGGGAGAAAATTCAAAAACATCAGAATCTCTTAACCCCCTGACAATATTTACTATCTTTTTTGAATCTTTATAGGATAGCCCTGATTTACCCTGGACAATTTTTATTTCTGTCTCCTCGTCAAAATATTCAAGATCAATGGTAACCATACGGTCTCTTAATGCATCCTGACTTCGGTGGACCCCTGCGTATTCTTCAGGGTTGCTGGTGAAAAGGGCCGTGAAATCAGGGTGAACCTTCATATAATTGGAATTTCCATGACTTGTGGTTGGAATATCCAGCATTTTCTCCTGGAGGACAGACAAAAGCACATTGTTCGCCTCGGGTCTTGAGCGAGTGTATTCATCATAAAGGAGGGTAAATCCGAATTTACATGCCATGGTCAACCGGTTATCCACCCATAGTTTACTCATGTTCTCTTCTGTCTTAAGAACGGTATGAATAAAATTGTCCCTGATTTTGCGGATGTTGTACCCCTGTTCGCTCCCTACCAGATCAGAGGTTGAAAACTCTTCATCTCCATGGATAAGGATAAGGGGACGTCCTATCCTGGCCGCGATATGAATGGCAATCGTCGTCTTTCCCGTGCCTGAAATCCCTCGCAGGTGTACGGGATAACCCGCCTTGATATAACCCAGAGCCCTGTCGGTAACATTTTTTACATATTCAGTTTCCACAAAATCAGGCTGAGAGACAGGTTCTAAAACAGTGTTTGCAATTGCTGTTGACATTGTGACTCCTTTTTGTTTTATTTGATTAAAAAAGGTATCCTTTTTGTAAGTCTTTATTTTCTTAAGGGTTCCCTTAGGGTTGTGCAAGGGCCGGGATATAAATTCCCGGCCCTGATTATCTTATTGAGCAAAATAAAAGGAGTCTTCCTTTTTTATCAGGTTGCTGTCCATAAGATCCCGCATAACAGGGATAAGCGTTCGCCATTGTTCAATATCAAGCAATTCGGCCAACTGGGTCATTTTAAGACCCTCGGAATAGCCAGACAGGGTGGACATCACCTTTTCTTTTATTGGCCCTGTATTATAATAGCTGTCTTCTGTTTCACCCTCCCCGTCGGACAACGTTTGTCCTTCAGGCTCTTCACTTGTGTCGTCTTCTTTATCAGGTTCAGGTTCAATATCTTTTTGAATTATTTTTGCTTCATTCAAGCCGGCACTGGTAATGACTTTTTCCCATGCAGATGACATGGCAGACAGCTCCGCCTTTACAGACCTTAGAAAATCATTCACATTTGATTTTCGGCCTCTTTCATTTGTCTTGATACCTGAAACAAAGGTTTTCAGAAATGATGAAAGCTCATCTCCCATTTTTTTCTGACTGTTACGGATCTGCTTTAGACTGGTTTGAATATCTTCCTGCATCCTGCCAACCTCGTCCTTCATGGTTTTGATTCCAACAAGACGCTGTGTTTTATCTTCCCTGGCATCTGCTTTACGGTCTTTTGCACAACCCTTCATATCCGACATGAAACCTTCCAGCTTTGATTTGAGTTCATTTTTTGATTCTTTGATCAAACTTATGCGCTTATTATGGTCTATTCCCGTTTCTTTCCGGCGCGTTTTCTCCATTGCACCAAGACTGGCTCTATCTTTGTCCAATTGCCGGTGCAAGGACTGGGTCATATCCTCCCTGTCCTTGCCAATTGATTTTAGAAAACTCACAGACTCATGCCGTAACCCTGCCGTCTCCTGTTTGATCCGGCCAAAATTCTCCTTCAGGTTATTTATCAGTACCCCTCGGTCATTTCTCGCAGTTCCAATTTCCTCTACCAACCTTTCCAAATCTTTAGATGCTGACATTTTTCTTCTCCTTGTAACCTTGAAAAGACATGCTTAAAGCAAGGCTTGGTCAGCCAGTGGAGGGAGATAAGCCTCCATAGCGTCAAAGGATATCTTTTATTGTTTTTAAATGCGAATCTGATACTTAGTTCAGATTAGCGATAAATTATTATGGACTGTTGATGGCTGCGATTTTTTGCCATTGGTCATTAACCCTGTTTCTGACAAGATCGAAATCATCCAATAAGTCAAACAGCTCCCGGTTATATTCGCTCTGTTGTGTTCGGACAGCTTTGAGCATAGCCTTGTAATCCTTAATCCTTATATCTTCACCTTTTTCCAACAACCTTTTTAACCCTGTTTTTAATTCTTCCTGTTCAACCTGAATTTGTTTTAATATCCTGACGATACCATGCTCCCGATTTTTCTGCCGTATCAGCATATCTTCGAGCAAGGCTTCAATATCCTCAATCGGATCATGGCTTTTGAAGGCAACAAGGTCTCTTAAAGACAATACCATCTCCTGTTCCTCTTCCTGGAAATTAGACAGGCTCAGGGTGGCTTCATTTTCAATTTTCCTGTGATGCTCAAGGATATCTTGGATCATGGAATCAAAATCTTTTCGCCGAAGGCTTTGAGAATTCGTCAGGTTAATTCTCAGACGATTCATCATATCGTCAAGCTCTATCTGGAAAGAATGAAGGAAATTATTGGCCTGGGTCATTAAGGAACAAACCGTGTCTACCCGTGTTTCATAGGAATCAACAATACCTTCGGCCAAAGCTCTCAATTGCTGTGTACCATCTAATTTTAGAATGTTCATTAATTCACCTTTTGGTTAAAAAAAAACCTCAAACATATCGGACAACAACTATTTTTAAAATCAAGGGAGTTTTGTCAGATATGTTTGGGGTTTTATAAATACCCCGGAGATTCCAGATATGCTCAAGATGACACTGATATATTAAAGGGGTGCAACACCTTTAACTACCCTAAGGATACCTGCCAATCTCCCTTTATGAGTTAGGCTTCGGCTTGGGCTGTGAGACCAACTGCTTCGGCATATTTCAGATAGGTTTCCACACCGGCCAGAACCACTCTGGCTTCAATGGCCAGAAGTTCGATACCAACGAGAGATACCCTTGCCCAGGCATCAATAACAACGCCTTTGTCAAGGATACGGTCAATAACTTCAACTAAACTTGATGATGCATTTGTTTTTTCAACAGCCATGGTAAATCTCCTTTTAAAAAAAAATTAATGGTGATGGGTTTTATCTGTTGTATTCTGGCATAACCAATTGCCCACCTCCTTTTCTTGGTATGCAGTGGATCATTCGGATTTGTCTTTTAATCCGAATTTTTCCCGGTTAAATTTCAAAACGTATCGGTTCATGAACAAAATGATAATATCAACTAAGGTGTCGTAATTAAAAGTATGAGAGAAAACATTTATCGTGATTTTATAATAGATCGTTTAATCCTTCATTGATATAGGGTGAACACCTGAAAGATTTTTTTTAAACACCCGGTATTCATTTTTTAAAACCCTGGTTTTTGTTAAAAAAACCCCTGATTGTCGTTTGAACCCCATACGGAAGCTGGATATGAGAGAAGCAGATAGGTAATAAGATTTTGGGATCGGTTTTTTATGAATTTAGGCCATTGATGGGGTATGGGACAGGTTTTTTATTCTTTTATGATCAATCCTTTTTGGAGAGCATATTGCACAAGTCCTGCCGTTTTCTGGATGTTGAGTCTTTTTTTTATCTGTGTCCTGTGGGTTTCAATGGTTTTTATACTCACCGATAAAATATTGGCCGTTTCCCGGTTTGTATAGCCTTCTGCCAGCAGTTGCAAAACTTCTGTCTGCCGGCTGGTAAGTTCTGTTTCCCTGTCGATTTTTTCATTCTCTGATATTGTGCCGGTCTGACGCAGATATTCCTTAATAAGGGTTTTTGAAACAGAAGCGCTTAGATAGGATCTTCCTTTATGGACCTCGTGAATGGCAGTGACCAGATCCGAAGGGGCTGCTTTTTTGACAAGATACCCTGAAGCCCCGGATCTGAGCGCCTGCAGGACATACTCTTCACTTGAGTGCATTGTCAGAATAATAATTTCTATTTTAGGATAATTTTTTTTAAGCTGCCGGGAAGCCTCTATCCCGTTAAGAATGGGCATTCCAATATCCATAACCACAACATCCGGCCCTATTTCCCCAGATTTTGTGATGGCCTCCCGGCCATTTTCTGCTTCAGCCACAACTTCAATGTCAGGTTCCTTCTCCAGAAGAGAACGAATCCCCTTGCGAACGATGGTATGGTCTTCTGCAATTAATACTCTAATCATATCCATGATAATTTTAATTTCCCGGACATTTTGAAAAAATAATCGTGTTCTCTTAAGGGTAAGAACAAGTTAAAGAAGATAAATTACCTTAAAGTATTCATTATAAAAACTCAATAGTTTTTATAAAACATTTATTGACTTTAACCCTATTTCTATATACTCAAAGGGAAATAAATCCTATAGTTTAATCATAAAAAAATAATCACATATTAAGGAAATGGAATCTGAACCAGGATACCCATCATTTGCCTTATTAATAATTTTTAAATATTATCGGGTTGGAGAAAACCTGCTATGAAACAGTTATTAAAGACCATAAAAACCAAAACTCTGTTTTTTTTGTTTAATGGCTTTTTTATTATTGTACTGCTGATAATCATCGGCTTTGCTACATCATATAATATAAAACAGCATGCTTTGGATGAAGCAAAAATTAAAGCAGGTATGATAGCTGACCAGTATTTTGCCATCCACACATATTTTTCCCAAAAACTTAAACCCGCAATATCGAAAATGATCCAGCCGTATCGTTCAAAAGAATATTTTGACCCTTTATGGATGTCATCCTCATATGTTGTAAGACAGATTAATAAAACCATCCTTTCCATAGGAGAAAACACCTATTCTATCAAAGACGCAGCCATCAATGCTCGAGCAACTGATAATGAGGCAGATCATTATGAAAGGCAATTTATTTTACAACTAAACACTGATCCGGGCCTGATGGTAAAAAGTTCTGTTCAGCAGATAGATAATATGCCCTATTATGTATTCTTGAGAAGAGGCGAATTAATAGAGGAATCCTGTCTTCACTGTCATGGTTCTCCTGCTCAGGCACCAAAACAATTGGTTGATATTTATGGAGACCATGCAGGTTTTAAACGAAACATAGGAGACTATCCCCACGCCATCGTAATAAAAATTCCTTTGCCCAAGGCATATTTAACTGCAAACCGTTTTGCTTTAAAACTGTCGTTAATTTGTTGTGCTATTATTTTAGTATTTTTTTATGTTCAGTATCTGCTGGCCAATTATCTATTGTTTGAACCGATTTCCAAAGTACACAGTACAATGCAAAAGTTTTTCAATAAACCTGACAAGCTGAAGCAAATAAAGCCATTACCCTCTGGCATAGAATTAAACCAGTTGGCAAAAGTCTTTAATTCAATATCAAAAAAACTTTATCAAAATAAAAAAGAGAATGAAGTAAAATATGGAAACCTCTTTAATTCGTTAAAAAACTCCGTTCTGGTTTTTGATGCCCAAACAAGACTGTTCGTTAGCAGCAATCAAGCTGCATCAAATTTGTATGGGTATACAAAAGATGAATTTTTACAATTACACCACAATGATATTACAGCCGAACATGCAATTTCTGAAGACTCCATCACAAAGGTGATTGAAGGTGAAAAAATCGAAATTCCCGTTCGCCATCATAAAAAAAAGGATGGAACCATTTTCCCTGTGGAAATCACACCCGGGCAGTTCAAAACCGATAACAGGATAATGTTATTCGGCATAATAAAGGATATCACCGAATCGTTAGAAAATAAAAAAAACAGGCAGAAAGATGAAGATCGACTTCGTTTTATGGCACACCGGTTAATAGAGATCAGGGAGGAAGAATGCAAGAGGATTTCCCTTGAGCTGCATGATGCCATGGGGCAATCGTTAACCGCATTAGGCTTCAACCTGAATCTTTTTCAAAATGATATCTCGGACTCTTGCCAGGACTTATTAACTGACAGTATTTCAATTATTGACAATTTAGCAGATCAGGTTCAAGACCTTTCTCTCGATCTGAGACCGAGTATGCTTGATGACCTTGGCCTTGTTCCAACATTGCGTTGGTATTTAAATAGATACACTAAGAGAACAAGGATCAAAACAAAACTTGCGGCTGTTGGACTTGAGGAATATAAAAACGAAAATCTGGAGATAACCATCTTCAGGATTGTGCAAGAGTCATTAAATAATGTTCTAAAACATGCAAAGGCAAAAAACATTGAGCTCTTCCTTAAACTTGAAAACACTCGATTCACAGGTTGTATTCAGGATGATGGTAAAGGTTTTGATATAAACGAAATTTACCAGACAATTAAGGGAAAGCGTATAGGTCTTCTCAGCATGAAAGAAAGAATTTCTTTATTGGATGGAACCTTTGAGATTCAATCTGCTAAAGGACAGGGAACCCGGATAAGCTTTGAAATACCGTTGGACCGCTTTGGGGACCATTTCATTAGGGGCTAATGGATTGTAACCTTTTCCATTTGATAGAGTGAAATAGTCGGTTCTTTTCCAGTTTTAAGCATTCCCAGGAACCAATCACAGAACTTATCTCTTAATTCACTATTCAATGTTTTTGTTCGAACTTACAAGTGAGCACCTTTTGTGGTCCAGCATATACAGTTACTTGCATGTATATTAACACTTACATTGATCAACAATTCAAACTGTATCATTGATATTTTCAATAAATAATTTTTCAACTGTGACCCAGGTGAGCCCCATAACGTGAACCGCTCAGTTCACAATTTTTCAAGTATTGGGCGACTATTTCTTTCACCAGTCCGGGCTTTTTAAATTATTACCAGGATACAACATCTGGTATTTTAAATTTCATTGTTTGTCAGCCATGAATTATACTATATGGGAAAGGGCATCATCAAATTAATTAAAATCCCATTATTGTATATTGGAGATACTCTATCCTGACCTGAAAACGCAATACTAATCTTTATACATAAATTGAATAGAATTCTGGTTCAGTATTGAATAGTTTTGGCCTGTAGTATTAATCCTGGTTCAGGAACGAATAAATCTGGCTAAGGAGCGTGTATAAAAAAGTTAGACTTGATGGTTCACGATCAGTTCGACCATCATTCCTTTATAGTTAATCTTGGCTTGTTTAAATCCTTTTGTTCCATATTTGACGTTGGCTTCTAAAACATAGAATTGATTGCTGTGTTCAATAACATCCAGACCAATATCGTCCCATCCACATTTTAATGCAGTGGTTAGTGCAAGGTCCAGAGCCTGCTGGGGGATGGGATCAAAGCTAACGGCCCCACCCTGGGAGAGGTTTGTTTTAAAATTGTTATTTTTTGCTATCCGCCAATAGGCCAAACGAATTTTTTTACCGATGATGATCACCCGCATATCCCGTTCCAGGGGCAGGTATTCCTGGATATAGGCCGGGCCGCCGGAGATCAGGTATGCCTCAAGGTCTTTTGGGTTCTCGATTAAAAAGACATGGTTTCCTTTTGAAGACCCTCTTGGTTTTTTGGCAATAAACGGGAAAGCAAAAAAATCCAGGATGTTTTTTTTTTGCTGCCTGCCGTAAAAGACACGGGTTTTTGGATGGGGCACTCCCAACAGTTTGAACATGGCAGTCTGTTTGATTTTATCCAATGCAAATTTATAGGTATGATAACTGGGAAAAGTGGGCTTTCCCATGGTATTGAACAGATCAGCATAAAATAAAGTGGGATAATAGATTTTGGGCGCATTTAAAATCAGGGCTTTTTCTTGTTTTGAATAATCCTGAAAATTGGGTTTCAGGCCAAGGGTAATGATCTGGGGGTACTTTTTTAACCTGGCACCAATTGCTATGGGTAACTGAGCGACAGGTAGCTGGGCAACCGGTAATTGCTCCAATAGTGGTCCCCTTATTTGACCCAGGATTTAATCTGGCTGGTTGTGGCAGGAAAATTACATATGGCGGTAATTCCAATGAAGTCAATTTCTTGTTGAAGTCGGGTTTTATCCAAGCTTTTTTGAAGGGTGGAGATGATAATGGGAACCTCATTTTTTGTGTAAAGACCTCTGGTTTCTCTGGCAAGATCTATTCCCGTCATTTCATCTAAAAACAGATCACTGATAATCGCATCAGGCTGTTGAGAAACAATGGCTTCAAAAGCATCCTGGGAATTCTGAAACATCAGGGCACAAAAGCCGCAGGAAGAGATGAGCTTGTTATATGTATTCAAGATTGCCGCTGAAGAACTGATCAAAATAAATTGCTTTTTCTTTTCAATTGTTCTTTCTTTTCTGATCGCGATATATTTTTGGGCTGTTGCAGTTAACTTTCTTTTTTCCAGTATCTTTATAAAGGTATCCATAACCGGAATGGGCGCGGTTCTGGCAAGGTAGTTCGAGGCCATATAGGAGAAGGTGTCTGAAATCATCAATCGCTCAATCATATGTTCGGCCCGGGCATCGAGAATATTTTTGGCAAGGGTTTCACCTTTAGTCGTCCCAGATTCAATTTTGTTTTTAATCTCTGCAAAAACGAAATCAGACAGATTTTTATTCAGCACTCCGATGGCTGCTATCCGAACAAAAAGTGCCGGTTCAGACAGGCCATGGACCACTGATGCCCCGGATTTTAATTCAGGATAGGATTCAAGCGCACTGTATGCAGTAAATTTAATTGAGGATTCAATGTTTTTTTGATTAAGGATGTCAAAAATTCTGGCTATTGCAGAAACAGGGATGGTCCTTTTGATCAGTCTCAAGATGTTTATTTTTAAATCATGGTTGTCAGTATCCAGTTCCTTTACCAGTCTGGCTACACATTCAGGCCCTTTTTGGGAAAAGGTGGTGAATGCCTCAAATCGCTTCTCAAAATCATTGGATGTCAATAGATCCAATTCCTGTTCATATGTTTGATCTGTGCCTTCTTTTTGAATTACAGGGGCTATGAGCATTTCTTCAACGGGTTCTTCAATAAGTGCATTGGCTGATAAAACCTGGATGGCATCTAAAATATCCTGGTCACACTTTTCAGTCTTGGAAGCCTGGATAAGTTTGCTACAGGCGTTTGAAGTGCCGATTCGTTCAAGTGCTTTAATGGCTTCGGATTTGAGGGTGGCATCATCATAAAAGATGAATTCTGCAAAATCATCTGTTAGTTTTTCAATCTGCATTTTCCCGGCAGTTCTGATGATTTTATACAATAGCTCTTTATCTGTTTCCTTGGATAAAATATGTCTGATCAGAAGAATGGCCCGGTTAATTGTCTGATTCTCTCCATTTTCGAGAAGGATCAAAACAAAATTATAATTCAAATGGGCCCGGTCAATCACCAATTGGATTAACCGGTCATATATTTCAGGATCTTTATATTCTTTGCTGGTTAAAAAAGATAAGATTACCAGGGCTGTTTTATCTGGTGTAAGGGCAAGTAATTCTATGACCTCAAGCTTTTCATGTGTATGTTTTGAAACCAGATCAGCTAATAAAGTTTTGGCAAGACCGATTTTCCCGTTCTTCAGGCTTTCTTTTAGACGGGGCAGATAATCATCACCCATATTTGAGTCTCCCATTAGTTGTTTTGGTACCCGTTAGGATTGTTTTTCTGCCATCTCCAGGTATCTTTGCACATGTCAGCCAGGGTTTTTTGTGCTTTCCATCCAAGTTCTCTGCCGGCTTTGGTCGGATCTGCCCAGCAGGCGGCAATATCACCTGGTCGTCGACCAACAATTTGAAAGGCAACTTTTTGCTTGCTTGCTATTTCAAACCCTTTGACCATTTCTAATACAGAAAAGCCTTTTCCCGTCCCCAGATTATAAATCACAACCCCGGGGTTGGTAAAGAGTTTTGGAAGGGTTTTAATGTGGCCCATGGCAAGATCCATCACATGAATATAGTCCCTGACACCAGTGCCGTCCGGTGTATCATAATTATCACCAAACACACTCAGCCGGGGAAGAGAACCAATGGCAACTTTGGAAATATAGGGAACAAGGTTGTTAGGAATTCCATTAGGGTCTTCGCCGATTTTTCCGCTGATATGAGCCCCCACAGGATTGAAATATCGTAATAAAGCAATGTTCCAACTATTGTCTGAAACATGAAGATCCTGGAGGATTTCTTCAATCATCAGCTTTGTCCGGCCATATGGATTGGTGGCAGACAACGGAAAGTCCTCTTTTATGGGAAGCGATGCCGGATCACCATAAACAGTTGCAGACGAAGAAAAAACAATATTTTTAACTGAATGGTTCTTCATGACATTTAATAAATTTAATGTGCCGGTAATATTATTGGAAAAATATTTCAATGGGATGGACACTGATTCTCCCACAGCCTTTAAACCGGCAAAATGGATGACAGCATCAATTTTGTGGTCATTAAAAACAGCATGAATATCATGTTCATTCAACAGGTCTGTTTTATAAAAGTTCAATGATTTTCCTGTGATCGCTTGAATCCGGGATAAAGATTCTTCAGAGCTGTTAGAAAAATTGTCCAGAACAACGACATCATAGTTTTCATTGAGGAGTTCAATACATGTGTGGCTTCCGATATATCCAGCACCACCGGTAACAAGTATTTTCATTGATAATCCTTATATTCTTTTATGCCCAGGGATTTTTTCCTTGTCGCACTCAACCATAAATTATGGCATAGTTTACAACTTTTACAGGTTTTTGTACACTGTGTTATCATGTTAAGAAAGTCAGGATCAAGGTTTTTGTTTTCTACATGGTATAGATCTGACAGCCAGTGGGTGGCATCCATGAGCTCCAATAAATTGCCGGTATAAGATTGTTTGATATAGGCATCAATACAATTTTTTAAAAAACGGGTTCCTATGGTCCTGCCGCAAAGCTTTATTGTATGGACCACCATTTGATAGTGAACAATATCTTCAGGCCGGATAAAAGGGGATTTAAAAAAGCGTTCAGGCCGGTCGGAATAATAGGCATGGCAGCCAATGGTTTGGTTGGTCATATATGTCAAATCCTGGGAATAGCCTGTATTGGAAAATGAAATCTGGGAATCGTGGGCCAGTTTGTATGGACAGTGATGGATGCAGCCTTCATTGGCCAGTAATTCAAATTTTATTGGACTGTATTTTTCCATGATTGTTCTACAGGTTTTTTCAAGTTGGAAAAAATTTCGATTCAAGGAGCGATCCAGGATGATTTTCTGGGGTAATTTAAAGCCTGTCTCTTCTATGATTTCAAAGAAGGCCATGGTTTTTTGAAAAGAGTCAATCATGCAATTGATGCCGGGGACTGCCTCGAGATGGTGGGCGGCCTTATTTTTTCTGGCCCCTAATGCCGTCAAAAAATAGGCATCTGAAAAGACAAATCCAGTGATGTCGGCCTGGGAAGACAAATGATTTAAACTATCCAGAAGAGCATCTAAAAAAGTGGTATCATGATAGAACTTTGGATGGATAAATCTTGAATTTAACAGACAATATTTTTTAATATTTCCAAGGTTTTTTAATCCCTTTGCAAGCTCGTTGAGACTTGTTTTTTTAAATCGCATCCGGGCATCGAGAACCGGTCCTGAGTGTAATGAAAAATATACAGATTCAATGAATTGAATGCGTTGTTGTAAAAAGAGGGTATATTGTTTGTCCGATATAAAGGGAACAGATAATTTCATGCAAACAGTTTACAATACTCTGGCCTGTGAATGCAATATGCAATGAGCAGAAGAGCACTCCAAATTCAGGGATTTATCTGCTTTGCTGCCATAAAATATATAAAAGACTTGCTTAGAACATTGACAGGTGCAGTTGATATGGTTAAAATTAGGATATTCAAACGAAAAGGTTTGAAATAAATATAAGAATAAGGAGAGTTATACAATGATTGAATTGACAGATCCTGCAAAAACGCAGATCGATGACTATTTTCAGGGGCGAGAACCCACTCCAATTAGAATTTTTCTCAATTCAGGCGGCTGAGGTGGCCCTTCTCTTGCCATGGCTCTGGATGAGTCAAAAGATACAGATGACCAATTTGATGTAAAAGGCTTAAAATTTGTTGTTGATAAAGAATTTATGGAAAAAGCTGAGAAAATTAAAGTCGATTTTACAGGCATGGGATTTCACCTGGATTCGAATATTGATCTGGGAGGAGACTCTGGTTGCGGTAGCTGTGGATCCGGCGGTTCCTGCGGCGACTAATTATATATTTTTTTAAAGAAGGTGCTTGGTCATTTTGTCAAGCACCTTCTTTGGTTATAATATTCTAATAATATTGGCGTTTAATGGATTGGATGGTTTTTTTGTCTGCCTTAAAAGGATTCTCCGGTTTAAACGGTTTTTGTATTTGATGAGACATAGAAAATGGTGTTTTTTCAATGTGCATATTATAGGCTTGAACCATCAGTTCTTCAAGATTGATAACATCTTCAATGTTATACGCCAATAATGTTTCCAAAGCCTTTGTATTACCGGTTCTGACATAGTCCTCCCACAATAGTACGGCAAAATAACCATCCACACCATCAAGGTCTTCCCGGTCAATTCCCATGGCTTTCTCACATTTTTTTAATCCGCCTTTAAATCCCAGGTATTGCAGGATATACCTTAAGTCTATCTGGCTATGGCTCAGGTGTGTATGAAAATAATTTTCTATAAAAGGGATATCAAAACTCCGACCATTATAGGTAATTAACACTTTATATTTTTGAATCTGATCAAGAAAATCTGATAAATTTTTCCCCTGAACAAAATATTTAATATCTTTACCATCATATATGGCAATAGTTGTTATTTGAGCTGCGGCATTCAGGCCGGTTGTTTCAATATCCAAGTAAGCGCAGGATTGCCGGAATTCAGGAAAGAGCCTGAAATGTTGATTGGATGGTAATAAGTTTTCAAAAAAATTGGGGTTGTTGTTTTCAAGGTGCTGTATGGACTGGGTGGTATAGGCTTCAATCTCTTTGAGTTTTGCTTCCGAAAGATTGATCGAGGAAAGGCGACTTTTATCTGTCCATGATTTGATATTGGATTTCCATAATTTTTTTTCTGTTGTCGGGCCGATTCCAGGGATATGAATAAAGGTATTGGCGAGCATAATTTCTCCGTATGATTAAAGTTATCTTCCTTATATCCCGAATGAAGGAAATATACCAACACGAATAAAGATAATTGCGTGGGTTGACCATGATCCTGCTTCATGGTAGCGTAATCAATCGGTTTGAACTCATTTTGGGAATAGTTTCATGAAAAAAAAAATCGTTTATGCTTGTTTGTTTTTGATTGGCCTGCTTCTTATTGGTGGCCTGTTTTTCTTTGTTGATTTTGGAGAATCGGAAAAAAACCAAAATGATTTTGCTGTTGGTAACTGGATTCAATCCAGAAACAGGGCCTATATCCTTTTGATCATGAGACCACAAGGAGAATGGGATTCATCAGTCCGGCTTACAGATGCCACTTCAAAAGTTGTTAAAGCCAAAGGAAGTGCTAAAGGAACCTGGTATATTGAAAAAGGTCAGATTATTTTTACGGTCACGGCATCGGATATTGAAGAAATATGGAAAAAAAATAGTACCAGTTTTTTTGATATCATCGAGCTGACTGAAGATATGATGCAGCTAAAAGAGGAGTCCGGCCGGACCATTACCTGGCAACGGACCAAGGCAAAGCAAGCTAGCGCTGTTGTAGAAAACCTTGATCAGATCATTGCCATGGGCCCGGTTGTAGTGAATTTAAATAAAAATCGTTCCAATGATAAAGATCGTTATTTATGTATGAATCTAAATCTGATTCTTAATGAACTGATGCCTGGCCAGGATGTTCCACTCATTCACCCCAAAGCCAGGGAAGCTGCGATTATTTTTTTAAGTTCTCTGGTTTTTAATGATGTTAAGGATTTTGAGAGTATTAAAGAACAAAATATAAAACTCAAAGATATTCTTAATCCCTATATGCAGGGAATCATAAAAGAGGTGGCTGTCGAGCACGTCATCGTAGCAGAACAAATTGAGAAAGTGGAAGAGTTTATTATTGAGCATACCCTGTCAGTCGAACCGGTTGCAAAAGAAGGTGAAGACAAGGAAAAAACAGACAAAGAAAAAAAATAATCCAAAGATAAAGACGGCACATTAATCTTTGGATGTTGCAACAATCAACCGACCTGTTTGGATACTGATTGTTGCACGGTTTTGTACGAAATGATTGCTGATGCCTATAGAGGAACCCATTTCAATCTGACCATTTTCCATGGGATATTCAAGCCCTTTAAGGGTAATTCCAGTCACTTTATCTGTAACCGGTATGATTGACAGCAGGTCACCGGGGTTGCCTTCCAGTTCAATAGAATCACAGACCATAATCAATTCATTGTTTTTGTCGATAATCCGGGCTGGAATGTTTTGTTCAGCCAGTTTTTTTAAAAGAAAGATATTGGCAAGACTGTGATCCAGTCGACTGCCAAGGACACCCAATAAAGTGATATCTGTGGCTTTGTGTTCCATGGCCCATAAGACACAAAGTTCAGAATCGGTTTGATCTTTTTTTGCGGGAAATTTAATTTGTTTGACATTTTTTGTTTTTAAAAAAGCTTTGTCATCCGCGTGAATGGAGTCAAAATCTCCAATCAAGACATGGGGCAGAATATCAAGCATTCTTAAATGCCTGGCACCGCCATCAGCACAAATAAGTATTTGAGCTGTTTTTATGATCTGTCTTATTCGGAAAGTTAAGTCCAGATCTCCACTGGCAATGATCACGCATTTCATAATTGATTTATTATCATACAATTGGCAGCAAAAACAGCCAATAAAAAGTCTTATTAATCAAGTGATTCTCTGTTGGCATTGTTGAAGACAAAGCCACTCCCTTTAAAAGTGGGTTTTTCTTTTACTGAAAAATGTCCGTGGGTATATGACGATATCACTTGTTTCCAAAATAGTGTACCCGACTTATTTTTTCTTGTCACTGCAATTTCCCAGGGTCCTGGAAAGCGGTTAAATGCAAATTGGGCCAGTTTTCGACCATAGCCTTTTTTTGCATAATCGTTTTGAATAAAGAACTCTGCGACACCTAACCCATCATTGTTGAATCGCAGGTGTTCGTTGATGAAGATAAATCCAATGATGATATCAGTTTTTTTGATTACGTAAATATGACAATAATCGTTATTTGAATATACGTCTAAATTTTTTATTGCACTGGTACACCATTTGTCAAAATTATAAATATCGAAGAATTGACTCATGATTCCAAGATATGTTTTAAAAATAGGTTCAATGGCATCAATGGTATCAACAATACTATTTGGATTTCTTGGGGAATTTATTTTTATGATAACCGGCTGTGGCATTAAACGTGAAAAAACGTTTTTTTTGATGACGATCGATGACGTATCTTGTGTTACCATTTAGAAAAGCCCTGATAAAATTTGAAAAGTATGAAAATCCAGCATATCATAGAACATATAATAGCCTTTCTTGGGTGAGTATCAATGAAATGAGTTCAGCCCAGGCGATTTCTTTGATAAGCGCCATATGTAGCACCATAGGCTTTTAAAAATTGCTGGGTAAGCTTATCAGGATTTGTTTTAAATGCATCTGACCATGTTTGTCTCAGACAGAAAAACATAACAACTGGTATTTGGCTGGTAAAAAATTCTGCAACCATATGTGATTCCAATTCTTCCTTTTGTAATAAGCCGGTTTGTTTAAAAAAATCTTTTTCAATTTCAATAAGAAGCTCTGTGAATTTGAAAGCCACATTGGCGTTGGGGGAATCTTTTTTTAAAGACTCCATACAGATAACCCGAATAATATCTTCATTTTCTTCTAAAAACTTCCAATATGTGGTTCGGATTCTTTCAAGAAGCAATTGTGTATCAGAAGATCCGGGTTGGATGGCAATAGTTGTAAGGATTTTTTTGTACTGATCAAGGCAATTGGCCACAAGCTCATCCAGAATTGCTTCTTTACTTTTGAAATGGTAATAAATTAAAGATTTTGGAACATTTGCTGCTTTGGCAACCTCGTCAACTCTGGAGCCGTTAAATCCTTTTGTAGCAAATACGGCAACAGCTGATTCTAAAATTCTTGATTTGGCATTGGCTTTGTATTTTTTATCCGGCATATCTGTCTTTCTTAAGAATAATTTGACTGTTTGGTATTAAATTATCTTCAATTGTTTTTTCTGTCAAGCGTGTTTCCTTATCTCATTCATGGGAGTTGGATCGCTCGGCTGTTTTGATTCCTTTTGTCTCATTTACGGTCGTTAGAATTAAAGCACCAATAATAAAAAATAAAATTACAATGGAGACACCCACTCTCTGGGAGTTAAATAAACCAGTTAAAAACCCCAGTAGCAGTGGTCCCATAAATGCAGTCAGTTTCCCTGAAAAAGCAAAAAAACCAAAAAATTGGTTTTCTTTATCTTTGGGAACAAATCTGCCGAGTAGCGATCGACTGGCCGATTGATTCGGGCCGGCAAACAGACCAATACAAATACCCGCTACCCAGAATAAGGATTTGTTTGAAGCCAATACAGCCAAAAGTGAAGCCAGAGCCAAGGCTATATTGCTGATCTGTATGGTTTTCTTGCCCCCTATTTTATCATCAAGGAATCCCATAACAAGGGCACCAATGCCCGCTGAAATATTTATAACAATACCAAAACTCATGATTTCATTGAACGTAAACCCAAAAGTACCTGCTGCATATATGCCGCCAAAAGCAAAGATGGTAACCAGACCATCGTTATAAAACAATCGAGCAATTAATAATTTAGCAATTTCTCTGTATTTTTTTAGTTCTTTAAAGGTTGTGATGATATCTGAAAAGCTTTGTTTTACAACTTTTTTTAAAGATTTTCTTTCTGTCTTGGCGGCTTGTTTAACAAATAAAAACAAAGGAATAGAAAATAAAGCAAACCATCCTGCAACCAGCAGGTTGGTTGCCCGGATATTCTCGCCGGTCTCTCTTGATAATCCAAACCAGGGGATTTCCGGGCTGATAAAACAAATCATGGCAATTAGCATGGCTAAAAGTCCTCCGATATAGCCCACTCCCCAACCAATTCCTGAAATAGAACCGATTTTTTCTTTACTTGCAATCTCTGGCAAAAAGGCGTTGTAAAAAACATTGGTTAGTTCAAAGGCAATGTTAGATGTCACAAAACAAAATAATGCCAATAATATCTGGCCGGGTTGCACAAAGTAGAGCAGGGCAGACCCTAAAATTGTGATTATTGTAGAAAAAAATAAAAATTGTTTTCTAAGATTGGCATGGTCTGCGATGGCACCAAAAAAAGGGGATAAAATAGCAACACTGACAGCAGTGATTGTAATGCCCCTTGACCATAATGCAGTGCCAACTATTTCATTGGGTGCTATGGCTTTAACAAAATAAGTTCCATAAATAAAAGTGACCACTAATGTCGTATACGCTGAATTGGCAAAATCAAATAATACCCAGCTAATTATCGTTTTTTTGTTCATTGTATTTTCTTTTTTTTATTTAGGTATAAATCCATAAGTCGGTTTTAAGTCAGAGCCGTTTATATATTATTCTACGGATATCAGCCTGGCCATTCCAAAACATAAAAGTTTCTTTAGAAAGGCATGGGCTGATTTTTGGAAGATTGGGATGATGAATCACATCTGATAATTCCTGTCGATAAATCAGGGCTGTTTCCAAAATAGATATTAGAATTAAAACCTGTTTGATTGTTTTTTGAATGAGCGCTTCGATGTTAGTGGTAATTGGTGTTCCTTTAATCGGATTTCTATAATGGATGCGACCACTGAAAAAAGAAAGCTCAACCGGGTTTGAAGATGGGTAAAAAAGAGACTCATATTTCGATGGTATACCAAACTTATATCCATGAAAAAATTGTATAATTCGATATAGAGTGTGGTTTTTAAATAATTGGTATGAAAAAATATGGTATTTTAATGCATATTTCAGGGATCTTTCCCATTTGTTTTTTTCAAGAGAAAAAAGATATTCAAAAAAATGAATAAGTTCAGTTCCACGAATCTCGAGATTATTGAAAATATAGTCAATAAAAATGCTCGTATCGATCTTGGAAAGACTCCAGAAATGTATATCAAGCGCGGTTTCTATGAGCCTGTGTCGTGTTGTTGCATCTGTATGTTGATCTTCCATCCCCGAGAAATAGTAAATCATGGGGTGAAAAAGAGTGTCAGTCATAATATGGCAACAAATACCGGCAGCAAAAGCCATGGCTTTGGGGTCATTATCTGGAAAATGTTTTAAAAAATTAAGGACAGGTAACAGGCTGGATGTATCCGTGGTATGGAATTTTTTGCTTTGATTTTGAATAAATGATGAATGTGGGCCCAAAAGGTAATAATAACAGGTGTCAGGTGCAATAGATCCATATAGAAACAAGTTAAAATGCTTTTTAATGGAACCAAGAAACAATGAATTTTCAGGTAAATGACGAAACACCTTTTGGGCTAGTGATATGTGCGCAATTTCTTTGGGCATGATTGAAAATTAGTGTAATTTTAAAATTTTTTATACAAGCGACCTTGAAAAACTAAGCGCTAATTTGATTTAAATGATTTTAAAGTACCCGTTGTTTAATCCAATATCCCTGTAAAGTCAAGTGCTTAGTAAAAAAATCAAATTATTTTAAAAAATTAATTGACAAATGATAGCAGAGATACTATTTTAGTACCGAATGGTCAGTATTAAAGCTGCCGATAACATTAGGAGCGCAGTATGAATTTTCGATTTATTTTTTCACCAGGATTTTTAACATTATTAACAATAATGTTGGTAGGTTGCACGACCCCGACCATTAGTAATAACATTTCTATGACCCCAATTGGTAATGGCTTTGTGCCTACTGATAAAAGCATCTCAGCTTTATACTTGATTGGTGGTGGCGGATTAGATTGGGGGGAATTTGTCACCGGTTCAGGAGACGGCTCATTTTATTTGTCTGGGAAAACAAGAAAAAGTTTTGGGGAATCTACAGATCTTCTGGTTGCTAAATTATCCAGTAACCATAAAATTCTATGGGCCAAGACCTACGGTGGTAGCCATGAAGATACTTCTTATGACACTATCAAAACACGGGACAATGGATTTTTAATCTTAGGGGGTAGTCAAAGTCTTTTCTTTACTCCCTTACCAGGTAGTAAGCAAGAACGCCCAATATTAATAAAAATAGACGATATTGGCGATGTTCAATGGGCTGTTACTCTTGATAGAGAAATGAAGAGGGCACCTATTCCGATCAAAGAAAGGGTTAGTATTGACACTTTATATAGTGTTATTCAAACATTTGACGGTGGATACGTGTGTGTAGGTAATTCTACATATATAAGCACAGAAAATGAAATGGATATAGTGGTAGCTAAACTTTCTGAAAACGGAGAGCAACTTTGGCAATATCGCTATGATCTTGGGGTTTCTGATATTGGGTTCGATATCAAAGAAATGAGTAATGGAAACTTACTGATAGCGGCCAATACATTTAACAAGATATCAAAAAGTGATATCGTTTTATTGAATCTTGATTCTCAGGGCCAGCCATTATGGTCAAAATCTTATTCAGCAGAGCAAGATCAGATTGCATATCATTTAATTAACTCTGGAACAGGCCAGTTTATAATTAGTGGACTAACTAAAGATAATAAAAAAAATAGTAATGATATATTATGTGTAAAATTTTCTTCAAACGGTGATGTTCTCTGGAGCAGAAGTTATGGTAGCCAAAATATTGACAACTCCAACTCTATAATCAATGGGCACAAAAATGAATATCTTATCGTTGGCCGAAGTGGGGATTACAAGAAAAATTTAGCGGATGGAGTAGCTTTATTAATTAATAATGACGGTGAGTTGTTATCTTATGAATATTTTGGTGGAAAACTAAATGATGAATTAAGGTCTGGTTACCCAATTGACAAAGAACGATATTATTTACTTGGAGCAACAGATAGTTATAGAGAAACTTATACAAATTTTTTGTCTGCTATATGGAGCCCAGAAAAATCTACACCTAAAACTATAGAAAAAACATTTACACAAACATCCCAAGACTTTGAGACCAGAACAGAAAGTGTAAGCTATTCTCCAATAAAATATCAAAATGTACATCTACGAACCGACCTAAAGGCCCGTGGCCTCCAAGTGAAATCACTTTCCATTGTACTTGATACCGAATGAACAGCTATCCAGCGGGTAGAGTTCGACGGTAAAACCTGAGGTTTCCCGCGTCTCACCCTTAACGTTAGGCATTTAGATGAAAATGAAACAGAAAATTGCCGACAAAGTAGAAAAAGGAGTCTATCATGAAAACATTACTCAATCTTATTACCCTTATTATTGTTATTTTAATTTCAAACCAGCCTTCATTTGCTCAAGGCACACATTCGGGTCAAGCTGTAAAAAACAGTGCCCAGGCCAGTGCTTCTGTCAGTAAGGGTGCGGCCCATTCAATTGCAGCCAGTAGTCAGGTTGCATCAGCAGTCATCGCCATTCCATTCATGGCCCTTGGTGCATCAGGTGCGGTGTCTGCAAAAGTGGGAGAAGATTTATGGGATGCTGCGAACAAGCCTGCAGGGAGGCCTCTTGAGATCACAGATGAAACGATTTCTGCTGGTCCTCCACCGGATGAGGTGATTAACGTAAATGGCAAGAATACATTTTAAAAGAGGTAAATATGAGAAATCTATTAAATATACTTATTGCTGTAGTGTTGGTATCACTCTGGACGTCAGAAGGGATGGCCGGAAGCAGTCAGGCTGGAGGTGAGTTGTTTTTCAAGCCGGAACAAATTATTCATTTTGCTAAAAAGGTTGAAAAGTCATTGGCCGAAAATGGAGCAAGGGTGGCAATCCTTGCCAGGGTCGGACGTCCTCGCAAGAACCTGCCCGAAGGTATAAATTT
>JBDRQO010000003.1:0-109442 GCA_043826275.1 Pseudomonadota bacterium
TGGCTTGCAGTTGGCGGCGGGGTAAGCGGGGTAATGTTTATTTGTTCGATTGGCGGGGTACGGCGGCGGGGTATATTCCCGTTACATTATTTTGACACCAATTATGGGCTTAGGCGTTACACTATTTGAATCTTAGCAAATAGATAAAATCGTTGAAAAGTATTCAGTATAAAAAATAGAGAACATGATGGCAATCTGGTATTTGATGGCAACAATTGGAAGTGATCCGCCAAGAATCTGGCCGGTCATCATCCCGGGAAGGGAAACCAGACCAATGGTTGCCATGGATGCAATCCTGGGCGTAATGGCAGCTAAAAAACTGTCTTTAAAATAGGGCTTGAGTGCAGGAATCCGGCTGGCGAACAAAGAAAGAGAGGTCAGATAGGTTTTTTCGTCTTTGTGGATACATGAATAAAAACGGTCCAATCCCACAATAATGCTCCTTAAACAATTGCCCAGCAGCATCCCACCAATGGGGATCAGGTATTTTGCTTCAAACAGATTGTCAATTTTCACCACAACGCCGTTAAAAAAGAGCAGGATAACAGAGAATGGGATAAATAATGAGAAAAAGACAGGGATAAAAAAAAGCCTGACTTTCAGGTTGCAAGATTGGATAATGGACTGGCAGGCAATTGAAACCATGATTAAAAGATAGGCCATATTGAGCCAGGCCGAGTTAAACTTGAACAAAAATTTAAGATAGATTCCTACAAAGCCCAGTTGAACACACATTCTGATAATCGAGATACCCAAGGCCTTGTTGATGGAAAGGTTCAGTTTTCGATTAATATAAAAAATCGGGACAAGGAAAATCAACAAGGATGCAAGAGATAAAAATGTTAAATCCTGTGCGCCCAATGGCTTACCACCTTTCTATATAAATAGTATTATTCTGATGCCAGATATCATCGTGAGAAACAATGATCATGGTTTTTTCCATGGTAAGAATTTTTTGAACTACTTTTTCTTTCATTTCCTGGTCCAGCGCTGATGTGGGTTCATCAAGAAGCCATATTGGCCGGTCAAGTAAAAAGCCGATTACCAATCCCAATCGCTGGCGCTCACCACCTGACAAATCAGCACTGTCCTGATTCAAAATCTTTTTATCCAGGTCCAAAAATGACAACCAGTCATCCAGTTGATAGGAATCAACGGTTTTACCCGCATTGGTTAAGAGCTCTTCCAGAAAATTAAGGACCATGCCTTTTTTTAAATCAATATCCTGGCTCAGATAGAAAATCTGTTTTCGAATCTTTTTTATATGAACCGGGTCGACAGGGTCTTGATTTACAAAAATCATTCCGCTGTCAAGGCTTTCAAACCCTAAAATCAATTTTAACAAGGAGGTTTTGCCAACACCTGATTTGCCCTGGAGCAAGCGTTTTTCATTTTTATCAACCTGCATTGTCTTGTTGTAAAACAGCTGTTTTTGGTTGTATACCAGAGATATGGAATCTAACAGGATCATTTATCTATTATTCCTCTTCAGCTCTTATTTTCGTCCAATACCTCACGTATCTTCTGTGAAAGGTCCTTCATCATAATCGGTTTCAATAAAAAACCTTTAATGCCCAGAGATAACGCTTTTTCTTCAGACATGGTTTCACTGAATCCGGTACAGAGCAGTATGGGAATATCAGGACGTAATTTGATCAATTCAGC
Organism: Pseudomonadota bacterium; assembly: GCA_043826275.1. Classification (GTDB taxonomy): domain Bacteria; phylum Desulfobacterota; class Desulfobacteria; order Desulfobacterales; family Desulfobacteraceae; genus Desulfobacula. The sequence goes on from JBDRQO010000003.1 coordinate 1,666, forward strand.
TGATAGTTTATCTCCGGCCATATTGGGCATTGACATATCTGTGAGAACAAGATCATAAAAGTCGGGTCTTTTTTCAAAAGCCTTAAATGCCGACATCCCGTCCAGGAAGGTTGTCACCCTATATCCTTGTTTTTCCAGTATTGTTTGTGTGGTATCAAGGATATCTATTTCATCATCCACTAACATGATCTTCTCTGTTCCTTTGATCAAATCCATTTGTTTTTTATGCAGAGTATCAGAAGTATTATCGTCCATTGCACAAGGAAAAAACACCTGGAACGTGGAGCCCTGACCTGATTTGCTAAAGGCATTAATAAATCCGTTATGTTTTTTAACAATCCCATCAACCACTGCCAGTCCCAGGCCTGACCCCTCGTCAGGTTGTTTTGTGGTAAAATAGGGATCAAAAATTTTAGCCAGAGTATCTTCATCCATGCCAAGACCTGTATCTCTTACTTCAAGCTTGACATAGCTGCCGGGCATATGGATATTGTTTGAGAATTGACTATGTGGTAAAATTTCAACATTCGTCAGTTCCACGGTTAAGGTTCCCCCTGAATCACGCATTGCATGGTATGCATTTGTACAAAGATTCAGGACAACCTGATGTGCTTGGGTAGCGTCTGCCAGCACGGTTTTGTGTGATCGTATATTTTCTCTAATCTTAATTGTAGAAGGGATTGAAGAACGTAAAAATTTAATTGCTTCTTTAACAACCAGATAAAATTTAAGCAGACTTTTCTTACTTTCCGTTTGCCGGCTGAAGGTCAAAATCTGTTGAACCAATTCCCTGGCTCGTTGTGAACCTTTTATTATTTGATCGATATATTTTCCTGTTTTTTCAGGATTATCAAACTCTATTTTTGCCAGCTCAGCAAACCCGAAAATACCGGATAAAATATTATTAAAATCATGTGCAATACCACCTGCAAGGGTTCCAATGGCCTCCATTTTTTGAGAGTGGCGCAATTGTTTTTCAACTTCAAGATCATGCGTGATATCCCTTGCAATAGCAATTATGGTTTTTCCATCTAAGGGGACGGTGCTGAGTCTTGCAATTCTCTCGATGTTATCAGGCCTGCGATAAGTGACTATTCCAAGATCCATGGTTTCATCGGGGTTTGTGATAGCCTCAATTTGTTTATCATTGCCTTTTTTTGAAACATCACGTGTTGTCAAACCTTTTAATTCTTCAATAGGATGTCCAGTCAATTTTGCTGCAGCTTTGTTGGCATCCAGATACCGACCACTGGCTTTTTCCACAATAAAAATGGCATCATTGGTTTTTTCAAACAGGGTTCGGTATTGTTTTTCACTTTTTTGTAATCGGGTATTAATATTGGAAAGATGCTTATTAGCTTGTTCAAGATCCCTTGTCCGTTCCTGTACAAGTTCTTCTAAATCTTCTTGGTAAGCACGATTCTCCTGTATCAGCCGGACCTTTTCCAACGCCTTTTCCACGGTATGTTCCAGTATAGACAGATCTTTTACCGGTTTTACAAGATAGTCCCATGCACCATACCGTAAAGCCCCTACCACATCATTGATATGATTTGCTCCTGAAATGACTATTTTGGGTGTGTCCGGTGCAAGCCCTCTGCCTTGTTTGAGCACTTCAAGACCATCTAATTCCGGCATACGCAAGTCTAATAAGACGATATGAGGTTGTTCCCGCTCAATGAGTTCAAGGCCGATCCGACCGTTTTCAGCGGTCAGTACTTCAAATCCCCTGTCTTCTAAATAATCAGCAAAGCTGTGTCTGATAGATTCCTCATCATCAATGACAAGAATTTTTACAGAACACGTATTGTTATTCATCTTTGTCTTCATTGTTTTTCAAGCGATCCATGACTTTGAGAACATCTTCTTCCATTTGGGCAAAATTATTTACCGGCTTTTTAAAGAGCCTGTTGGATACACAGGAAAGATCCAACAAGTCGAGTGGAATAGTATACTCGGGTGAACCGCTACAGACGACAAAGGCTATTTTTTGTTTCAGCAGCCTGGCTTTTTTTATGAACTCATTTCCATCTATTCCCGGAAGACGCACATCCACAATAGCGGCGTCAACTACATTTTTTTCCAATAGTTTCAGCGCTTTCTCAGCGCTTTCCGCCTGGATTATCTTCCACAGCCGGTCTTCAAAATAGTCTGAAAAACTTTCTCGTACAGCTGTTTCATCATCCAGTATAAGGATTGTCGGCATGTATTTATCCTCCTTTAATTTCAAAGGGCAAACAAATATTAAAGGTAGCTCCTTTGCCGGGTGTGGATACAACATCCATGGTTCCACCATGATTTTCCGTAATAATAAAATATGATACAGAAAGTCCTAGCCCTGTACCAACACCCACAGGTTTTGTGGTAAAAAAAGGTTCAAATATACGTTTAATGATCGCTTCATCCACTCCAGGACCATTATCTTCGATCTCAATACGCAGCATCTTGGTTTTTGTTTCCTTTAAAAGCCGTAAAATAAACCGGGGTTTATCCCCATCATAGATCTCCATGTTTTCCTGCATGGCCTGGGCACCATTCCTGAGAACGTTTAACAGCACCTGTTGGATTTTAGCTCCCTCACAACGCAGCATCGGCAGGTTGTCTTCATATTCTTTTACTATTTCAATGGTTTTAAAATCGTATTGTTTTTTTAAATTATAATCTGTTGCTGCAAGTTCCAGGGTTTTGTCCATCAGTTCAGCAGGGCTATGAGAAGAGATGGAATCGTCACTTTTCCGGGCAAAACTGAGCATATTATCCACGATTTCAGCCACTCTTTGTCCTGATTCATTGATGGTCTTTATCATACGCAGGATGCCCCGGGCTTCCATAAAAGACTGAATGCTTTCCATTGTAGTGCCTGCTGATTCAGCGGCTTTCAGGTTGGCAGGCAGATCTATTTCTTCCCCAAGGCGATTTGCCATAACATTAGCCGTCTGCATCATTCCGGCCAGGGGATTATTAATCTCATGGGCCATACCCGCAGCAAGCCCGCCCACAGATAACATTTTTTCACTTTGCATCATCATTTCTTCCATGCGTATTTTTTCGGTAACGTCATCTACTCGAATCACCGCACCTTCCACGCCATTGGAAATCAAAGGATATATAGTGACATCTTCATACCGCATACTGTCTTTGGATTTGTGAGGCATTTTCAGCGCCTGCGTTATTTCACGTGTCTGGATACTTACAGCTATTTTTTCCATCTGAGATATCATCTGTGGAAGGACATGGGAAAGTATTTTTCCATGTGCCTGGTCGGCTATAATACCGGTGGCTTGTTCCGCCATTTTATTCCACTGGGTCACGTGGCCCTTCAAATCCACACCCACCAGTATGGAAGGCATGGAATTGATAATGTTCTGCAGGTAGTTGTGCATCAGTTTCAGTGCCTTCTCTGCATTCTTGCGCTCAGTAATATCAATGAAGGCACCCTCATAATAAAGACGTTTCCCATCTTCATCGCTAACCTCCCGCACAGATATAGATCCCCAAAACAAACTACCATCTTTACGTTTGAACTGTCTTTCTGCGCCTGTTATTTGTTTCATTGCATTGACATTTTTATACAGCTTGGCGCTTTCTTCAGGATTAACATAACATTGTTCAGCTATATCGGTAATAGAGGACAGCATTTCGGATGGTGATTCAAATCCAAAATAGTTTGCCATAGAATGATTGACACTGATAAACTTTTTGTCCAAATCAGCTTGGAAGATCCCTTCAATTGCGTTTTCGAAAATGTCCCGGTATTTTTTTTCAGATTCCTCTATAATCTTCTTGGAGCGTTCTTTTTCAATGGAAGCCAGCTGAATCTCTTGAAGCTGGGTCTCAATTTTCATAAAATTGTCTTTAAGCTGAAGTGCCATGGAATTAAGCGCTTTTGCAAGATCACCAATTTCATCATTTCTTTTTATATCGATTGTAGCCAAAAAGTCACCCTCGGCAACCTGACCGGCAAAGCGTATACTGTCAGCTATGGGTTCAACTATTTTTCTTGTTATAAACCTGATAATTATGAGCGCAAGCAAAGCAATGCAAATCCCTATTGCTATCTGGACAGTCATATCTCTTTTCCCGCGCCTGTCAAGCTCACGCACCATGTTACGTGCTTTAGCAAGAACAGATGCTTTAGGAATAGTTATAATGACGCCCCATGGCATCTGGGTTCTTCCTATCTCCAAGGGGATCAGCACATTAATTCTATCACTGGTTATTTCAATATACTCTTTTTTTTGCCTGATATGCTTTTGATATGTTTCCCACCCATTTGGTATCCATTTTTGCAAATGCTGTCCTGTCAGTTCCTGTTTGCCGCTTACCCCGGCTATAATCCCGTTAAAACTGACAATTCCTATTTGTCCAGTGCCTGAATAGAGTTGACTGTTAGCCTCCGTAATTGCCGTATGAATAAATTCCATGTTCAAATCGATGCCGGCTATTCCATAAAAATTTTTATCAGCAATAATGGGAACAACTAAGGAGATAACCCAATCTGATCCATTTTTGATTGACTGGGGATGGGGATCAATAATGCACTCTTTTTTTCTTTCCTTTGGTAGAAGATAGTACTCTCCTTTGCGCTGACCGTTTGGAAGCATCTCCTTGTTTTCATAATCTTCAAGGACATTAAGACGCACCCGTCGTCCTTTTTTTTGCCAGTATGATATAAAACGGCCGGAAAGATCCGTACCTCCCTTGCCGGCATACAAATCATCCTGATTATCAAGTGCATCAGGTTCCCAGCAGGAATAGGCGCCGACAAATTGGCTGTTTTTTACAACAACACCCCGTAAAACACCATCTATTTGCTCCCTGTCCATTTTAAGGTTCAGTACATCCCTGACAGCAGAAAACATATAAGCAAGCGTTCTCGCTGAATTCAGTGCAGCTTCAAACTCTGCTATAATGCGATTTCCAGTAGCTTTGGCACTATTAAAAACATGATTTTTAGCAGACTCGGCAGCAGACTCATTAAGAGATTCAAGCATAAAAGCGGATGTATTTTTAAAAGAGATCACGCCGTTAAACATAACAGCACCAATAATAAGGAGGAAAAAAAAACCAAATATAAAAAGTATCTTTTGCTGCAGGGAAATTCTTTTCATAATGTTGTTCTTTAAAAGAAAATTATAATTTTTATTTGTCGGGCTTCTTTGATCGTTACCTATCTGTGTGCTTTAACAAAATTAATGTATTTTTGTCCGTCCGGCACTTTTTTAAGCCACCAGTCATACACCGGCAGCATCGCCTTTCTAAACGCTTCTATCTCTTGTTTTGTTGAAAAATGAAGTTTTACGCCAATTTTTTTATAAAATTCTATATGATTGTTTATCTCTTGATTAAGCCTGCCCGTCTGTTCCTGGCTTTTAATAAGTGCCTCTTCTTTTATAATGGTTTGAATATCTTCAGGAAGAGAATCCCACTTATCTTTATTGATGCTTAAAAAAGTGCTTATGAGAGAAAAGTTGTTGATGGTGATGTAATCAATAACTTCATAAAGCTGTCTGCCGTATCCGGTAAGAAGAGGACGCGTGCACCCGTTGATTTTTCCTTTTTGGAACTCCATGTATAGTTTTCCTGAACTCATAAGTTCAGGTATACCGCCAAGAATTTCAATGGCTTTGCTATGGGTTGCTCCTGAAACCCCCCATTTTTTATCTTTAATATCTTTTGGGGAGATAACCTGAAAATCTCTGGAATAGATCTGATAAGGCTCAAGCACGGAAACGTTTAAAACAACAATATTGTGGTCAAGTAGTTTCTGCGTAATGCCAAGATCCCATAAGCCTGCATCCAAAGCGTTTTCCAGACTCTGAATGTTATCGTATAAAAAAGGCAGACTTGATATGCCAAACTCTGGAATACTATCGATATTATAGATATCAAGAGGTGAGGACATATCTATATCCCCCCTTTCAAGCGCTTTAAATTCTTCAAAGCCATCAAATAATTGTTTTGAGTGATGGAGTTCAAACTTGACCCTGTTGCTGGATCTTTTCTCCACATTTTGTGCAAAATGTTTAATTGGAAGCCACAGATACTCATAGGATGTTGGCCAGTAGGTAGAGAATACGATTTTAATCGGTTTTTTAACCGACTCTGAATGCACCGGTCCAGTCAAGCAGATCAACAGCAAAAAAGGCAGGAACAAGCGCCCAAAGCAAGTGATAACTCTCATCTTTTGCCCCCTTATTTAAAAATCTTTGATAGCGACCTTACTTATCATGAAAATAGCCTGACGGTTTCAAAAATTGCTATTGATATTGATTCACAAAATCTATGTATTTCTGTCCGTCAGGAACTTGTTTAAGCCACCAGTCATATACGGGTGCCATCGCCTTTTTAAACGCTTCCTTCTCTTTTTGGCTTGAAATATGAACTTTTATTCCCTGTTCTTCAAAAGTCTTTATGGTATTATCAATAAAGTCTTTTACCATCCTGGAGTTCTCTTTAATACGTTCCTTGTCAGCTTCTAAAATAATGTCCTGGATATCTTTTGGAAGGGATTCCCACTTTGACTTGTTTATGCAAAGAACACTGGTAAAAAAAGCAAAATTTGTAATTGTCAGATAATCAACAACCTCATACAGTTTTCGGCCGTAACCTGTAATAAGAGGACGCGTACCCCCGTTGATCATCCCTTTCTGAAAAGCCATATACAGCTGGCTAGAACTTAAAAAATCAGGAATTCCGCCAAGTATCTCAATGGCTTTGCTGTGAATGGGTCCGGCAACAGCCCATTTTTTACCTTTCATATCCTCAGGAGAGATAACAGGAAACTCAAGGGAGTATATCTGAAACGGATCGCCACCCCATGCACTTAAAGCCACAATATTATGTTCAAGAAATTTTTGATTGATGCCCAGATCAAACAACCCTGCTTCTAAAATTTTTTGAAAGCTCTCAGCATCTTTATACAGAAACGGAAGGCTTGTGATCCCAAGCTCCGGTATCAATTCGGTATGATATAGATCTGTTGGACAGATCATATCAACATCCCCTCTTTCCAAAGCAGCAAGCTCTTCCTTTCCGCCAAAAAGCTGTTTTGAGTGATATAGTTTAAACTTGACTCTTTGGTTACTTTCCTTTTCAATTTTTTCAGCAAAATGAGTGATAGGAATCCAAAGATATTCATAGGAAACCGGCCAGAACGTTGAAAAGACTATTTTGATGGGTTCGGTTTTTGTGTCTGCTTGTGCTGTAGCAAAGCAGGAAAAAAACAGCAAAAAGATGATTACAATTGAAATCCCCCTGTTTTGAAATTGCAACATAATACCCTCCGCTCCTTAAATAAATGTCAATTAACCTTTTTATGCATTAGGATTTTAGGAATCATTCACTGCCCATGATTTTTTATTTACGAATTCGATGATTGGGTCACTTTTAACATACCTTTTATATTACCTTGTTGTTAATGAATGGTGGACAAATTAAATAATTAACAAGGAGTCTATTAAACAAAAGAATACTGTAAAGAGTGTTTTAATGCAAACAAATTATTAGAACATATCCTAACGTTAATGCTGTTTTTTCAATGAAATGCTTAATTGTTCATGATTATTAGATTTGACCGGGAATCGTAAGCATAATTTTGACCACAGTTGCTTTTTAATTGATTCCCCTGTATCGTTCAGCTTTAAATAACGAATGTGAAAAGAGCCCATGAAATTTGAAACATACCATATATCCGAAGACATAAAAAAGAACCTGACCGGCCTGGGATTTTTACGCCCCACCGATATTCAATACAAAGCCATTCCTTCGATTCTCAAAGGAGAGGATGTCCTGGCTATTGCCCAGACCGGAACCGGGAAAACCATGGCGTTTGCCATTCCGTTGATTGATATGATCCACCGGGGCAAATCATCCAAGCGGACCCAGGGAATTAAATGTCTTGTCATGGTTCCCACCCGGGAACTGGCTGCCCAGATCGGCGAGGTTTTTAACCAGCTTATAAAACATACAAAAGTAAAAGTGCTGGCCATTTTCGGCGGGGTGGAACAGGACCCCCAGATCAATAAACTGGTATGGGGTATTGATCTTTTAGTGGCCACGCCGGGTCGAATGTTTGACTTGATCAGCCAGGGGGCGATTAATCTGGATCATCTGGAAACCCTTGTTATCGATGAAGCGGATCAAATGCTGGACCTGGGATTTATCAATGATATAGCAGCAGTGAAAAAAAAGCTGAAAAAACGACATCAGACCCTTTTCTTTTCAGCCACCATTAACCAGGAGATTAAAAAACTGGCTTTTTCCCAGGTAAAGACCTCGGCCATTCGAATTCAAATTTCACCCGAAGACCCGGTTTCTAAAAATGTCTCCCATTATGTCATGTTTGTACAAATGGATGACAAACGGTTTTTTTTGCGGCGATTTATCACAGATCATCCAGAGAAAAGAATGATTGTTTTTGTCCGGACACGGGTGAGGGCAGAGCGGGTATTCAAAGCACTTGAAAGAGGCCAGATACCATCTTTAACCCTTCATGGCGAAAAGGATCAAAAAGACAGAACTGCTGTGATGGAGGCTTTTAAGCAGGGAGAAACCAATATCCTGATTGCAACCGATATCAGTGCCCGGGGGATTGATGTTCCCAATGTGCATTATGTGATCAATTATGATCTGCCGGATAAAACAGAAAACTATGTCCACAGAGTGGGCAGAACCGGCAGAGGAAACAAAACCGGTATCGCCCTGTCCTATTGCAGCGATGAAGAAAAAGAACGGTTGGAAGAAATCCAGTTGTTTTTAAAAAAAGAGATTGAAACTATTCCAGTGACCAAGGATGAATACTCTACCACCTTAAGTCTTTCCAAATCATCCCAGAGCATAAAGGACTTATTTGCCGAGCAGGATGAGTGGGAAGAAGCGATCAAAAAGAAAAAAAAGAAGCGCAGAAAGAAAAAAAGTTAATTCTATTTGTGTGTCGCTTTGAAACAAGTCGTTTTAAGCAGCTCACTATATTGAAATTTCCTGTTTGAGCATGCAGCAGGCTATCTGGTAGAGGGGCTGGCCGTTGTCATCATAGGACAGGTTTTCCGGCTGGATCATTTTGTTCATAACGCAGCCTTCTAAAATATCTATAGTGGTTCTCAAAAATATATGCCAAAAAAAGTCAAAAAAAATCTAGACTTTTGATTTAAAGTATGCATAGGATAAATACATGGGACGCCCACTTATTTATCCAAAGAAACCCAGAGAATGGGAGTATAGAAGAATTGAAAGGAGTATCTCGTGTTAGTTTAGCTGAAACCGCATTGAGATGCACAGCCATTCAGTTCTTGTTATCGGGCGTTCCCAGAGAGAATGTTTGTCAAGCACTTTTAGTAAGTGAACGCGCATTGAGGAAATGGATAAAAGCCTTTAATGAAAGAGGTGTAGATGGCCTGATTGTTAAGAAACGACCCGGCAGGACAGCCATTTTACATGGAGAACAAGCCAAAGAATTTGTCGAGCTCATTGATCAACCAGAAAAAGCTGATCGGGAATTCTGGACAGCCAAAGCATTCCATGGATATCTTGGAGAGGTGTATCAATTGGAATGCAGTTATCAAACTATAGTCCGTTTTTTTCATAAACAAGGATTTGCATTAAAAGTTCCCCAGCCATGGTCTGATCGTCAGGATGAGGAAAAAAGGAAGCAGTTTTTAAAGGAGTTGGAAGTTCTATATAAAGATTCAAATATAGATATCTGGTTTCAAGATGAATCCGGTTTTGAGGGTGATCCCAGGCCCCGCCGCCGCTGGGACAAAAAAGGCAAGAAGACCAGAGTAACGAAAAATGGGGGCCATTTACGCATGAATGTGATGGGAATGATTTGTCCAAGAACCGGAGAATTTTTTGCGATAGAGACATCTCATTCAGACACGGAAACATTCCAGGCCTTTCTTGACGAAGCAGGCGACACCATTCGACTGGAACGATCAAAAAATATACTGATCCTCGATAATGCCTCTTGGCATAAGAAGAAAACCTTGGGTTTTCATGGCTGGCAACCCAAATTTTTACCGCCATATTCACCGGACTTTAACCCAATCGAACGCATCTGGAATACCATGAAGGCAAGGTGGTTTAATAATCATGTCTGTAAAAATGCCCAGCAATTAATGGACAGATTGGATCAAGCAATTCTTGACGTAATTAACAACCCGGAAAGGAATCAAAAAACGGCTTCAATTGGAACGTTATTTTGAGAACCGCTGTAAATAATACCATCTTTGCCCCACTTTTAATTACGTGATGTCGCTTACCCATACTGAGTCTGGTTGTTTTACTTCACACTCTCTGTTCAGCAGGTTCGGTGCCACAGGTTCATTGTGTTTGGAATCTGTGGTGATAACATATTTTTTCATTGTTCTGCATTTCAGACCCATTTCCCGCATCAAACCGGCAACCCTGTTTTCACCGACATTACAAAATTCAGGATCGTCATGAAGGTCTGCCGTTATCATTGGGCTGCCAGCCATACAGTTATGCTCTTTAAACAATTCAAAAATGCGTTGTTTTAAATGATCGCTATGCTGAGATCTTGCTGATAGTTCTATGTTCAACCATAGATAAAAACCGCTCGTGGATATCTTTAAAACATGGCACATCCTCATCGTAAATTCGGAGCAGTGACCTTTAATGAACTGATACTTCATTTCTATGCCCTGCTGAAGATGGCCATTGCTTTTTTTAATATATCTCGCTCCATTTCAGTGTCCCGGAGCTTTTTCTCAAGCTCCCGAATCCGTTTCTGCACTGGGGTCACCCATTAAAGAGCAGGTCAAGAGAAAAAACACCTCCCCCATGAAAAAAGTCTCCCTTTTTTCTTGACCTTGTTACCTATATTTTTTCTGCATCCGGTTTTTATCCCTTTTTCACGCCTGTTATTTCATCTTGTGGATTGGCGGATCATACTGATCCGCACCAGTCACCCATCGGGTTCAAGGCTGATGTGTATTAGCACATTGCTTATTACACGGCCCCTGGTCCATCCGGACCCCAGAAAATCTTCAGTACCATACCGTGGCTAATTGTTTGTTTTCAAATCTTGTGGTTATTAACCAACCCCATACAGGCTCACGGTATAGGCGAATCAGAATATAAAAACCTGGTATTGTTTTTTTAAATTGGTTGTAGCAGATCCCAATCAAGTCTGATGGTTTGATTCCAACCCCTCTACCGGTTATCTGCTACAACCAGGATCAGCCAAAAAGCCTGGCTTCATCAAACGGGATATGATCCCGCATGATATAGTATGATGCCCGGCAAATCTTGTTACTCAGTGCTTTAGTTGCAACAATATTATTTCTTTTGGCTTTTTTACGCTGATAAAATTTTTGAGCCTCTAAACTGAATCTGATGGCAAAGTTCGCCGCCTCTACATACGCCCAGGCCAAATATTTATTACCGTTTTTATTATTGTTTTTACCCTTTTTCTTACCATTTGATATTCGTTCACTTTTCACACAATGACAATAAGATGAAAAGCAGCCCACCTTGGCAAATCGTTTAATATCACCGACTTCAAGCATGATGGTAAGGGCAAGGATCTCTCCGATTCCGGGTATGGTCCGTAGCATATTAAATTCTTTTTTTAATTTGACCTGAGAAATCACTTCTTTTTCAATGTTCTTTATGGTCTTATTCAAAAAATGGATTATGCCGATATGATTCGATGCCATAAACGCTAAATTTGAGTTAAACATCTGGCTGGCATCCTCTGCTTTTAATTTTTTGATCGCTTTGCCGGACAGCCGAATACCAAGATTTCTGGTGATCATACTTTGCAGACTCAAGATATTGGATGTCCGTTGTTGTACAAATAACATCCTTCGGCGTAATAAGTCTCTCAATGATCGATATTCTTTTGGATAAATATATCCCTCAGGCAATATGTTTAATCGTTTCATATGTGCAAGCCAGAATGAATCCCACTTGTCATCAGTGTATTTTAATCCTTCATATTGCTTGATGGCTGAAGGATTGGCCAGATGTACTTTGTACCCGTAATCCTGTAGGCCATCCACCAGCCAATACCAATTGTAGGTTGATTCAATCACAATCGCTTTTAATTCTTTTTTAAAGGGTTATAGGACTGATAGTACAGCAGGCAAATGATTGTCCATGCGTTTACCGAATATCCTTTTGTCCTGCTCATCAATAATACCAATGTAATTATTACTTGAATGTAAATCGATTCCAGCATACATTTGCATATGACACCTCCTAAATCCATTAATGTTGTTGCGCTCGGGCGCACTGGTACTATAGCATTTGCTGCTATGGTTAGGGAGGTGTCACCTTTTTTCTTTTAACTGCTTTTTTCGAAATGGTGGCTATGCCAAGCTCTTTATATGATTATCAAGACTTCAATCCTATTGCCCAGAAACACATATTGGCCGTTCGACCTGTGATATTCCCGCCTCCATCGATATAGTAGATCTTTACCAAGACCTAAATTTTCGGCAGCATCAGAAACCGATCGTCCAGGTTCAGCGCATAACAGAACAGCCTTTCTTTTAAAATTCTGATCAAATTTTCTTCTATGTTCTGAATTCATGTTTTGTCCTCCTTAATTTGCATTATAGAGGTTTAAATCAGTGTCTACAATATCGGGGGAGGATCAATTTTTTTTATTTGAATTTTGATTTTGGACTATAGTGTGATAGGAAATAAAATATAATTATCAGTCAATGAAAATGAAAGGGGGGCTTTAGAACCAAAGAATAAATGTTGAATTTTTTTAATTTTCTTTTTTTATTATTCTTCTGGAGGTGTATTTTGAAATCAAAAGCTGTAAAACTTATTGTATTGAGTGTCTTTATGGTCTTGTCGTTCTTCTGTTATTCTTTTGCAATTGATATGGTCGGGAAAACTAATGTTAAGATTATCACTTCAAAAGGTATGGAAAAAATTAATGGTGCGCAATGTACATTAGAGGTCTCATATCATAAAGATAAAAATTCGAATTTTTTCCACAAAGATACCTATACCGGTGTCAGTCTAAATGGGGCTTGTACTTTTAGTGAGATATGGAATGTGCCGACACGTCCCGGCTATTATATGATGCGAGCACAAGTGACTTACAAAGGCCAAAGCAAATTAACGCCAAAAGTTGCAGGAAAAATAGGCAAAACTGGCAAGATAAGTGAAACATTCAAGGTGAAATTTTGATTCAAATCCATTTTTATACAGGCTTGAACGATTGTTAAAGTTACAAAAATCATGAGGATGACACCGGCATTTATAACGATAGGGGTAATAAAATGAAAGACTCTATCTTGATTCTGTTTATCCTTTCTATTTAACCGAGACAATTGATAGCTTGGATGAGATAGGGATCGGAGGTGGTTTGATAAAGGGGAATTTACTCTTAAATTAAATCCTACCGCACTTTTCGGGGGGATGAGCAAAAAACCCGAACTATGAATTTTTTCTTTTCCTCAATAATAAACAGCCCATTACAATTAGCGACATAATAACAATTAATGAAAGGCTGATCTTGTTCGAAAGGAAATCAAAACTCCACAGGCTGTTCCTATTACTCTTTAATACATGCTCCGCCCAAGACTTAGCTGTGTCAATAGCCCAATCAATATCCTTTTTGTCTCTATATTTGGCATAAACATAACAATAGACAATTTTGCCACGGATGTCCACAATCACAGCAGACATAACAACAGCATTGGAATATGGAACGTCATGCTCATCCATACCCCCGTAAACTGTCAAACCAGCGTATCCTATTAGATTTACCGTATCTACAAACACACCAAACGGAAGATATTGAAGGTCTTGAGAGGAAGACTCATTAACAAAACTGCGCAGAAAAACATCTGATGTCACATCAAGGTTCTTATCGAGTCCCCCATTGAATTGTTGCATAAGCATCTTCTGTTGATTTTTCACACTGTTTGATAAGGATATAAATTGCTCCGCGGAAAATTTTACGTCACCGACATTGCACGGTACCTGCAACAAGGCATACCTTTCAAGCAAGGCATTTTCATTATTATCAATTCGCTGTAAATCTTCTTCTGTCAAAAAGAAACCACGAAGTTCATTAGTAGGAGGCGTTGCTGATTGTCCAATTTTTTTAATTTCAGTATATTTTTGGCTGGCTTCATGTAATCCCACCGGAGAGGGGATACGCACTCCTCCTTTTGCCACAGCGACTTCAATATTTTCCGTCGAAGCGGCCTGAGCATTAGCGATGTGAGCGCTCAAAGCCAAAGTGATCGTAAAAGGTATGGCCAATCTAATAATTGTCTTTAGCATAAATTCCCATCATTTTTTTAAGGTGCTATTTCGGGCAGTCTATTGTAAATTCCCACTGTGTACCCTTTGTATCGGTACAATTGGGCGTCACCGTAACATAAAAAAAACCGCCTTCTTTATCCAGTGTTATTAGCTCTTTGTGGTCTCCTCCAACACAACCTGTGTCATGAATAACAATTCCATGCTGTTTAACTACAATCTGGTCTTTTTTTCCTTGAAAATCATAAGTTAACAACCTCTCCCCATAACCTTTCGGGTTATGGTACTTAAATGTAATCGGGTCACCATCTCCGCCACTTTGTTGCTGTTTGCCGCACTTAGCTAATTGCACCGCCGTGGGATTTCCTTCCTGGCAGTTTTCACACCCCTGATTATATTGTTTTTTTAAATCGGAAACTTCGCTCCTCAATACCACTTCTTTCTTCTTTTCCTCCAGAAGAAGCACAGCAGAATTCGGCCCGTTACATCCACGCATCCAGGCCAAACAAATCAGCAGTAAGAGTAAAAGCAAAATCCCTAAAAAGAACCAACGAAAGAAGGGCCAAACATGTAAAAAATAATTCTTTCGTCCTATGGGCGTAGCTACTAATGCCTCTCTACTATCTTGTTTAGAAGCATTGAGTGACCTTGATCGGGTTATTTCTTCATTTTGCTCGACCGCTTTTTTATCTTTTTTACGTATTATATCTTGGGTCAAGGACAACTGATTTTCACTCAGAGATTTCAGTATCATTACAGGTGGGGCAGGCTCCTTTCCTTCAAATACGACACCCCACGAGGTCAACACAACATGTTCGCCAACAAGGAATATGTAAGAATCATCAGGGTAATTGACAGCCAACTCAAGGAATTTTCCCAAAGTTTTCTGCCGCCCATCTTCGGACAATTGCATTTTTTTAGCATATGTATAGATTTCAGCCAGACATTTGTCCAAACGCTCCTTTATCTCGTTTTTAATCTCCTTTGAACAATCTTCAATTTTTTTCACATCACCTTGCAAAGGAGAATACCAGTCGGTGTTGCCTCTGGTGTGATCAACCATTGGTTCTGCCAACAAATTCGCATGCTCATCGGACAAATTTGCTGTCAAATTCTGAACAATTTGCCTGTAATATGTAATCACCAAAACGCTGTCATACGCTAACGGTTTAAGCCCTTTTTGGGTGGTAGTTACTAAAAAATTCCGCTGTCTCATTCCATTCTCCCGGCTGAAAAATTATTAAAACTATTCTTCCGCAGAAGAAAAATCTGTTTTTGCAGTGATGCCGTTTTTTTTCAGGAAATCCACGATAGAGTGACTCCCTAATGCATAATTGGCCTGCCGGGTAGATTTTTTATCCAACCGGATTGCAGTATTTATCCCAACAACACGTCCGGCAAAATCTAAAAGCGGTCCCCCGCTATTTCCAAAAGAAACTATGGCTGTGTGGACAATTCTTCGTGGTCTATCTTCTTGATAGTATTTACACACTTCACCGGTCGTAACTGTGATCCCTGGAGCTTTGCTTAAATCTCCATTGACCCGAAAATCCCTATACCCCTTGTCCTCAATCAAATCAAAACCAGGATATCCAGCGGCTCGGACCGGCGTTATTACATCTACTTTGTCAGAAAAGACCAAAGAAACACTGTTTGGCACTGCGCCAGAAGGAACTTCAAGCAATGCAAAATCTTCTCCTGCTGCTGTTGACATCGCCTTAACTACTGCACGGACAGGTTTGTCGAGATTCTTGCTAATTAAAAGAATATCTGTGCTCCCCTCAACTACATGCCGATTGGTCATCAGGAAACTGGGATTCACAAAAAAAGCCGAACCGCTCCCCTTATCAGTTTGAACAAGCACAGTAGCAGCTTTAATTATTTCAATCTGAGATTTAACGAGAGAATTTGAATCATCCTGAGAATCTCCAGTATGATATTTATTAGCAGGGGCATCAAGACTTTCATTGGGGTCTGCCAGCCAACCATATTCGTCCGGCAAATCCGTCGGGCAGGGGGTTCCCTGCAATGATTTTGAGAGCACTGCGCGTTGTCTCTCCAAGGCTTTGTTTCGTGCTGCTTGGTCCTTCAATGCTACAGCATAGTGGCTTGAAGGGTTGCCGATCGGACCTATCAACCATGCCAACAACATTCCGCACAATAGCAGCAGCACGGCACAGATCCCCCATGTGCTGCCTCGTTGATACCAGGGAAAGTCTTTCTGAACCAAAGGGGCGACGGTTATCACATCCGCTATCATTTCAGGTAATTCCGGTGTATTAACAGAATCAATTTCTTCTTCAGCAATCTTGTCTTTCGCTTTCAAGGAATCTATCGGATCTTCCGTCCGAGCATCACTTTCAATAAAGGTCAGTGGATATCCCGTAAGCGAACCAAGGGTCTTACTCCAATGTGCACGCAGATCCTGAACGCTTTGTCCAACAGTGTCAGGAACAAAGCCCCATTTTACAAAAACTATTTCTCCAGAAATATTTAATATATCATCCTGACAAGGCACCACCATGGCACGGGCCAATAGCGGTCCAAAAGTCGGGTTTTTCAAAAATTGGCCCAAATCAGTTATCACCGATCGAAGGGATTCAATGGCATCGACAGGATTTGTAACTCCATCAAACAAGCCAATGCCATCTCCTTTAAGGGTTGTGTACCATGAGACAGACTTAATTCCGCCATCTCCATCACGCCCGACCACAGGGCATGCAAAGTGCCTTATCAGATCTGGCCGCCCATTTTCCATTAAAGCGTTGGCTAAATCTTCATATTGCAAAATGACGAGTTCATTATTGAATGTGATACCGGCACATCCGATCACGTCAGTCGTCGTAACAAAGCGGAGATTGTCTTCCATGTTTATCCTCCGAACACATTAAAATGGAACGAACAGCTGCGCTGGATACTTATCCCTGCTTAGCCTGTACGTACGATTAAAGTTTATTTGTTAAAAGCTTATCAGAACTGGCATACAATAAATTTTGGACATCTAACTCAGTGCGCATCCCACCTTGCCCTTCATTCACGTTATCCACAAGCCCATTCATATTGCTGATCGTCTTAGTAAGGTCTCCAGATACATATCCCGATTGTTTTCCGAACACCGCAAGGTCTAACACCTTGCTATCCGCATCTTTTGCTGTCTTAGGTTCTATCCGCCTTATGTTACTTGATGGATAATCTGAGGACTTATCTGATGTTATGTTCTTGCCACCACTCAATGCAGTGAGGAATGAAACGTTTGGAGACCCTTTGACCGGCATACCATGGTCTTTCTCATATTTTTTAATCGCCGCGATGGTACGGCTGCCAGCCATGCCATCTGCCTTCCCCACTGGGTAACCTGTTTTATTCAATTCCACCTGTATTTTTTTAACAAGTTCAACAGAGGGCCTTGCCGGGACTGAGGAAAGATTACCAGGCATAATAGGATTGTTAGCCACACGAAGTTGCGCAAGTAAATCGGTGTTGATACCCCCATCTACGGTATACCCCTTATCCTTCTGGAATTGCTTAATTGCAGCAACCGTCTTATTGTCAATCTTTCCGGAGGGACTGCTTACTTTATACCCTGCATTATGAAGTTCTATTTGCACATTTTTAATAAGCCAGGGACTAATTAATTCTGTAGGCGATGTTTTTTTGTTGATCTTAGTCAAGGTCTCCTGATAGACATCCGCATGCTCCTGTGCCGTTTTGCTCATATTATCCAGAATAACAGATGCTTCCGTAAGCCCATTCTTAATTTCTTCATACCGGATGCCCAATTCATTTTTATCAATTTTTTTTAATTTGTATTCATTAATCGCGGTGTAGAATGAACGGGAATAACATTTTGCAGCATATCGGGCGGCCACCATTGCTGTGGACATTTTTTGCGTATCCTCAGTAACTTTTTCACCAAATGCCTTACGTATGCTCTTTTCATCCTTGTGTTTATTTTTAAGGGCTAAGTAATAGCCCATCCCGGTCCCAGCAGCTGCACCGATCACGCCGCCGACCACGGCACCTTTGGCATCCCCTGAAATTAATGCTCCGCTGACAGCTCCCGTTGCAGCACCAATAAGCGCCCCCATGATTACTGAGTTAGTGAATTCCTTTTCCGCATCCCGCATTTTTTGTATCGGCTCATAACAAATGGGGTAGTAATTAACTGTTGTAACTTTTTTTCCGAATGGAAGTTTTTTCCCAAGAGTCGAGCATCCGGTTAGAAGAAACGATGCGATGAGGATGTAAATCATCATCAATCTCAACAATGGACGTATCGGCTTTACAATTTTCATAATTTACTTTTCCTTTCTATTTGGGATTTTTAATAAGAATGGCATCAAATACATTTTTTGTGGTAAGCGGGCTTCCACCTCCTTTTCTGTAATCTTTAACTTGATCGATATAGACATCAAGATTTTGCTTTAATGAGTTTCTTGCTAAACTTTGAACCTCTAACAATTCGCGACTATACGCCTCTATCTGCTCGTCAAACAAATCTTTATTAAAGTCAGTCGAAGCCTTGACTCTATCTATATAGAAAAGGCTTGACTCATCTATCAATGCCAGAAAATTACTAATGCTCGCAGAGTAGCGCTTGATTGCATCGTCTACCATTAAAATATCTTGCTCTTTGTTTATTGTTTTGCGGACGTCTTTCAATTTTTCAACTAAATCTTTCATATATCCAATACGTCTGTGATAATTTATGATATTCTCAGCAATAAAAACAGCACTTCGGATAACTCCTCCTGCAGACTTTGCTTTTTCCCGTTCAAGCGCCGCACTGTTGTTTTTTATCAAATCGCGCAACACGGTAAGATCTTTTTTTGAGTATGATCTTTCAGAACCGGAGAGCAGTCGTTCAATTTCAGATAGAGCAGTCTCCGCAGATGCTACGCTTGCTCTCGTTCCTACTTTCCGCCATTGCTTATTGAGCACATCCCTTCTATCACCAGGGGTCAATTGAGTTGAAAGAACAAGCCTGAAACCAAGCGTTTTAAGACGGAAAGGTCGATATCTGGATTTGCCTTGATCCTTCTCACCTTTATAATAGTAATTATACTCAATTCTTCGACCGGGCATCACCTCATCGTCTTCAGCAGAATTATATGTACCCCCTTTGGCAATAAATCCTCCAGCGCCTCCCAATAACCGGCCACCAACAGAAAATCGAAAAGACTCAAGCATCATCTCCGAGGCGTTTCCTGCAGTATCATACATCAACAAACGGTTGGGGAGTTTTGTTCCGATGTCAGCTATCTTATTTTTGTTGAATACTGCATAGTCTCCAACAGACCTGCCCTCCTCTGCTATAAAATCAATCGTTCCCAACGCTGTTGATGAGACTTCATGACCTCCTATTGCCGCATATTCCCACTCAGCTTCAGTGGGAAGCCTGAGGTAAGCGACCTCTTTCATAAACTGCGGCATATCTTCAGGATGGTTTTCTAAAAGCCATTCTGTGTAACGCCTTGAAAAATCAACAGAATCAAACCAGGAGATGTCGGTAATGGGTTTTGAGGAATCTGGACCAAATGAATTATCTTCCGGATTCATAATAGCCTGCCACTGTGCCCTGGTGACTTCATATTTTCCAATGAAATAATATAGCCCGTAACTATTCGATTTTTGCCCCTTACTCTTTGACATCTCTGCTTTCAGAATGCGCTTCTTCCAACTTGGGGGTGCTGTTGTTTTTGTTTTATCAACTGTGACAAAAGGGGCATCATCAAGAGAAAATGGTGCGGAAAGATTTACCCGATACCGATTGTCAGAAAATTCTTGCCCTACGGTAACGCACTCAGTGCAACCGAAATCTGTTGACATATCCGAAAAAAAACTCTTCGCCATAACACGTACCGGGCGAAAAACCATCTTGCCGCCGCCGGGCATAGGCAGTTCAATATCAAGATCATCTGGGTAGGGGTTGTAAGCACTTTGTGGCATTTCCGAAGAGGAAGCAGTCTTCGACTTTGCTTTTTTAAAACCAGCCGCAGCAGTTCCAATAGTATAAAGAATCAATGTAGGTGCAAGTATCAATAGAATACATTTATATATGAATGATTTTTTATTCATGATGTAACGCTCCTGTCGGCGTGACGCAGGAGGCCTTATAGGCGGCATAAACGGAAGAAACGACAGCCAGGCACACTGAAGCAATCAAAGCCACTCCATACTGATGCACAACCAACCGGCAAACCGACTCGCCTTCTGACAGATACACTGAAAACATTTCGTTTATTATTATCGAAGTAAAAAAATACAATCCAAAAGCCAAAAAACAGCCTCCAAGGGCCGTCATTACAGCCTGAATGAGGGGGAACAACATGATATCTTTTGTTGTGAATCCAACCAATCGTGCAACCCCCAAATAATATTTCTTACGGCGCACTGTAGCCAACTGATTACTCCCCATTGAAGCAATGCCGCCACATGCTGCGACGAATAAAATCACCTGGTATACAAGCGTGAAAGCTCGTTCCAGATTTTGCACGGTTTCAATCTCGTCGGATTTGGCATAAACTTCTATATTCTCCGCCGCCAGCATCTCCCGTACTGCAGAGACATCGTAGATAGACTTGGCAAATATGATAAAACTTGGAAATTTCGGATCATAATCTTTCCTCTCCTCCCCATGCCACCCAAACTCGTGAACCACAACACCATCCCGATACGATTCCGTAGCCATAAGCAAGGGCAAGGTAACATATGCAGAATCAACATCTTTCGTGTGAATGGAAAGAACGCTTTTCACTGTCAATTCAAGTACTACCGATTCAAATTTACCCCCCATTTTTCGCCGGATAAGACCTTTAATTACATCACCTTTTTTAACTTTAAGTTTATGGGCAGTTTCCAAAGGAAGTGTTATTTCCGTCATACTCTGGGGGACTTCTCCCCATCGCTCCAAAAGGGGATCGCCTGAATCCGTTGGGTATAAATCAACCGCAATACCCTTTTTTAGAGCTTCACCTTTTTCAGAGACGTCATCTTTTTTGAGCAAAAGCATGGTGGCAGCCAGAGATCTGGTTTGCGGGATGACAAATTCAACCCTGCTATCTTGGCGCACTCTATCAAACCAGTCGTATGTGTATGCACCTATCCCAACCGATGTAATTCTTCTATTCCTGGGGTCTTCAATGAGCCTGTCCGACAATGTTGAAATAATCCCATAATTTATACCGTACAGAACAAGCAAAGGAGTAAGAACACTTGCAAAGCCCAATATCGCGCAAAATGAGAGCAAATATTCATGCATATAATCACGAAATGCCAACCGCACTATTTCAATCCAATTATTCATTTTAATCAGTCCCATTCAGCCGTATTTTATCCTTGCACATGGGCAACAACGCCACGGTCTGTATCACGTTTGACATCAAACTTTATTTGTCTAAAACCGTTGTCGTCAGCTCCTTGCCAATCATGGGTGGCCATGATGACAGTCACCCCCTTTTCGTCAGTAAGCTCCGTAAAAATCTGCATGATATTTCGGGAGGTTATCGGATCCAGAGACGCAGTCGGCTCATCTGCTATAATAACATCCGGGCCATGTGCCAGTGCCCTTCCAATGGCAACCCGTTGTCGTTCACCAACAGACAATTGGGATGGCAATTTATCCAAGTGGTTAACTAATCCCAATCGCCCCGCAAGCCCTTCGAGATCAAAGGTATTTCTCCCGTGAACCAAATCATTGCAAAGCGATATATTTCGACGCACCGTCAAAAATGGAAACAAACCACCGGTCTGCAAAATGTATCCCATGACCTCCTTACGAATGCAGGTAAGTTGATCTATCGCTTTTTTGTCCCATTTTTTTAATATATCAACCTTTCCTCTGGTATAAGAATTTAAAAAAAACTTGTTGGCAGTATCCGGTGGCATTGAAAGCGCCAAAATATCAAGCAAGGTACTTTTGCCTGATCCACTTACGCCGACTAAAGCAACCCGTTCACCGGTTTTCACCTGCAAAGAATTAATAGATAGCGTAAAAGAATTTTCACCAGGCCATACCTTTTTCAGATTTTCTATTTCAAATGCTAACATATGAACAAACCTTTCATGGCAGCGCCGATAAGGGTACCCGATACATATGGTCATCTGAATCGGGTGCGCCGAATGACTCCCAGTTATCCTTATCTTGTTCGTAGCTATGATATTCTTTTAACTTAGATTCCAGCCTGCGAATTTCGATATCTTGTTGCCCAGTACTAAGCCCATACCAATCATCCTCGGTAAGATCCATGATATGGCTTCTATACGGAAGCCCTTCAAGAAATTCCGCCAACACCCCCATTTGTGCAAGAGTTTTATTTGGCTGTGCACTTACCTGGGACGGATTCCGCGTTAACTTTGCGGCAGCACTTAGTATACCATTAAAGAAATCCTTCGATCCCGCAATTGAAGACCGTTGGCCATTATCAAGAATAATTTTGACTTGAGAGCTAAGAGCGCTTAGCTGACTTTTCGTCAACAAGACTGCAACCTCAAAATTCTTCACACTGCTCTTTTGAGCAAACTGAACGATATCAAGGTCTGAGGCCCATGCGGTCTTCATTTCAGGGGCCTTTTGACCCTTCTGATCACCTAAAAAATCCAATTTGATTGCATATCCAGCCAGCTTAGCCTTCCGCGCAGCCTCTGTAACCGGATCGTTGGAAGGCTTCATCTGCAGGTCATCTTCGTTCAAATCCATATTGTTCAAAATTATTTCAGCTATATTTTTGGCACCCTTTCCAAGGGATTGGACACTTCCATCAGTCCCCCCCTTGACGTCAAAAGGAATATATAGATCCTCTATATCAGGTGAAGAGTCGACTTTGGAAAGATCTTTATATTGCTTGGCAGCTGATTTATGATTTTTTGTGCGCTTCCCGGCATCTGAAAGAATATGTAAAGGAAAGATATGAACTCCTTTTGAGGCAGCAAGATTTTTGATGGACGGACTATCCATTCCGGTTGAAGAATACTTATCAGAAGGTTCTAATGCCCCTGCATCTGTGACAAGGATTATGATCCTAGCATTGTAAGGATCCCAATCAATTTCATCTAAAGCAAGTTTAATTCCGGCATAAGCATCTTCACTGAATGCATGGCTTGACACCTTAGCTTCTTTAATTTCTTGAATGTCCCGCTCTAATTCCTTTCGCTGGTCTGCACCCCGCAGCCCAGATATGAGTTTTGCATCATATTCAAGTCCTGGCGTTTTTTTAATGCTGCTTCTATAGGCGACAAAGCCGAAGGAAAATTCATCCTGCCTTCTTTGTGATTGAATGTCATCAAATATACTTGTTATAATTCGTTTGCATTCTTCAATATATGGTCCCATAGAAATGGTAGTATCAACGACAAAAACCACCGCTTTACGGGGCGACTGATTGGTTTGATGTGAAATATCGGTATTTACGCAAGCAACTTTTAAGAACTGAATACCCGGGTAGGTATTATCTGTTTCAAGAATAGGGATAAGATAGAAACCCTTTTTAGAGACAGAATTCCCAACAGGCTCACTGGCAAGGACTGGAAAACTTGCAGGCGGCAAAAGCCCTTTTTTTTTATAATTTGCGAATTGATCCGCCACCAATTTCACCTGGGCACCTGGGTCATTTGAATCAGCGATAGCTGTAAGTCCTGAAATATTTTTAAAGAACAGTACAGGTTGTCGCCCCATTCGGTCGGAAAACATTAGAGTCAACGCCTGATCCCAGTTGCAAACCTGTGAAGATTCCATCCATCCAAGTACGCTGTCATTGGTTGAAGAACCAACCAACACCCATTCACCATCAGACGTTGTTTGACGGTCATAAACATAGTACGCAGTGAAAGTATCGACGACATCCCCTATGACCGATGATTTATCACCGGCAGTTTTATACATCTTCGCGTTAGGATTGGTTATCACTCTTTGATACAACGTTTTTTTGCCTGGTATTAGTAAAGGCTTAGCCAGCAATTCTGCAGGAATAAAGATCAATAAAACTAAAAAACAAACACCACAACATAACAACCAACAGGATTTTCTATTGGAAACCATTATTCAAGCTCCTTGCTGAATTATCGAAAGAAGATTTTTGGCATGACTATTGCCTTTTTTAGCTTCTTTCTGGGCCCATACTTTCAAAGCTGATATTGCTTTATCGGCATCGTTATCGCCTGAACCCCGCGCTTTAAAATACCAACTATAAGCCTCAGCGCCATCCGGAATAATCGTGCCTCTTGGAAATTTTTCGAGTGAAGGATCATAAAATCTACCCAGGCGAAAATACGCCCTTGTGTCGTTACGAAGAGCGATTGCTTTTAACAGGCGAAACACCAGGTCAGCATTTTTGTCGTCTTTTTCGAGCTCAGCTGCCAAATCTAAAGCTACCTGAACATCGAAGCTGTTGAAATCGCTTAATAAATCCTGAACGAGAGTTGCCTGGGACACTTGATTTGTCTCGGGTGCCGGAGAAGCAGCTTTTTGTTTAGCAAAATTATTAATAAATATAAAAATCACAATAAGAAGAAGTGCCAACGCCGCAAGGCCAATAAGAATAAATTTTCTATAAGAACCTTTCTTTTCATCTTCATCTTTCTTTTCATCTTCATCTTTTATTTCATCTTCATCTTTTATTTCATCATCATCTTTTATTTCATCATCCTGGAGTTTTTCCTGGCGCAACGCACCTGTACTTGTGGGCGGCGACTTGGAAATATTTTTAACTCTAAACACCGTTTTCAAAGGATCTGAGCCCGGCATAAACAGGAACAATTGATAATTTTCATCCAAATCCAACGCATCTATTACATCAGGGCCAATGTGCAAAACTAACGAATTATCAATATATTCCATTGAATTGGGTGCAAATTGATGCTTCGAACTATGCCATCCGGTTGGCCCCAAATACATCGGCCCTTGTCGCATGATCGAATACTTTACAGAATCAGGGTCAACGGATGCTGTCAATAAAGGGTCTATTAAAGAAAACAAGGCATGCCCAGCTCCCTCAGGAGCCTGCCTGATATGAATATCCACTATCGACTCTCCTCGAATTCAATGGATGACAATATTTTTCCCAATGCTGCATTTTCATGAACATCATAGCTAACCTCTCCGTCATACTGGATGTTTTGCCTGGATAAATAATAAAAGGCTGTGATCCAATGCTGACAATATTGCGTGTGATATGTAGCTTTCTGCTCCGTCAAGTTAGGATAATCTCCCACAGGCTCCTTTGATGGAAAAATGTTCAAAGATTTGTCGCCAATCACAACGACTCGATCACTTTCAGGCACTTCACCAGGATTAAATCCCAACCAGCTTATATAGCTGTTAATAATGTAGACCGCTTTACTTGCAAACTTCCAGGCAAGCCTGTCACGTTGAATATTCCCGTATTCCCCTAAGCGTCGAAGTTCACTTTCGATTGTCCTAAAAATCCCAAGCCTCCTTGCACCGGTTATAAGTTCATTGGTCATGTTTAGGTAATCTGTTTGTTCAGGAATACCCAAATAGTTTTGAAGGGAAAGATTGTTGGCGGCGTCTTGTATTGTTTCGATCCAATACTTCTCGATTTCATTCGTAAAAAAATGTACATCATCAACCGGAACGGATGAGGAAGGTACAGGCGTATTATTGGCCTCCGGTGCTGTGTCGGCGAACAAACCGGAGGGAGCATCATCTCCAAAAAGGTCTCCTAAAAGATCTTCTCCTTGCCCTGAATCGCGAAGTGTGTCTGCAACCCTGCTCTCCAGAGGGGGGGGAGAAGACCCGGTTTCCACGGATGAGTCAAAAGAGGTTTCATTCATTTTAAAATAAAGATCATAAATAGCGGCATCGGAAACAATCAGGGTGCGTAGCAAATCACCGAATTTCTTTTTATTGTAAACATGATTTAATACACTGGATGTCCGTCTAGCTTGTGCTTCACCATCTGCCAATTTTTGTTCCATGTCTTCGGCTTTATAATAATGCTTTACCCAGGAAAGTATCTTTCCGACCGAGTCCTTTACTTCTCCGTAAATTTGTCCCCTTTTCAATTGAGGGTTGCAAAGCGGCCTGAGATTTTCCCGTAAATATGTCATCCCTCCGTCATTTAGAGACATAAGACTATCCCAGGCTGATGATGGCTCTTTGATGTGCCGTTGGACATCCGGATTTTCGCAAAAACCCTTTTTTAATTTTTCAATGTTGTTCACTTCTGACTCTAAAAGGCCGACTTCCTGATCCCCGGAATAACTAAAAAGGTGTTTTGCCTTATAAGACGGATTCCGAAAACAATAGATATTGTTAAAAGGTCCCTTGTCGTCCCAGTTCATTGTCCAGGATTTCTCTCCTGAACCAAAATTTTTAAGGAAAGAGGCCTCAAGTCTTGAAGTCCATCGTGTATGGAAATCGGTTTCTCCCGTTTTTTCATCAAAATGCACATCGAATTTAGTCAAAATTAAAAAGAGTGACACCGGCCGGCCGGTTCTCTGCTTTGACGTCTCTCCATGGGTAAGGTGTATCCACTGCTCAATGACCCCAGGCAGATCGTTTACCTCTTGTGTTGAATTGCCAATACACAGGAGCATGCTGGTAAGTTCTCTTTCCATATTGTATTGTTCGAAAAGGTAGGCAACTTTGCCACGCAGGTAAAAATCTCTAAGTTTTTCTCTATTTTGGATTAGATGATCAGTTTCTAGCTTAAGACGGGAACGGTATCCTGGAAAATCCAGCAAATCCGTATGGTCAAACATATCATCCGGCTTCTGATCCACCAAAACTGTTAACTCAGACGTTAAGGCTGTTAAGACTGCGCGGATTGTTTTGACTTTTATTCCTGTATTGGTTGTAATTTCAAGACGCTCTCCTTCATCATCTCCAAGACCAAGTAGTGTCTCAACATCAATAATGCTCTTTTCTCTTGGAATCAAGGCATGAATGGCCACAAATGCAGTGGATGCATAGCCAAGAGATGCTAATACGCACGTGAGTTTTTTAAATAACTGTGTGATGGGATCGATATCATTCCACAGCAATGAAAACAATTTGATGCGATCCTCCTGGTCAAGAACAGGCGCCAAATGAATTGCCGTTTCCCAGAATCCGGCACTACCCAGTGCCGCAATCCAAATTTTCTTTTTAAAATTTTTGGACACATACTCTGCCAAATCCGCCATTTCATCTTCATCAAAAGAGCCGTCTGCCTGTGAAATGCGTTTAGCAGTCAGCTCCCCGATACGTGCAGAGATCATATCTGTTCCTGGCGGTTCTAATTCTTCGCAATCATTATAATATGCATTGGTGAGGATTCGAACGAGATCAAGCTCAGACAACAGCTTGAGTTGAACAGGGTACTCATCAGACAAGCCGTCAGGTGGTGTCATGGTAAACCGGGTTACCAGTCCGGTAGATTCCTTGTCTCCCGGAGGGTTTATATCCGCCAGAAAATCATATTTCTTCCCGCCAAAATTGGCCACCAATGCCGCATCAGGCTTTTTTACCAATGAAGAAACAAGATCAGGCGCTTTTGCCAATGAAGAAACAAGGTACGACTTGCCAGCCTGGCTGGGGCCAAAAACCCCCACGCACATTTTCCGTTCTGCAGCAATTCTACACTTCTTGAGGGCGCGGATTTCTTTTTTTATTTTTTTAATTGTTGATGCACCTTCGCTGCCCACAGTTTCATTGTTCCGATCAATCCACTGAACCAATTCACCTGTTTTATCTGAAACTTTTGAGCAAAAATCAGAAAGCTCTTGATCTGATTGAAACATAAAATCTCCCATTTACAATACTTTAAATTCACCGGTATCAAGCCAGTATCCATCAGCAGAAGAAAGGGTCTGCAATTGAACTACAATTTTTGACTCGTGCACGCCATCACCTTTATACGGTCCTTCAGCATCTACTGAGATCTCTTCAATGGTAATTCCACCTTCATCCCTATTGTCGTTTTCACTGTCAGGAGGTCTATCCTCATCAACTTCATCCCTTAAGAGCAGGAGGGTTATCTTGTAAGGCAATTTATTTCTGGATTCATCAACTGCTAACTGGTCTTTAAAATCTATCAGATATAGAGGTGTCGCCGGCCATCTTTCAACATCTACCTGTCTAAAACCGATAGAAATGCGTTTGTCGAATGAAAATGCAGATGTCTCTTTTTCGATTTCCTCAGACGAGTTTGGGTCAACTCTAAACTTAACTTGCTCATTTTTTATTTGCCCATTGTTGTCCATTATTCCTATAAAACGAGCCGTAGAAATCAATTTAAAGCTGGAAGCATCGAAAGAGAATTCCGCAAGAGAATGCTCAGTCAATGCGCACAAAATAGCCCCAGCAACAACGGTTGTTTTAGGGTCTCGAATATATCCCAAATGATCCGAAAAAGGATACCAAGATCCAACCCTGTATTCGTGCATGGGAATAATACGATCCACGGGAAGGGGCAATTCGGACAACAAAATTCCTTTTATCGATGGCCACATTGAAGGTCTTCCAGTAAGAAGCAGAGCATCGCAGTCATATGCATTTACAACTTCGCCCAAAGAGGTGATCGCCTTTTGCAATATCGTTCGAATAGTTGAGTCAATAGCATCCGTATTGCAGAACAACTCAACATCCATTAAAGAAAATCCGCTATTAGCACCTCTATGCGCGGCATTATTTACGTATCCGACGACAGCATCTGGAATATTGTGAAGGTCGTCTAATATATCTCCGAGTCTGCGTCTGTAAGATTTCACTCCGTCTTTGGGGTCATGGCGTTCATATAATCCAATATACCAAAGGGCTACCGGTACTGCGATAAGCCGGGTAAAACGCCCTCGCAACATTTTTTGAGATTGAGATTCACCTGTTTTATGATCTCCAAACAGCTGACTCACGGTTAAGCGAGGATCGGGAACACCGGCCTGGGACATAGCGTTACGCAGGTCTCGAAAAAAATGATCCTCGATAACGGCGCGCAGGACATCATCTCCAGCAAGATTGAACCCATCTCGAAATTCTTGTTTCGGCATGATTCTCGCAGCGTAAGAATCATCATAAGGAGTCATCGTGGTAATGCTTAAATCGGTTGTGCCAGCTCCAATATCAATACATGCAACGCGCAAGGAAGCAAACTGAGATGAGCTACGCTTTTTACCCATTGTATTAAAAAAATGATGAACATCTCCTTGAAATTTCACGGCAGCTTCATTGTATACATATACTAACTGGGTGCAAGTTGCCTCATCCCAGTCACAACGCACAGTTGGAGCAAATTGATATGGGATTTCCCCATCCGTGGTTAAATTCGGCTTTTGTGGAGCGATTTTCCACTCCATTATATCCCAGACCAAACCAACGGCCCACCGACTCCAGCGTTTTAAAATATTTTGTTCGGCAATTGGCATTGCCGTCGGAACCGTCATAATAATGCTCTTTAACCTGCGGGGAAGATCCGGATGGTCCCTGTCAACTCTCTGTCCAGGTGAGTTAATCGTTACCAACGCATGCATAATGACTTCTGACAGCATAAACATTGTAAGCGAACTACGTGTATATAAGCTATCAAAAGCTGGCGTTTTTCCTTGTTTCTTTAACACAGGATGACTCAAAACATAACGCTCTTTAAGTCTTGCCAAAGGCGTTCCTTCGTCATTCACTTTTTCAGCAAAAGCACCCCGGGTCGCCGGCGGTTCTTTGTATCCATCTGGAGAATACCCATTACATCGCCAACCCTGAATCCGAGGTTTTTCATCCCACAAATATCTTTTGGGGCTTGACATTCCCGTACTGCCTTCAGCTTCTTCCGCCCTCGCGGACAATTGTACCGCCTCAGTTCCTACCCGCACGGCAGACGGCCATTTAAATGCTGTGCCGAGTCTCCCGGATCGCTGGCTCAGGGTAGGATTACCAAAGTTTGCTTCACTAAACTCGATGCGGGTTGGAAAAGGCTCAGTATATACATTGGCCGGCTGAGTAAGGTCCCTTAACTGTAACAAATAACTGTCATTAAGGTTGGTGTTTTTTTGATGAATCGTCTCTATCAAAATCCCGGTGGTTCTAGAATTTCCCAGGTCGATAACCAGATCAACGTCAATTGGCGCGTTTTTTTGGTGGTTGCAAAGCTTTATTTTTGGAAAAACATCTAAACGATGCAACAATTCAAGAAAGGTCAAATAAATTGCAATGTGTTCAAGAAAAAACGGATTATCATCCTGATAATGCCGTTTCTTGTTTTTAAACTGCCTATTCCATTCATCTTGAAGCCAATTGTCAACCCAGGCTGAATTGAGAAACCATGCATTATCCCTCTCATGATATGCCAACGCATATTCAGCCCCTTCGTCGACATCTTTTGAATCTATAGCAAAATAGGGGCCGTTCTCGAGTGTTCGATCCTCCAAGGCTGTGTCAAAACAAAGTACAATGTCGTATAATGAGTCAGAATCAGCTTTCTTTGAGACCCAACATCTTGCCCAGTTACTTGGCCCTTCACAAAAAGAATTCGCTCCACTGACATCCCATTTTTCTGCTTTTACTCTAAAAAAGGGCAATGGAATCCAAGTGTCCAAATATAGGTCAATAACCTTATTACCTGATTTAGAATAACTAAACTCGTCTGAAACTTCTTTATTGGTGCGATCTATTAATTTTCCACTATCATCGTCAATCAAACATGATAAACGACGCTTTTTTCCCGTACTATCGTTAGAAACTTCTTTTTCTAGGAAATTCAACTGCACTTTCTTTATACTGTTCAGATCGATTTGAAAATCGAGGAACTGTGGAACGCCACCAGGAACAAGACTAACAATTGATTTATATTCAGGATATTTTTTCATTCAATACCTCACCGACATTAAAGAATGCACTTCTTATTACTCCCTATAAAATTTTGCAGGCCATTTTGATTTTTTCTCAGGAAGATTTTCGCCTTGGCAAACAATAGCAGAACCAGAGTTTTCAGATTGCCTGCAAAAAACTTCTACAGCACTATATCTGTGTCCCTCATTCTCTGCTTTATTGGAGGCTGGATCAGATAAAACATGAAGTTCTCCCTGCGCTGTAATCGAAGCTTTTGCCCCCCCAAGAAAGGATTCTCCCGACTCAATAATTTCGATAGAGCCTTTACCGCGTGCATCAAAAGCGAATACCACTTTTACAGGCTCACCAGTCTTTACATTTTTTAACCCTGTATCGCAACGCCAACGCCCTGCTATAAAATCCATACTTGTGTTAGTGCCAGCACCTTTTGGGATCTGAAGTTGCAAACCGCCTTTTCTTAACTCTTTCCTATACTCATCCATTTTTTGCAACCGTAACTGCTGCAAAGAGTCCACTTCTGTGCTCAAGTTTACACCTTTCAGTTGTTCATTAAGCAATCTCTTTGCCCCATAATTTTCCCCAGCCAATGGAAAATTGGGAATTTCCTGACACCCTCTAAAAAAAGTAAATACAACAAGAGCAAAAAAGACACCTGCTACCAGTGGAAAAAACCAACTCATATATATCGGGCGCTTAAGACTCACTTAAAAATCCCCCAGTGTACTCATAGCAAACGGAATAAACTATATATTTCAATAGAAACACCACCACCTTTGCGCTATAGTAACTCCTTCATAAGTATTCGTGAAAACAACATCTGTAAATCCGCAAGGTTCTCTGTCATGATTTCTTGATAAAATTAATTTAGTATACATCAATACCCCCCAATAATGTTGACAGTCGATTGCTACCTTAAATGAAAATATTCAGGTTTGTAAAATGAAAACATATCTTTTGTCAACCTAAACAGTGGCCAATATTCAGAGCAATCGCAAATAAAAATCATTTAGTCAAAATTTTGAGTAGATTACTGTGATCCCAAACGGCTTTAAAACGTTTGGTTTGGATGCCGCCTTTGAGTGATTTCTCCTGTTTGAGAAGACTAATGGCCATGTGCCGGAGTATCCCAACAATTCCAGGAGAGTGATCTTTTCGAATCCTGCAATGATTTTCACAGAAAGAGATGTCAAGACACCAGTGCAGACTATTTTGGGGTCCACCGCATTAATCATTAACAGTATTATTTCGAAATATTAATGTTCACACCACCTTTAGTTGACTCACTTCCAGACCAAACCGTTGAGCCCCTGAAAAAAACTTTTTTTACGGAATTTGAGGCAACATAAATTTTATAATACCCGCTACTATCAGTGCACCCTTCCTTAGAGATTCCATTCTCTGTCATAACTTTTATAGAGCAACATTTTTTACATTTAGAGCCATCACTATAAACTACACGACCCTCGACCCAACGACCAGATCCACTTGGCCCCTCACCAAAAGCCCAAGCAGAAATAAAATTTCCAGAAAAAAGTAACACGAGAGCTAAAGTACAAATCAATTTTTTCATTTCAACATCCCCAATAAGTTGGTTAAAAGAGTAAAAAATGTTTTCCCGATATAATTTGCTTTCATAGTTGTAATTCAACAGTTGATAAAGACTTCCCACGATGCCCCCCAGTCCCAAATTAAATATCTCAAGGCAATTCCTAAAAAAAAGGTTTTTCAAGTTACGCTCCCAAAAAGAAAAATATGGATAAGCATTGGTCGAATACCCTCTTCTTTGGTTATAATAAATATCAATGTCTTTAAAGAGAATTCTTCCCACCTAAAAATAATTAGAAGACTGAAATCGCTTCCAAAAGATATTTTTTTTTCAAAAACTCTACACAAAAGATACGAAGATTGCATATGTTTTCAGCAAAAATATACTTTCTACGCTTCATTGCTACTTCACTCTTGCTGGTAAAAAGCCATTTTTTTTCAAAAGCATAAAAAAGATCATTTATAATTCCGTTCGCTTTAAGTTTAATTAAAGCTTTTGTAATTTTTACTGTTTCTTCTTCTGTCAGGTGACTGAGGCTCTTTCCAGATCGAAAAGTTTTTTTTAGTTTTTTGAAGAAAACAACTTGTTCTTTTGCTAACAACCTTTTTCCTTTCAATACGATCTCATCTTGGGATAGTTCTACCTTTAATTCAGGAAAATAATATGATACTTCTTGTCTCAATTCTTTATAGGTTTTTTTCGAAAAATCTTTTATTGTAGGGGGTCTAAACTTATTAAGTTTGATTGTTGGCCCCACCCTTTCATTTTGTAATATTATAATTTCATTCTGAATTATATCATCGTTTTCTAAAACATCCTCTTTATCGTTTGTTAACTCTTCTAAATAAAATTGGGTGCGTTGTTTTAATTTTTCTGACTTGTTGTTAACTGATGCCAACACTGGAGGAAAAATACATAGCGAAATGAATAAAAACAGGATTATGGTCTTTATTACTAAACTTAGGATTTTCTTATTTTTTTGCATAAGAACCTGTTAATTTCTCTGTTGTTATTTATATCAACATACGAACTTATTGTATAAAATCATTACAGACAACCATCTTGTTGAACTATTTGCTTTTGTTCTCCCCAATTACCCTTTTTTGTTTTTCCTTTAAAATATCAGGATTACAAAAAGTTTAAAAAACTCATTATAATGCTTTATTTGAAGCCAAGTTGTTATAGAGAAGAGTATTAACGGTTAAATGTTTCTTCCCAGGAGTTCTTCATATTATAATCAAGTCTAAATCCACGGCACTTATTCTGCATTCTTCTCGCGCGATTATTTTCGTTTTCAATATCATAGGTGTTTTCTGGGTTATAAATGTTTTCATTAAAATATTCACATATGTTGCCATCTTCATTCGAACAATATACACAATCATTTATCCAAGACATATTGATATCCCTTTAATAAAAAAAACAGGCCTTTTGTTAGTATACTAATATTGAAGCTTGCCATTATCTGCATGTTACACTGGTTCTTCCAGGTGCATGAAATTTACCACAATCCATCCCTCTTACAAAAACCGTAGCCGTGCCGGTCGAAGAATGCTCTATTGTAACCGTCCCACGGTTGTCTGTAAAACCATGTTTCGTGAGGCCTCCCAAAAAACCCAAAGAGACCTTAGCACTCCTACATGGTGACCCATCAGGGTGATTGACGAAAATAGTGCTTGCTGGCATATTTTTTCCTTTCTCATTCAGATTGTTTGTGTTTTTTTGGACTCAGGACTATAAAGAAAAGCAATTGGCGTGCCAAACGATGTGAAGGGGCAAAAAAGTAGGATTTTATCTATCTTACTGTAAATCAATGATTCATTTTTTGTTTTTCTTTGTATGGTCGGTAAGTTTTCTTACATTTTTCGTCATGAAGAAAGCCATTTTTTGTCAGGTATTTTGTTAGACATAATAAAATAGTATTTTATTAATTGTTCAAAGGATATTATGTCCAACAAAAAATTTCTCCAGGATCAGGGGTGCAATTGTCCCATTGAGGCGGTACAAAAAACTGTTGGGCATTCTCAGATTAAAACCACGCAGATATATGATAAACGGGTTGCCAAGTATCCAGAGAGTGCCAGTAGGGCCCGCTTCAATGTTTTATATAGAACTAAACCGCTACGCGGTGGCCCAAGCCCAACATTTCAATCATTTTCGACACATTCAACCTGATCAATTTTTCTTTTAAATCTCGCATGACATCATAATATCCGATATCTCCTCTATGTTTTATTAATCCATAAAAGAGGAGAACCAGCATGACACCGTTAAGACAAAAAATGATCAATGACATGAAACTTCGTAGATTCGCCATTGGCACCCAAAAACTTTATATCTATGCAGTTGAAGACCTTGCAAGATATTACCACCGCTCTCCTGATCTCATCAGTGAAGAAGAGGCGCATGGTTATTTGCTTTATCTTCAGGAAGAAAAAAAGCTGGTGTGGGGAAGCTGTAACTGCATGGCAGCGGGATTGAACTTTTTTTATAAAACCACCTTGAAAGAAAAAAATATCAATTTCAAAATTCCCAAAAGAAAACAGACAAGAAAACTTCCTACAATATTCAGTCGTCCTGATTTAATAAAACTTTTTGATGCCACAGACAGCTTAAGAAATCGGATGATGCTTATTACTGCCTATTCTGCCGGGTTGCGTGTCAGTGAACTTGTATCATTAAAACCTATACATATTGAATCAGGTCGCAAACTAATCAGGGTTGAACAGGGCAAAGGCAACAAGGACCGATATACTTTGTTGTCTGACAAGCTGCTAAAGGAGTTAAAAGTATATTGGAAGCGATATCATCCAAAAGAATATCTGTTTTATCCTACAGGCAATCCTCACAAGCCCTTAACCAAAAATATGGCATGGAAAATATTTAATAAAGCAAAGAAAAGAGCCGGTCTTAAACTTGGCAAAGGCATCCATTCGTTGAGACATTCCTTTGCAACCCACCTTCTTGAGGACGGAGTGGATTTGTATTCAATAAAAACTTTTCTGGGGCATAACTCGATCTCAACGACCATGATTTATTTACGTCTTACCCAAAATGGTCTCAAAAAGATAAAAAGTCCTCTTGATAGATATGAGTCCTCAATTGTGGAGGCGCCCGATGGTAAAGACAATTAACTCCAGCCGTGGTGAAAAGAAACCGGAGATGGCAGATATTGTTTGCAAATATGGCAAAGCGTACATTGAATCACATCCTATGCCTCTGGAACACTACAAAATCATGAACGCTATCGTAGTTTGCCGAACGGCTACTTTAGGAGGGCATATTGAGATCTGTGATTCCTGCGGGAAAGAACAAAATTCTTACAATTCCTGCCGTAACCGTCATTGTCCTAAATGCCAGGCACTTACTAAAGCAAGATGGATTGAAGCAAGGCAGGCAGAGCTTCTTCGGGTTTCTTATTTTCATAATGTATTTACCCTGCCGCATGAGCTCAATTTGATTATTCTTTACAATAAAAAAATCATGCTGGACATCTTCTTTAGGGCAGTAACAGCCACTTTGAAAGAATTTGCCCAGAATACAACCAGGTACAAAGAGGGTGGTAAAATAGGATTTACTGCAATTCTTCACACCTGGAATCAAAAACTTTTGGACCATTTTCA
The DNA here is from genome assembly GCA_043826275.1 of Pseudomonadota bacterium. GTDB lineage: Bacteria > Desulfobacterota > Desulfobacteria > Desulfobacterales > Desulfobacteraceae > Desulfobacula. The sequence continues at coordinate 37,865 of JBDRQO010000003.1, forward strand.
TCTTCACTGTGTGATACCGGCAGGATATCTATCTAATGACGGCGAGCGATGGATACATTCTAAAAAGAAATATCTATTTCCCGTTAAAGCCCTGTCAAGGGTTTTTCGGGGTAAATTTATTGAACTGATGGATGAAGCATTTCAACATAATGATCTAATCTTCCCTGGCAAGATCGCTGATATTGGAACAAATGCAGGGCTCAGAAAATTAAAAAAGCAATTATTCTCAAAAGAATGGGTTGTCTATTCAAAACAGCCTTTTGGCGGTCCTAAACAGGTGCTGGAGTATTTGGGGCGATACACACACAGAGTCGCTATCTCAAACAACCGGATCTTAGGCATGGAAAACAACACAGTTACATTCTCTTATAAAGATCGTAAAAATAATGATACAAAAAAAACCATGGCTCTTGATGCCAATGAATTTATCCGGCGTTTTCTTCTCCATGCTCTACCTAAAAAGTTTATGCGGATTCGTCATTGTGGATTTCTGGCAAACCGCTGCAAAAAAGGAAACTTGTTAAAATGTCGAAAGATTTTGGGGCAGGACAATATACCTGATGATTTATCAAATAAATCCGTGAAGGAACTCATGTTGGATTTAACTGGCCTGGATATTTTAACATGTCCTTTCTGCAAAAAAGGAAAGCTGAATAAAATACTTAAAATCCCGGAACAAACTGGCCCTGGATTTTTTGAACGATTGAATTTAACCACCCTTAAAGACACATCATAGTTTAAAAGTATTTTGAATCTGAAACCTTTATTTATGCGCATCAACGTAAAAGGATAGCTGCGCCTGTAACAGACAATGGCGTTTAAAATAAGAAAGACAATGATTAAAAATCAACCATCAATATTGAAAAACCATGGAAATATAGTGTGATTAATCTCCAAAAACGATTTTTAAAAACAAAAAGATATAGCACTCCAAAACCAAACCATTACAATCCCCATAGCGGAGCATACGCTTTTGCGACCGCGCTTCTTTAGGTTTAGTTCAATAAATTTAATCCTTCATCTCTAAAATATCTGATAATTTTTATTGTCGTTTTATATGCTCAAATGTGTATTGTGCTCACGGCCTTAGCAATAGATGAAAGATTAAATTCTATACATTAAGTTTAATATGAAAGAATCGCTTATATTGGCATTTCTTGTTCATATAATGTAATCTAAATTCAGAGAAAAAGTGGCTGGTATGGATAAAATAAGCAAAGTAAACGGGACGGATAAGTAAATTTTTTTTACAAACCAGAGAAAAATATGTCCTCCATCTCAGGGGGATCATGATTGCGGATATCCCAAAGCCTCAGATGTTTTAAAATTTGTTCTACGTGTGGCTTTGGGTTATGATATCAAAATCATCAATTATAGAGATAATTTTCATTTGACCCTGACATTTTGGGCATATTAAAGGGTCGACCTCATAAATTTTTTGGCACGAAGTGAAGCTTTAGCGCTCAAAACAGGCATGAATGAGATATCTTGCCAGATTACCAAGCCCAGCTTTATGCGTGACCTTGGGTTATCATCAGGTTCAATTCTGTCACCAATATATATTTGAAACAAGTCGTTTTCAACAGTTCGCTATATTGAAATTTCCTGTTTAAGCATGCAGCAGGCTATCTGGTATACAGGATGGCCGTTGTTATCGTAGGACAGGTTTTCCGGCTGGATCATTTTGTTCATGACACAACCTTCTAAAATATCTAATTTGAACAAATCCTGTTCATTGATTTTGGGTGTCCCAACCAGTCGATTTTCTTGTATTTCATAGGAATGCAGGGCAAAGTCTTCGCAGATGGGACACTGGTATACCCGGCCATTGGGGAATATAAAATAATTGTCTGCCACATTGCCGGCACATTCAAATGATTCGTTTTTATTTAAAAATACTTTAGGGTATGTCACTGCAATTCCAAGATTCGCGATGATTTGTGCTACTTTTGGAATGGTGCTCAGCCAGGTCTCTTTAGATACCTGAAGATTGCCTGTTATCTTTGAAGACTCTCCTCTCATGCCGATAACCTGGATAAAAAAGTGTTTGATGCCAAGGCCTTTTATAATATTCGGCATGAGTTCAAGTTCATGGATGTTTTTATCAGACACTGTATAGATCATGGAGCAGGTAAAGTCTTTGGCAACCGCCTGACCCAATCCTTTTAAAACTGCATCATAACAGCCGTCTCCCCTGATAGCATCATTGGTATTGCGAGTGGCGCCATCCAGAGAAAAGGAGAGAAAGTCAATGTCATTAGGTTTTATTTTGTCTAGAATGTTATGGAAAAGATACCCATTAGTATCAATGGTAATTGATTTGAACTCCATCTGCCTGGCTGTCTTGACCACAAGACTCAAGTCAGGATGAAGCGTGGGCTCACCGCCTAACAATACCAGGTTGGTCTGCCGGGCCTTGTCTTTAAATATAGTGAGCCAGTTTCGGATGGTTGCAAGATCAAGAATCTGACTGCCGTGTTGATCCGGATTAATGTAGCAGTGGGTGCAGGAAAGATTGCACTTTGTTAAAACATGGAAAAAAAGATTACAGGAATTCTTTGAAAAAGCAACGGTCTGTCTTTGCATTTTATCCCATACACTGCTTGGTAAAATCAGGATCAAAGGGAACCGGATATGATCCATCAAAGCAGGCTTTGCAAAAGTTTTGTTCCGGATTTTCAACGCCCGAGGCTTCCAGCATTCCTTCAATGGAAAGGTAATGCAGAGAATCAAGCCCCAGATAATCTTTTAACTGGTCAACTGACATCTGGGCTGCAATCAATTCGCCCTTGGAAGAAAAATCAATCCCGTAATAGCAGGGAAATCTATGGGGCGGGCAGGAAATGCGCATATGCACCTTTTTTACCCCCAGTTCACGCAAGGCTTTAACCCGTGTTTTGGCCGTAGTCCCCCGTATGATGGAGTCCTCAATAATGATAATGTCCTTGCCCTTGATCAGTTCTCTGACCGGATTAAGCTTTACACGGACAGTAAAGTCCCGCATGGACTGGGTGGGCTGGATAAAGCTTCGGCCCACATAATGATTTCGAATCATACCCATCTCAAAAGGAATGCCTGATTCTTCTGCATACCCAATGGCGGCATAATTCCCTGAATCTGGAAAAGGCATGACCAGATCGGCTTCCACAGGGGCTTCTTTGGCCAGTTTTTTTCCGTGCGCTTTTCTCATCTGATAGACATTCTTGCCGTCAATGGTGGAGTCGGGTCTTGAAAAATAAATATATTCAAAAATGCACAAAGATTTATGTTTGGCAGCCTTCGGATGTCTGATGCTTTTGATTCCGTCTTCATTGATAATAACAATTTCTCCGGGATCCAGCTCTCTGACAAACTCAGCCTGGACAAGGTCAAAGGCACAGGTTTCAGATGCCAGAACATAATGACCGTTCAGCTTTCCAAGGGCCAGGGGTCTGAAGCCGTTGGGGTCCTTCATGCCGATAATTTCACCTTTACAGGTCAGAAGAATCATGGAATAGGCCCCTTCTATTTTTGACACGGCCTTTAAAATGGCATTTTCATAATCTCCACTTTTCAGGTTTTTGATAAACATGTGTAAAAAAACCTCGGAGTCCATGGTGGTCTGGAAGATGGATCCTTGTTCCTCAAGTTCTTTTCTTAAGATGTGTGCATTGACAAGATTTCCATTGTGAGCAAGCGCATAGGATCGATGCCGGTGATTGACCGTAAACGGCTGGGCATTGGCCAGAACTGAATCTCCTGTGGTGGAATAGCGGACATGGCCGATGGCAGAGCCACCTTCAATTCTTTCCAAATCTTGTATGTTAAAGATTTCCGGAACAAGCCCCATGCCTTTATGGGAAAAAATTTTATCGTTTTCTCCACGATTGACTGATATACCGGCACTTTCCTGTCCCCGATGCTGAAGGGCATAGAGGCCAAAATAGGTTATTTTTGCAGCTTCCGGATGTTTATACAGCCCGAATACGCCGCACTCGTCTTTGGGTTTTTCACTGCTGGCTAATATATGATTATGCATTTTCAATTTCCTGATGATAGTCCTGGATGGGTTTGACACTGAGGCCTTCTTTTTTAAGGGCCTGGATAGCTTTACAAATGGCATTTGTTCCGTCTGTGGTTGTGGCATAGGGGATTTTATATTTAATGGCAGCTCGTCTGATTTCATAGCCATCCTGTTTGGTCTGGCTGGATGCGCCGGTATTTAAAATCAATTGGATTTCATTGTTGGTTACTGCGTCCACAACATGGGGTCTTCCTGCTGAGACTTTTTTTACCATTTTTGCAGGCACATCATTTTCTTCAAGAAATTGAGCTGTTCCTTTTGTGGCCATGATGGTAAATCCCATTTCATGAAAGTTTCTGGCAACCGGCAGCGCGGCTTTTTTATCTTTATCCTGAACACTGATAAAGACGGTGCCTTCTGTGGGAAGCTTTTGGCCGGCTGCCAACTGAGCTTTGGCCACGGCAGCGCCCAGGTCTTTGTCAATGCCCATGACTTCGCCCGTGGATTTCATTTCAGGTCCCAGCACAGGATCTACATTTTCAAATCGGTCAAAGGGCATAACCGCTTCTTTAACACAATAATACGGCGGGATGATTTGTCTGGTAAATCCCAGTTCTTTCAGGGTTTTGCCCAGCATGACCTTGGTGGCCAGTTTTGCCAGCGGGACCCCAATGGCTTTAGAGACAAAGGGAATGGTTCTTGAGGCTCTCGGGTTGACTTCAATGATATAAACCGTGTCATTCATGATGCCAAATTGAATATTCATCAAGCCCTTGACCTGCAACTCTTTTGCAATGGCCTGGGCCGCATGGGTCATTTCTTCAATGTGTTCTGCTTTAATTGAGTATGGCGGCAATACACAGGCAGAGTCCCCGGAATGAATGCCGGCCTCTTCAATATGTTCCATCATGCCGCCGATAATTGTTGTTTCTCCATCGGAAATGGCATCCACATCCAACTCATAGGCTTCTTCAAGAAATTTGTCGATAAGGACCGGTTTGTCAGGCGAGGCCTGAATCGCTAAATTAAAGAATTCTTCAAGATCGCTTTCATCATAGACAATTTTCATGGCACGGCCACCCAGGACAAAAGAGGGGCGAACCATGACCGGATATCCAATTTCCCTGGCAACGGTTTTGGCCTCCTGGTAACTTGTGGCAATTCCGTTTTCCGGTTGCCGCAGGCCCAGTTTATTGATCAGCTCCTGGAAAAGATCGCGATCTTCTGCCCGGTCAATACTTTCCGGGCTGGTTCCAATGATGGGCACACCCGCTTTTTGAAGGTCTGATGCCAGATTTAACGGGGTTTGCCCACCGAATTGGACAATAACTCCAAAGGGTTTTTCCTTTTCAACAATATGGAGAACATCTTCCCGGGTTAACGGCTCAAAATAGAGCTTGTCAGAGGTATCATAGTCTGTGGAAACGGTTTCCGGGTTGGAGTTGACCATGATGGATTCAACCCCTTCTTCTCTTAAGGCAAAAGAGGCATGAACACAGCAGTAGTCAAATTCAATACCCTGGCCGATCCTGTTGGGACCGCCACCTAAAATGATCACTTTTTTATTGTCAGATATCCTGGCTTCACACTCGGCTTCATAGGTGGAATAATAATACGGCGTAACCGCTGTAAATTCTGCGGCACAGGTGTCTACCAGTTTATAGACCGGGATAATACCAAGATCTTTTCTCTTCTGCTCGATCTGCCTGTCGGTCAGGTGGGTCAGGTGGGCCAGTTGCACATCAGAGAATCCGAATTTTTTGGCTTTTTCGAAAAGGTCTCGGGGAAGATCTTTTCCAGCAAGGGCTATTTGTTTTTCAAGATCCACAATCTGCTTCATCTGGTTGAGGAACCAGGGGTCAATACCGGTCAATTCATAAATCATGGTTATGGGCATGCCATGTTCAAGGGCATATTTAATATAAAAGAGCCGTTGGGAATTAGGAGTGGATAATTTGTATTCCAGCTTATTGCCGGCCACACTTCCGGGAGCAGGATCTTTTCCATCTGCTCCGAATCCTGCTCTGCCGATTTCAAGAGAGCGCAACCCTTTTTGTAGGGCTTCTTTAAAGGTTCGGCCAATGGACATGGTTTCCCCAACAGATTTCATTGCTGTGGACAGAACATCCTCGGCTTCCGGGAATTTTTCAAAGGTCCACCTGGGGATTTTTACCACACAATAATCAATGGATGGTTCAAAACAGGCCATGGTTTCACCGGTGATATCATTGGGGATCTCATCCAGAGTGTATCCCACAGCCAGTTTGGCTGCAATTTTTGCAATGGGAAATCCTGTGGCCTTGGAAGCAAGGGCAGAACTTCGAGACACTCTCGGGTTCATTTCAACAACAATCATTTCCCCGTCAACAGGGTTTATGGCAAATTGAACGTTTGATCCACCAGTATCCACGCCAATTTCACGCATGATGGCAATAGAGGCATCCCGAAGTTTCTGATATTCTTTGTCAGAAAGGGTCTGAGCCGGGGCAACGGTAATGGAATCTCCGGTATGAACACCCATGGCATCCACGTTTTCAATGGAGCAGATAATAACGACATTGTCTGCATGGTCTCTCATGACTTCAAGTTCATACTCTTTCCAGCCAATAACGGATTCTTCCAGCATTACCTGGGTAATGAGACTGGCATCAAGCCCGGCTTTTGACAGGTGCTTAAGTTCTTCCAGGTTATAGGCAACACCCCCTCCGGTGCCGCCAAGGGTAAAGCTGGGTCGCACAATGATGGGGAAGCCAATCTCTTCGGAAACGGTTTCGACTTCCTGAAGATTAGTGGCAAACCCGCTTCTGGGGATCCGCAGGCCGATTTTATTCATGGCATTCCGGAAGAGTTCACGGTCTTCCGCCTTATTAATCGACTCAATGGATGCACCAATCATTTTTACATTATATTTTTCAAGGATGCCTGTTTTAGCCGCTTCAATGGCAGTGTTTAAAGCGGTCTGGCCTCCCATGGTGGGCAGGAGAGCATCGGGCCGCTCTTTTTCAATCACCTTACAAATAGTTTGGGCAGTAACCGGTTCAATATAGATCCGGTCAGCTGTTTCAGGATCAGTCATGATGGTGGCAGGATTTGAATTGATTAAAATAACTTCAAATCCTTCCTCTTTAAGAGCTTTACAGGCCTGGGTGCCTGAATAGTCAAACTCACAGGCCTGGCTGATAATAATAGGGCCGGCTCCGATGATCAGAATTTTTTTTATATCTTCACGCTTTGGCATTTTCAATCACTTTTGCAAACTGGTTAAAAAGATAGGCCGCATCATGGGGACCAGGGGATGCTTCTGGATGATACTGCACGGCAAAGGCCTTGATTTTATCATTTTTAAGACCCTCAAGGGAATCTTCGTTCAGATTTATATGGGTCATGATAGAATCGTTTTTTCCAATGGTATTTAAATCCACAGCAAAACCATGGTTCTGGGAGGTAATTTCAACCTTGTTGGTGGCCAGGTTTTTAACCGGTTGGTTTCCACCCCTGTGTCCAAACTTGATTTTCATTGTTTTCCCGCCCATGGCAATGCCTAAAAGCTGCATGCCAAGGCAGATACCAAAGATAGGTATTGATCCTAAAAGCGACTTAATAGTTTCTACGGCATAGGTCACAGGTTCCGGATCTCCCGGGCCATTGGATAAAAAGAGTCCGTCCGGGTTCAAGCCCTTAATGGTGGCTGCATCTGTTTTTGCAGGAACCACAAGCACTTCACACCCAACCGCTTCCAGACAGCGGATGATATTGTATTTAATACCAAAATCAAGGGCAACAACTGAATGCTTTGTACCCTTATGCCGCCAGACAGATGGGTCATTCAATTGGCTTTTCGGGATATGATCCGGCTGGTTGTTGCTCCAGAAATAGGGAAGTTTTGTGGTGACGTTTGTCACAAGATCGCTGCCCTGCATGGACGGGCTTTGTTTGGCTTTTTTAACCAGGGAATCCGGATCAAAGTCTGATGTTGAGATAATGGCCCTCATGGCGCCGGACTTTCGAATATGCCGGGTCAGGGCACGTGTGTCCAGGTCTTCAATTCCCAGAATATGACTTTTCATAAGATAATCGGCAAGGGTTCCGGTTGATCTGAAATTGCTGGGAAAATCCTGGTATTCTTTTACAATAAAGGCGGATACTTGAATTTTGTCTGATTCTATATCCTCGGGGCAGACACCATAATTTCCGATCAAAGGGCAGGTCATGGTGACCATTTGACCATAATAAGACGGGTCGGTCAGAATTTCCTGGTATCCGGTCATGCTTGTATTGAAAACGATTTCCCCTGTTATTTCTCCAGAGCCTGTAAAGCTCCTGCAGGGAAAAATCCTTCCGTCTTCAAGGGCTAATAATGCTTTCATAAATATTTACACCTGTTCGCCATAATATTGATATCACTTATCCGGGCAAGCTTTGGATAATCCCCGGATAATCCGGGTTTTGCCTGGATGATTCTACCCAGTTGCAATTGCTTTACAATTCGAACCTACTTAAATAGCACAAACCATGTAATTTTGGCAAGTTACTTGTTGCTGATTATAGTGACGGCCATCATGTTTTTGTATACATGGTTGTTATGGCTGATTATAACAATCTGCTGTCATGTATCCAGCCGTGTTTGCTGGCGGGGTGTTAAATATCGCGTGCTTGATGAAATAAAAGCATGGCTTGCCAGAGAACAAAGATCATATTCGCATGTTTGATAAAAAAGACTTTAATATCAGCAGGTTATTTCGGGGAGTATATTTTGGCATAAAAAATGTAAGGTCTTGAATAGAAAAGGTTCATTATCATGGATAATAACAACAGATACACAAAAGAGGGAAAAATGAATATTATACCGGCAAGGCCAGATGAAAACGAGTCAGAAGACTATTACAGTGCAGAATTTCAACTCAACCAGACCAAAATTATGTACCAGTTCAAACTTCGAAAGAGTCAGACCGAGTCTATGTATGTCGTTGTCAAGGAAGGCTCTATGGCCCTGGAAAATATTAAAGAAGGAGATATTCTTGATATGCGGTATTATTCTACTGATAAATCAAGACCCGCAGAATTAAAGCAGACCCGGATTAAATATATTTCTAAAGACAGCAGTGTCGGGTTCAAAGATCACTATGTAATTGCTTTGTCATTTTTCACCAGCCAGGAACGGATTGTTGCTTGATATAATCAATCTTGATAAAATTGTGGGCCAATCATATGATAGATTTTTTAACCTATAAACTTAGGCTGGCCAATGGACTCAAAAAAAATCGACCTTGTTTTTCCTAATCTTGAATCAGAGCATATCAGAACCATAGAGAATCGTCTGGATACCATTTTTGAAAGTCTTAAATCCCAGGGCATTTCTATTGATATTAAAACAGGCCTTAAACTGGGAACAGATCTTGAAGCTGATTTAATCAAGGCTGTTTTTTTCAGTGAATATATTGCATCCAGCATCAACAGAAATCCTGCTTTTTTAAAGGATTTGATTGATTCAAAAGATTTGTTTAACACCTATTCTTCCGTTGCCTATGAAAAAAAAATAAAATCCAGACTGGCCGGTCTCACCCATGTCAATGAAATCAAAACCATGTTATTGCAGGTCAAATCTTATGAAACCATCCGTATTGCCTGGCGGGACCTGACCGGCAAGGCGGGGCTTGAAGAAACATTGGAAGACCTTTCCTGCCTTGCAGATGCCATTGTTCAAACCACCATTAATAGTATTTATGACCAGGTGAGTATGACCCATGGTCTGCCCCTGGACCGTGACGGGAACGCCCAGGGTATTATTGTACTGGCTATGGGTAAACTCGGTGCCCGGGAATTAAATTTTTCTTCAGACATTGATCTGATCTTTGTTTATCCAAAAGACGGAGATACCAATGGAGATCAATCTATTACCAATGGTGAATTTTTTACTAAAGTCTGTCGCAAGTTTTTAAAGTTTTTTTCACCAGGATCCCATGAAACCAATTTTTATCGGATAGATACACGACTCAGGCCATTTGGTGACGGAGGGCCTCTGGTGATGAGTAAAGCCGCGTTTGAAGAATATTATCAGGCCCAGGGGCGGGAATGGGAAAGATATGCCATGATCAAGGCAAGACCTGTTGCCGGTGATATTGAAGCGGGTTTCAGGGTATTGAAAAATTTAAATTCATTTATTTACAGGCGGTATTTTGATTATGGTTCTTTTGATTCTTTCAGGGAGATGAAACACAGAATAGCCCGCCAGGTTAAAAATAAAAAATTAAAGAATAATATCAAGCTGGGAGCCGGTGGTATTCGGGAAATTGAATTTTTTGGTCAGTTGTTTCAATTAATCAGAGGTGGGGTTGAACCCAAACTTCAGGAACTAAAAATATTAAAGGTGCTGGATTTATTGCAGATCCACCGGTGCGTTGATGAAACAACGAAAAACGATTTAAAGCAGGCCTATGTTTTTTTGCGACAAGTCGAAAACAGGCTCCAGGCCTATGGGGATTGTCAAACCCATGATATTCCACAAAAAAAAGAACATAGAGCAGTTTTATCGATTTCCATGGGTTATGATTCCTGGAATGATTTTGTCAATGCTCTGGACGCTCATATGGATCGGGTCCATTATCACTTCAACCAGCTGCTATTGATAGATGAAAAGGAAAAATCTGATAAAGTACTGGAAGCCCTTAAAGAATTATGGATCAATATCAATGACCCCCAGTTTGCGGCTGAAACAATTGATATCGGCAATTTTAAAGAACCGGGTAAAGTGCTGGAAATTTTACGGTCATTTGAGAGTCATCCAAATACCAAGCAGCTGACCCCTAATGGACAAAAAAAACTGGCCAGGTTGATTCCTCTTTTGGTCAAAAAGATTGGCGAACAGACCAGCCCGGATGAAATACTGGTCAAATTAATCGATCTGATTATTACCATTGAAAGAAGAACCTGCTATTTGTCACTGCTTATAGAAAACACAAGTGCCCTGGATACCTTGATCACCCTTGCACACAAAAGTGGGTGGATCATTACCTTTCTTTCAGGTCATCCCGCATTGTTGGATGAATTGATGCAGCCGGCCACTTTGTATTCTCCTCCAGGTAAAGAGGCCCTTGAACAAGAAATGGCCGATCGAATGTCGGGTATCACATCCAAAGACCTTGAATTTTTACTCGAAGAGTTGTGTGTGTTCCGCCAGGTCAATATGCTGCGGGTAGCTGCGGCAGATATCAGCGGGAATTATCCTTTGATGAAAGTCAGTGATCATTTAACCTATATTGCAGAAATAGTTCTCACTCAGGTTCTTTGTATTGCCTGGGATATTGTGACAATAAAATATGGATTTCCTGAGGAGTTATCCGACCACGAACTATCTGGTCAGGGAGTATCTGGACCAGAATTATATAGGCAAGGAATTGAAAATTGCGGGTTTGCCATTGTGGCCTATGGAAAAGTGGGTGGGTTTGAAATGGGATACAAATCAGATATTGACATTGTTTTTTTGCACAAAGGGGGATCAAAGCCAACCCAGGGGACAAACAAGAGTATTGATACCACCCGTTTTTATTCAAATTTAGGCCAGCGGATCATCCATGCCTTGACGGTTCATACACCGGCCGGCACCTTGTATGGAGCAGATATGCGGCTGCGGCCCGGTGGCGCCGCAGGCATGATCGTCTCTCATATTGATTCATTTGAAGCCTATATGGAAAATGAGGCATGGACATGGGAGCATCAGGCATTAATTCGTGCCAGACCCGTTGCCGGTGATCGTACGGTTTGTTCACAGTTTGAAAAGATCAGAAAAAATCTTCTTACAAAGAAAAGAGATCCATTGATCCTTAAAAAAGAAGTTTGCGAAATGCGGGAAAAAATGCGGGCTCAGCACCTAAAGGCTGCCAAAGGGCAGGTTGATTTAAAGCAGTCAAAAGGGGGCATCGTGGACATTGAATTCCTGGTTCAATATCTGATTTTAAAACATGCCTGGGCCAACCCGGATATCACGGCTTGGACAGACAATATACGATTGTTGGAAAGTCTTGATGTCCAAGGTCTTATAAGTGCACAACAAAGCGAGCAGCTTCAAAAGGCATATATTGTTATGCGCCAGGCCATACACCATCTCAACCTTCAGGAAAAAACGCTTGAAATCTCAGAGGATTTATTTAAAGAAAACAGAAGACAAGTGACAAATTTATATGACCAATTTTTAGGTTAGGTTCTGGGTTAGGAGATCAAGACCAGGCTTAGCCATGGCCAATAAGTGATGATCAATACGGCCAGTAAAAGGACCAGCATAAACGGGATGGATGCCCGGTAGATATCGACAATGGGTTTGTTAAACCTGTAGCTTGCAATAAACAGGTTCATGCCAACCGGCGGGGTGAAATATCCGATCTGCATATTGGCAAGAAAGATAATGCCCAGATGAATCGGATCAATTCCGTATTCAAGAGCAACCGGCAGAATCAAGGGGACCATAATGATAATGGCTGAAAAGATATCCAGCATGGCCCCAAGTATTAATAAGAAAATATTTAACAGGATTAAAAAGACGATTTTGCTGGTCACAAATTTCTGGCAGAGCTCAAACAATTTCATGGGTATTTCAGCATCAATCAGAAAATTGGTAAATGCCAGAGAAACACCTAAAATTAAAAGAATACCGCCCACCATAACCATGGATTCTTTGATGATGGCGGATAATTTGGTAAAAGGGATTTCTTTGTAAATCAAAACCTCCACAATCAATACGTACATGGTTGTTACGGCCGCTGCTTCAGAAACGGCAAAATAACCTGAATAAATACCAATGAAGATAAAGAAGGGCAGAGGAATTTCCCAGATGGATTCTCTGATCGCAGCAAAAAGGTTTTTAAATGAAAAACAAATTAAGGGAACAGGCAGTTTTCGGTTGGCCCAGATGCTCCACAATGAAAGAAGAATGATCATTAACAGTGCAGGCAGGATTCCGGCGATAAATAAATGTTCAATGGATATATCTTGTCCTGAACTCATCTGCTGGGCAATAATCCCATAGAGAATTAAAGGAAGAGAGGGGGGTAGCAAAAGTCCAAGGCTGCCCGAAGTGGTGACCAGGCCTAAGCTGAAATTTTCATTATACCCGGCTTGTTTCAGCGCAGGATAGAGCAATGCGCCCATGGCCACAATGGTCACTCCGGAAGCGCCGGTAAAGGCGGTAAAAAGCGCGCAGACAATAAAGGCAACAATGGCAAGTCCGCCGGGCATCCATCCGAAAAAGGCCTGGGTCAGCCGGACAAGACGTTGGGAGGTGTTGCTTTCCGAAAGGAGATAGCCGGCAAAGGTAAACAATGGCAATGCCAGTAATATGGGGGTGTCTGCAATTCTATAAAGCGAAATGGCCATGACAGAAAGGTCAATGTCGCTGAAGTAAAAACCGGTCATGGCAGCAGCAATGATGATACAAAAAAGCGGCGTGCCCAGGAGGGCCAGAATGATGAGTATGATTATTAATACAACTATCATGGAGTGGATGGTTTAATCAAATGGTTCAAAAGGGTGAAAGATAAGATCAAATACCGAAGACAGATGATGGCAAAAGATACGGGGATAATGCTCTCACAAACCCAGGCGGGAATAGCGGCAAAGGCAATAAGACCATCTTGTTTTTCTAGGAGGACAAAGTTGAGGCTGAACCAGGACATTATGCCACAGATCAATGCAGTAAAAACAGAGGTTATAAAGGTTGTCACCTTTTTTGTCTGTTCCGGGAGATATCGGGATATGACATCAATGCTGATATGGTGATTGTTTCGACTGGCAATCATGGCACCGATCAGGCCGATCCATAAAACCAGCACCCGGACCAGTTCATCACCCCATAAAATGCCTGAATCAAACAGGTTTCTTAAAAAAATCTGCGCCACAGCTACAACAATCATTACCAATAACAATCCTGAAAGAATATAGTCTTCTATTTGTTGCAGCGAAAGGATGACTTGCCGAAAAAAGCCTGTTTTGTGAAAGGTCATGATCGTGTTTATTGGTTTGAATGAAAATTGGCTAAAAGGTTATCCAGTTGTTCCACAACATCCTTGGGAAGCGCTCCGGATTCAACCATTCTTTGGGAGGCCTGTTTTCCAAGTTCAAGCCAGTCTGTCAGGGCTTTTTTTGAGGGGGAAATAAAAGTGATTCCCCTCTTTTTTAATGTTTCAGTGGCTTTGATATTATCCTGCCGGTTCTTTATGTCAATCTGCCTGCACGCTTCGGTCATTACTTGATGAACGATCTGGCGGTCTTCTTTTGAAATTTTTTGAAATCTTTTTTTGTCCACGGCCAGAACGCCATAAATATAGATAAGAGGAAGATTGGTAACATATTTAATCTGGTCATGCCATTGCAGCGTGATCGCTCCCACAGGGGAGGTGGCCACGGTATTAATCAAACCTGTTTGAAGACCGGTTAATACATCTGAAAGAGAGAGTGGAATGGGAGTAACACCAAAAGCTTGAAGTGACTCCTGACTGCTTTTATTATCCGGCAGGACCCATACTTTCTGGGTTCTTAAATCTTCCACTGTTTCAACAGGGTTTTGTGACATGATATATGCAAACCCGGCCCCCATGAGGCCAAAGGTAACAAAACCATTTTCATTGTGTCCATTTTCAATATATTGATCCATATACTTTCTAACATAATCGACTTCTTCGATCTGCGAAAATTTTAAGGGCTGGGCATAGATCTGGTTGGCTGGGAAAAATCGCGCCAGGCTTCCACCGACCATTGCACCACCATGCAATTGACCTGCGCGGATTAATTTTAGAACCGTTTCGTCCTCTCCCATTACACCGCCGGGGTAGAATTTGAATGTCACTCGGTTATTGGTTTTTTGGACGACTTCTTCGGCACCCTCCTGCATTTTTACCATCCACATGGAGCCTTGGGGTGACAAGGTGGCAATTTTTAGATTAACAGCCCAGGCTGTATCGGTTGCAGTCAAGAAAATAAGAATCAGGAACATTTGTCTGATATTTTTTATACAAAGGGGCATATTTGCGTCAACCTTATTTTAAAAGTATTCATCTGCACTCAAACTTAATATATTAGCCTGTTTTTTGGCCCAGGTATTGATCAGGGTATATCCGGGGACATAGGGATCAGCTTGGGATACCTCTTTTAGCAGTCGGTCATGAAGCGTTCTGTCAAACATCAGTCTTGCATAAAATTTGGCATACATCACCTTGACCATCAGGTTCTTTCCCTGGGAAATAATTAGCGCTTTTTCAAAAAAAGTTTTTCCATTTTCCGGTTTGCCGCCCAAGGCCGGTGGCAGAAGGGATGAAAGCGTTCCAAGATAGAGATAAGCTGCCCCATCCTGGTAAGATTCATCCAATTCAATCACACGTTTCATGATCAGTTCGATACGAGAAAGATCGGCAATGGCATTAAAATCATTTTTATTCACCATTATCCATCTGGCCCAGGCATTGCCCATGGCAAAAAGGGCTGGGACTTGATTTTTCTGTATTTTTGAAATAATGGATTGAAAATCTTCATAGGAGTTTGATTTTAGATCGCAGGCTTCTTTTTTAGACAGACACAGGGCTTTATTGGCATACTTCAATGCTTTGTCGGCCATTTTTTTTGACCTGAGGTCATCTTTTACAAAAAGATCAGCATAGGAAGAGTATAGATTTGCTGCTGTGTAAAGCATTTTTTCATTGTTCGGATCTTTGGAAATCAGGCTGTCAATCATTAACAGATAAGCGGGTGCGCCGTTTTCCACAAGATCGAGATCGTCATTGTTTGAAATGGTGGCCGACAGATGGGTCATCATGTCAGATGTGGCCGATGACATGATCATTGAACATCCGGCCAAAAAAAACAGGGTGACAAAGCAAACAGCCAGGATCAGAACAGGTCTTAAATGCCGGCTGAAATTGTGGTGCAATCTAGGAAGCAGTATCATCAATCGTATCATTAAGGGCTCAGGTCCTGTTTAAGTCGAAAGTTTGGGTTCCTGCATTTCATGATTAAGCTTAAAAATTAGCGTGTTTGAAAAAAAAAAGCAAGGTGGATTTAACTATGAATTGAGGGTTAAATCATTTTGAAAAATCAGGATAAAGTTCTTTTTGACAATCCGGACAGATACCATGGCTGAATTGAGCATGGGAATGCTCCTGGACATAGGTTTCAACATGCTTCCAAAACCCTTTGTCATCCCTGATTTTTTTGCAGCCGGCACAGATGGGAACAATTCCTCTTAAGGTTTTTATTTCATCCAATGCCTTTTTCAGATTGCTGATCAGTTGATCTCTTTCTCGTTCGTTTTGTTTTCTATTAGATATATCCCGCACGATCCCCACAGAGTTCCATCTATTCTCTTCTTGATAGGATGACAAGGATAATTCTATTTCAAATTCAGACCCATTTTTTCTTAAGGCAGACAATTCAATGGTTTTTCCCATGACAGGGCCCTGCCCATTCAGTTTGAACTGTTTAAATCCTTTCATGAAAGGGGGCATATACCTGGGTGGGACCAAAAGCTGGTGAAGGTCTTTTCCCTCAACCTCTTCCCATGTGTATCCGAAAATCTTTTTTGCTGCATTGTTCCAGAAAATGATCCGGCCCTTGTCATTCATCTGGATGATGGCATCATTGGCAAGCGCACTGATCTTTTTAAATTTTTCTTCACTCAAAAGGAGGCAAGCGTCATGCTTGGATTCCAATTGTTTTTTAACCATCTCCAATTCCTGTTTGAGTGATGTGATTTGTTTTTGTAAGCGGTCAGCTTTGTTATCTGAATTTTCATTTGGCATAATCAGGTCATTTTTCCCTAGTGAATCAGCTCTGTTTTTATTCTGGTTCAATTGTTTAATACCTTAACGAACTATTTTAATGAAAGAGGCACTTGTCAAGTAAGTATTTTACGCCCTGGTTTCCAAAGCCTTCTTGACCTTAACCCAAAAATTATCTATTTGTATGGGTACAGGCTCCTTTATTCAATAAGGAAAACACACATGAAATCTTTAAAAAATTTAAGTTTCATCCTGATTGCCGGGATGTTTGTTTTTTGTGTCAGTTCAGGCTTTACTGGTTCAGACAAGCAAAAAGTTTATATAATTCCTGTTTCAGGGACAGTGGAACCGGGAATGGCTGCTTACATCAAGCGGGTGTTAAGCCAGATAGAAGATGAGGCAGCAGGCCAGGCAACCAATCGAGCTGATGCTGTGATTGTGTTTAAAATGGATACCTTTGGCGGCCGGGTGGATGCAGCCCTGGATATCGTGGATGCCATTTCCAATATTTCAAAAGTTAAGACCATCGCTTTTGTTGAAAAAAGGGCTATTTCCGCAGGCGCTTTGATTGCACTGTCTTCTGATTTATTATTTATGAAGAAAAATACAATAATCGGAGATTGTGCCCCCATTATCCAGACCAAAGAGGGTCAGCAAATGGCTGGTGAAAAGATCCAGACGGTTTTGAGAGCAAGGTTTCGAGCCCTGGCAAAGAAAAATAATTATCCTGTGGTTTTGGCAGAATCCATGGTTACCATGGAGATGGAAGTTTATCAGGTGGAAATGGGAGGAAAAAAACAATTTTTGGATAAAAAAGCCTATGATGATTTGACCAAGACCCAGCAAAAAACAATATCTTCAAAAAAAACCATTGTGGCCAAAGGAGAGCTGTTGACCATGGATGATGCAGAGGCCTTTGAATTGGGCTTTTCTCAAAAGAGTGTTGACAAATTAGAGGATATATATGCCTTGTTGGGCTATGAATCGGTTGATGTTATTACCATGGAAGCATCCTGGTCTGAAACTTTTGTCAGGTTTTTACAACCTTTATTACCCGTTTTAATGCTCCTGGGGATTGGGGCGATTTATACGGAAATTAAGTCGCCTGGGTTTGGCTTCCCCGGCATTGCCGGTATTCTCTGTCTTGGGCTGGTCTTTTTTAATCAATACCTTGTGGGGCTTGCCGACCATACAGAATTTCTTTTGCTTTTAATCGGTGCGCTTTTGCTCGGGGTGGAGGTCTTTGTTCTGCCGGGGTTTGGCGTGGCCGGTATTACGGGTCTTTTTGTCATTGCCGCAGGCCTTGTGTTATCCTTTCAGGGGTTTGTCGTTCCAGATCCGTCTTTCCCCTGGGAAGGCCGGTTGTTGATATCCAACCTGGCTTATGTGATGGGTGCATTCATTGCGGCTTTTTTAATCTCCTTGTTCATGATCCGGTTTGTATTGCCACAGGTTTCAAAACTGGTAAAAGGACCTTATCTGGATGCCACTCTTGCTTTGTCCCATGTGGATGGTCCCACAGGTTTGATCCTGGCACCTGGAGATACTGGAGTGGCCCTTACTGCGCTTCATCCTTCAGGGAAAGTTGTGATTAATAATCAAAAGATTGATGCTATAACCCAAGGTGAGTTTATTGATCCTGAACAACGCATAAGGGTTGTGAAAATTGAATCCAATCGGGTGATTGTTATTCCTGAAAATACAGAAATATAAAGGTGCTGTGATGAAATCCTATTTTTTTCCTGTTATACTGCAAAGC
This sequence comes from Pseudomonadota bacterium, assembly GCA_043826275.1. Lineage (GTDB taxonomy): Bacteria > Desulfobacterota > Desulfobacteria > Desulfobacterales > Desulfobacteraceae > Desulfobacula. Next base: position 56,385 of record JBDRQO010000003.1, read on the forward strand.
ATTGGCTTCCTGGTGATTATTGCTGAAATATTTATTCCTTCACTGGGTCTTTTGGCCCTTATTGCTTTGGGAGTGTTTTCATATTCTTTGTATGTGGTGTTTACAACCATCTCTCCTGCGGCCGGAATGGTGTTTATCGGGCTGGACCTGGTATTGGTTCCCATCTTGATCGTTTTCGGGATGAAAGTGTTGGCCAAATCACCGCTGGCACTGCAACAAGAGTTATCAAAACAGGCCGGGGTGGTTTCACAACGACAGGGACTTGATGCCTATATACACATGAAAGGAATATCGGTTACAGATCTTCGGCCGGCAGGCATGGCGCAGATTAATGAACAACGACTGGATGTGGTAACCGATGGAGAATATATTGACGCGGGAACACCTGTTGTGGTCACAGGCGTAACCGGTAATCGGATTATTGTTGAAAAAACCAAATAACAGGAGAATCAAATGGAATTTACATTTATTTTATTAATTGTCGCCGGTGTTATCGGCCTGGTGGTGTTCGTTTTTATCCTTTCGTATTTACAGCTGTGGTTACAGGCATTGGTGTCCGGTGCAAAGGTCGGGTTAGCCAATATCATTTTCATGCGGCTTCGAAAGGTTCCGGCAAAGCTGATTGTTGAGTCAAAAATCATGGCCGTCAAAGCTGGAATTCAAATCCCCACAGACAGCCTGGAATCTCATTATCTTGCAGGCGGTAATGTCAGCCGGGTGGTCCAGGCGCTTATTGCCGCTGACAAGGCCAACATCGAACTGGCGTTTAACCGGGCAGTGGCCATTGATCTGGCCGGCCGGGATGTACTTGAGGCGGTTCGGATGTCGGTTAATCCAAAAATTATTGAAACGCCCCTGGTAACTGCCATGGCCAAAGACGGAATTCAACTTAGAGCCATTGCAAGAGTCACGGTTCGGGCTAATATCGATCGCCTTGTTGGCGGGGCTGGAGCTGAAACCATTCTGGCCAGAGTCGGAGAAGGGATTGTCACCACCATCGGGTCTGCCCACAGCCACAAACAAGTGCTTGAAAATCCGGATATGATATCCAAAACAGTGTTGAAAAAAGGACTGGATGCAGGAACCGCCTATGAAATTTTATCCATTGATATTGCCGATGTGGATGTGGGTAAAAACATCGGGGCTGAACTGGAAACCGACCGGGCCGAGGCAGACAAGAAAATCGCCCAGGCAAAAGCTGAGGAAAAACGGGCCATGGCCTTTGCCCAGGAACAGGAGATGAGAGCCCGGGTCCAGGAAATGCGTGCCAAGGTTGTGGAGGCCGAGGCCCAGGTGCCGCTGGCAATGGCGGAAGCGTTTAGAAATGGTAATTTAGGTGTCATGGATTATTATAAAATGCAGAATATCTCAGCAGATACCCGGATGAGAGATCAGATTTCCAAGCCCGAGTCAGATTCGGAAAAATAACGTAAAACAGGCCAGCCTTTATGACACTTAAGGGCGGGCCTGTAAAAATAAGGAGTGTATCCATGGATTTTGATAGAATTTTTCCATTGCTTATTCTGCTGTTGTTTTTTCTTTTGCCATCTCTTTTACGACAGATCAAGCGTGCCGGCAAAATCCCTCAAAAAAATACCGTATTCAGTAAAATCGGTAATCAGATCCGCTTGTTTATTAAAGAAATTGAGGCCCAGAGACAACAGCAGCAGGCAGGCACGCCATCTTCAGGCATATGGGAAACCCTGGCCCAAGAAGAGGATTATCTTCCGGCACCAGACAAAGAGCCAGAGAAAGATCAAGACAAAGAACAATGGATCAATGAATCCGAATTTATCAAACCTGTGCAGGAAATAAAGCTGCCTGACAATTTTAACGAGATTGGAAAAAGCAAGCCCGCCCAAATCCAGGCTAAGATTGACAAGATCGATAAAACATTTAAGCAAGCGCCCTGTAAAACAATTGGCAGTTATAAATCAAATCAATTGCAAAATGCAGTGATCTGGTCTGAAATTTTAGGCAAGCCTGTGGCTTTAAGGGAAAAATAAAACACAGCGATTATACCAAGCTTAAAAAAATGCGGATTATTGAAGACAACGCCGTGATTCGTCAGATTTTAAGAAAAGAACGTGTCGTTGCAAACTATATTATTATAATGCCAGCATGTTTTTTAGGGCAATCAATGCATCTTTTTTAATGTCTTCATCCACGGTGACAATGTTTGTTTTGCCAATGTTTTCAAGAGTGTCTAAAAGATTATCCAGGTTGATTTTAAACATGTTCGGGCAAAAAGAGTCTTTGAGCGGGATGATGGTTTTGTCTGGATATTCAATGGCCAGCCGTTTGATCAAGTTGATTTCCGTACCAATGATTATTGTACTGCCTGTTGGAGCCTGTTTTACATAATTGACGATAAAGCTTGTGGAGCCTACGGCATCAGCAGTATTAACCACTTCCTGGGTACATTCCGGATGGACCACAATATGGGCATTGGGATAGATTTTTCTGGCCTCTTGGATTTGTGGGACCGTAAACCGGGTGTGGACCAGGCAATAGCCTTTCCATAACAGGACTTTTGCATTTTTTATATCGGTTTCACTATTGCCGCCCAATGGTTTTTCAGGATCCCATACAAGCATTTGATCCTGTGGAATACCAAGGGTGTTGCCTGTGTTCCGGCCCAGGTGTTCGTCTGGGAAGAAAAAGATCTTTTCCCGTCTTTTAAAGGCCCATTCAAAGGCCTTGGGTGCGTTGGAAGATGTACAGACAGCCCCCTGGTTTTGTCCGCAATGGGCCTTGATATAAGCATCAGAGTTCATATAGACCAAAGGCGTTATATTGTCATTTCCAGTGATTGCAATTACATCATTCCAGGCATTTTCAACCAGAACAGCATCGGCCATATCTGCCATCCAGCAGCCGGCATTCATATCCGGAATCTGGACAATCTGATCGGTTTTGGCAAGAATGGCAGCGCTTTCTGCCATAAAATGAACACCGCAAAAAACAATATATTGGGCATTGGCATCATTGGCGGCCTGTTGGGAAAGTGCAAAAGAATCCCCTTGAAAGTCCCCTAAATCCACTATTTCTTTCCGCTGATAATGGTGGGTGAGGATCACCAGCTTGTTTCCCAGCTTCTTTTTTATTTTTATAATTTTTTGAATGGTTTCTTTGTCTGTATTTGATTTTTCCATCATTTTATTCCTTACTGATTAAAAAAATGCCGTAAGCGGCAAATAGATTGGGTAAAAAGGTAATTCGTTTGCCGTCCTGCTGGTTGTTTGTTGTATTTATGGCTGCTTGTTTTAATATTTTAAAACCAACCTGTTTTGAAAATTGTTGGAAGTCATTTAAACTTAAGACCCTGATATTGGGGGTGTTGTGCCATAAATAGGGAAGCTCTTTGGTCACTGGGGCGCGACCGGTAAGCGCCAGACCGGCCCTGACCTTGATATGTCCAAAGTTCGGGAAACTGACTACGCCCATTTTGGCCTTCCGCATCATGGAATCAATCAGAGTGGATGGGTCATAGACCTGCTGAAGCGTCTGGGAACAGATGGCATAATCAAAGGTGTTGTCAGGATAATCTTCTATTTCTTCATAGATATCTCCTTGCAGCACAGAAACACCTTTTTCAATACATTTTACCACCTTGGCCTCTTCAATTTCAATGCCCCGTTCAATGACATTTTTATTTTTTTTCAGCCAATACAGCAGATCGCCTTCTCCGCAACCCAGACCCAAAACCTTAGACCCCGGCTCAATCCAGGAAGCAATGATTTTAAGATCATATCTTAGAGGGCTGTTATTCATTGGACAGTCCCCCTAAAAATCCTTTGATCAAATTGTCCAGTCGATCATCGGGAAGCAAAAAGGCGTCATGCCCCCAGTGGGCATCAATTTCGCAGAAACTGACATCTATGTTGTTTTTTTTCATGGCCTTGACCATCTCCTTAGATTGGTACGTAGGATAGAGCCAGTCAGAGGTGTAGGAGACCACTAAAAATTTGGATTTGCATTTAGAAAAGGCTTTAACCATTGAGCCGTCACCATATTGTTCGGCCAGATCAAAATAATCAGCTGCTTTGGTAATATAAAGAAATGAATTGGCATCAAACCGCTCAATAAATTTTTTGGCCTGGTATTGAAGATAGGATTCCACCTGAAACTGGGCACCAAACTCAAAACTTAAAGCAGATTGATTCTGAAGTTTCCGGCCAAATTTTTTCCGCATGGATTCATCGGAAAGATAGGTGATGTGCCCGATCATCCGGGCAATGGAAAGACCCATATCCGGTTTTTTGCCGGAATAATAATGACCCTCATTCCAGTTGGGATCCGCCATGATTGCCTGCCTGGCCACTTCATTAAATGCAATGGCCAGTGCTGAATGCCTTGGTGTGGTGGCAAGGGGGATGGCGGATTGAACCATGTGTGGATAACGGATACACCATTCAAGAACCTGCATACCGCCCACAGATCCACCAATAACAGACAACAGCGAACCAATCCCCATAGAATCAAGTAAGGTTTTCTGGGCTCTGACCATATCACCAATGGTAATCAGGGGAAAATCAGTGCCATAGGGTTTGTCTGTTTCAAGGTTGATGGATGATGGACCGGTTGAGCCGGCACAGGAACCGATAATATTGGAGCAGACAACAAAATATTTGTCTGTATCAATGCCTTTGCCCGGTCCTACCATGATATCCCACCAGCCTGGTTTGACATCATCCGGATCATAGAATCCTGCTGCATGGGAATCCCCGGAAAGTGCATGAAGGACCAGAATCACATTACTTTTATCCTTGTTGAGTTTTCCACAGGTTTCAAAGGCAATGGTAACCGGACCGATATGGGCACCGCTTTCCAGTTTAAATCGATCCGGGGGCAGGGCAAAGGTGAAAAATTGCTTTTCAACCAGTCCCACCGTAGTTACGTCCTGATTATGGTCAGTGTATTCGCTCATGGATTAATTTAAACTGCTTCTAAAGCATTTACAAGATCATTGCAAATGTCCTGGGCATGTTCCACCCCAAGGGATAATCGTAGCAGACAGGGATCTGCCAGCTGGTTTTTGAGTTCCTGGGGAAAGGAAACATACTGGGATGAATACGGGTGGATGATCAGGGTTTTACAATCCCCCAAGTTGGCCAGATTTAATATCATATCCAGGTTGTTAACTAGCCTGAAACAGGCTTCCTGGTCTTTTAAACCAAAGGTCAGCATGGCACCAAAGCCCTGATCATTAAACTGAGCTTTGGCAATCTCATGGGAAGAGTGGTCTTCAAATCCAGGGAAATTGATCCATTCAATCTTGGATTGTTCTTTTAAAAATCTGGCAACGATATTGGCGTTTTCCATGTGGCGTTCCATGCGAAGGCCCAGAGTGTTAAGACCAAGGGCTGTCAGATAGGAATGCAAGGGGGCTTGAGTTGTCCCAAAATTAATATGGTACTCTTTGAACAACCGGTGGATAAAAGCCAGATTTCCTTTTTGTTCTACAAAGGGGGCAAAATCTGAAAATTTTGAGGTGGACCAGTCAAAGTTTCCCCCGTCCACCACCACACCGCCAAGGGCGGCACCATGACCGGATAGATATTTGGTTGTGGAGTGTATGACAATATCAGCCCCAAGTTCAATGGGTCGGCACAGCCATGGAGAAGCCAGCGTGTTATCCATTATCAGCGGTATGCTGTTTGAGTGAGCCAGTTGGGAAATGTTTTTTATATCTGCAATCTCCATTCCCGGATTGGTAATGGTTTCCATGTAAACAAACCGGGATTTTGTATTGATGGCCTGTTCAATCTCGTTCAGCTTTAAAGGGTCAACAAGCCTTACTGTGATTCCATATTTTTTAAAGATATTTGTAAAAAGCAGGTAAGAAGACATGAATAAGGATTTTGAGGCTACAAATTCATCTCCTGCACGAAGCATTGTCATGCAGGCATTATTGATGGCTGCCATGCCGGAACTTGTCACCACTGCGCCTGCCCCTGATTCCAGATTGGCCAGTTTTTTTTCTAAAAAACGGTTGGTGGGATTGCCCAGGCGCATATAAATATGGTCGGTTGTCTTTCCGGCAAAGGTGTCGCTTAAACTGTCTGCACTTTCGTGATAATGGGCGGCAGACTGGAAAATGGGCGGCAATGTCGCGCCTTCCCATCTTCTTATCCCATTTGACGTGTCTTTTAATCCGTCATGGATAGCCAGTGTTTCAAAGTGATAATCTGTTTTTTGGGTCATGCTTTTTCCTCTTTATTTGGTACGATTCTCCTAATGGATATTAACTATCACATTGTGGCAGGTGTTTGTCAATATCTGTCCGAATTTTTCCCATGTAAGGGTTTTATAATAATTATCTAATTTTAGGAACTGCATGATAACATTGAACAGCCAGGCTTGGTGCGGGCCCAGTCCGGTCGTTTTTTATTAAAATGTTCTTGTTCAGGCTGTTCATCGTAAGGGTGCCGCATCAGATCTAAAAGTTCATGAATCATTGAAAAATCACCATTTTCTGCTCGCTCAATAGCCAATTGAGCCAGATAATTTCTCAACACATATTTGGGATTAATGCTATCCATGAGTGTTTGTCGTTTTTCAATGGTTAGATTGTCTTGATGGATACGATGGACATACTGCTCAAGCCAGAGGTTAAATTTTTCCTGATAAGCCAATGTCAGTTGTTCTGGTTGGTAATAGGCATCTGCCAACGGTTGGGATAGGTTATATATATCAAGATTCTTTTGGTTAAAACCCTCAATATCAATTCGGGCCAGGTTTCTAAAAAAAATAGTGTAATCGGTTTCCACCATAGGAAGAAGTTCCAGTAAATCAGAGATCAGCTTTGGATCTTTTGAACTATCAAATATGTTAATGCCTAATTTTTGAGCCATCATGGCTTGCCAACCCGACTCAAACTGTTGCCAGAAATGCGTGAGTGCTTCCTGTAACGGGCTGGCCATTCCAATCAGCGGAAAGATGGCATTGGCCAGCTGGGTAAGGTTCCACTGGGCAATCTTGGGCTGGTTTCCAAAGCAATATCGTTTTGTCCCGGCATCGGTTGTATTGGGGGTCCATCCGGGATTATAATCTTCCAGCCACCCATAGGGACCATAATCAATGGTTAATCCCAGGATCGACATATTGTCTGTGTTCATTACGCCATGGACAAATCCCACCCGCATCCAATGGATGACCATTTGGGCGGTTGTTTTGCAAATTTCTTCAAACCAGCGGATATACACTTTGGGGCCTGGATCACCTAGATGGGGAAAGTCGGTCCGTATTGTATAATCGGCTATTTTTTTTAAAATATCTATTTCGTTTCTGGCGGCAAAAATTTCAAAATTGCCGAATCGCGTAAATGATGGGGCAACCCGGCAAACAATAGCGCCTGGTTCCAGTTTGGGATGGCCATCATAAAACATGTCTCGTTCAACGCCTTCTCCGGTTAGAATAAGGCTTAATGCCCTTGTGGTGGGAACGCCCAGGTGGAACATGGCTTCGGAACATAAAAATTCCCGGATGGATGAGCGCAATACGGCCAGGCCGTCTGCAGTTCTGGAATAGGGTGTAGGACCGGCACCCTTGAGTTGAAGCGTCCAGTGGTTAGATGGGGGATTGTGAATTTCACCCAGATTAATGGCCCTGCCATCACCAAGCTGGCCAGCCCAGTTGCCGAACTGGTGTCCCCCATAACAGGTGGCATAAGGGTCCATGCCGGGTAAAAGATGATTTCCTGCAAAGGTCTGGACAAAAGCGTCAGAGTCACAAAATTGTTTTGAAAAGCCTAAAAGGTCAGCCATTTCCTGGGAAAAAGCCACAAGTTGGGGCGCAGACACTTTGGCGGGTTCAACCTTTGAATAGCAGGCACCTATAACCTGTCTCCGGGTATTTTTTGATTCAGGATCCCCGGGTAATTGTTCTATAAATTGATTTTTTATAACGATTTTTTTATTTTTATCAGGCAATTGTTTGTCAGTGATCATAACCGCCCCTTTTTGTATGATAATCGGTAAAGTAATAGCGTTATCTGTATCGTCCAATACAACACTAATAATAACAACTCTAACGCCATTAGTGTAAGCACGGATTTGAATTGGAACAGTAAAAAAAATAAACTTAGTCGCTTTATGGGTGTGGAAAGAGAAAAAAGTACTTTGACAAACAAGTGCAAATATTTGACTTTAGGCTATCTTTCAGATAAAAAAAGGTAAAAGAAGCATGACAGGGAAGTGTTCGGCGACTCGAGATGTTAAATAATTAATTTATTAAAATATTGAGGGACTTATGTCTCAATCTTTTTCGCTTCGTGCAAAAAGCATGGCAGCGTTTTGTTGTGTTGCCTTGATAACAGCGATAGTTGGTATTACCGGTTTTGTTGGCATGAAAAAGATAGACAGCAAATTTAATGAGGTGATTGAATCAGCACCATTGATTCAGACCGCCATCAATATGAAATTACTGGTGAGCAAGGATCTCATGATGGATAGTATGGCAACCATGTTTAAAGGTATATCAGGCGGTGTGGGAACGCTGACTCAAACCTCAACGGAATTGTCAGATATTTCTTCTGAACTTAAAGATCATGCCAATGATATGTCTGAGAGTTCAGAGGTGGTTACATCGTTTGCGCAAAAAATGAATGAACGTCTTTTTTTGGTTGCATTGCTTTCTGCAGAATCATCTTCTAACCTGGATACGGTTTCTTCTGCTGTTGAAGAGATGAACGCAACGGTCAATGAGATTGCAAAAGATACCGGAGAAGCACGAAGTATTACGGGGATCGCTGTTGAAAAGGCAAAAAGCGCATCTGAAAAAGTCAATGAGTTGGGGATTGATGCTAAAGAAATCGGTCAGGTTACTGATGTAAATTCAATTGTTTCTTCAATTGCCAGCGCCGTTGAAGAGCAGTCCATCACTTAAATTGCGGGACCATCCTTAACGGGTGCAACTTAAGTTCTTATAACGCTTGATTCATTAAAATATTGTGTTTTAATGAACCAAGCGTTTTTTTCGGCAACCTTATGGGGCTTACAAATTTTAAAAAACAATAAAGTTGATGGAATGGAAATATTATCACTTCGGTTGAATCAAATTACAGATGAGTTTAAAAGCAGGTATGACAAAGGTGTATATCATGCATCGGCTCTATATCGCGAAGTTTATAAATTTGGGAGGACAAATCTGTTCGAAGCCAAAGAATTTAAAAATTCTCCTGTCTTTGCTAAACAGCTAAAAAATAAAATCAAAGTCACCCCGGGGCAGGTCATTGAAATCATAAAAGATGGTAGCCTGACTAAGTTTATTACCCGATTGGCTGATAATTTAAGAATAGAATCAGTTATTATTCCCATGACGAATCACCAGACCCTTTGTGTGTCAAGTCAAGTGGGATGCCGTATGGGGTGTCGTTTTTGTCAGACAGCTAAAATGGGATTTAAACGGAACCTTGAGGTGTATGAAATAATAGGTCAATTGTTTAATGCACGGTTTGTTCTTAAGGCAGACATTAAAAATATTGTTTTTATGGGCATGGGAGAACCGTTTGATAATTTTGAAACCATCATACAGGCCATCCGGATCATGAACGAGCAAAAAGGGTTTAATATTGGCTTAAAACATATTACGGTTTCCACGGCTGGAGTGAATAAAAGAATTGATCAACTTGGCAAGCTGAATATGCCGGGAATCCGATTGGCCATCTCTATCAACAGTGTGGATGAAATACAGCGGTCCTGTTTAATGCCTGTCAATAAGACCAATAGCCTGAAAGATCTTAAACAGGTACTTTTGAAGTTTCCGCTGTCCAAAAGAGACTGTTTTTTATTTGAGTATATTTTAATAAAAGGATTAAATGATTCAATAAAAGATGCTATAGATTTGGCTGAATATATTAAACCCTTACCGGTCAGGCTGAACCTGATTCCTTACAATCGCATTTGTGGGTTTGATTATGAATCTCCCAATGATAAGGAGATACGTTATTTTGCTGATATCTTGAATGATAATGGTATTTTTGTTATAACACGCTGGAGCAAAGGCCGTTCGGTTTCGGCGGGTTGCGGACAATTGGGTAGACCGAATACGGATTCGGACATGACGACAAAAGGGCACAGGACCAGTTAACGGCCGATTAAAAATGTAAGACAAAGCAGAAATATTATGAGTTATACAGAAGAAAGAAATAAAGCAGGTGAATACTTAAGATTGGCTTTAACGAATATTGCCAAACATAATCTGCCTGCCGATCCTATAAACTATACTGTCTGGTATGAGTATGCATCCGGTAAAAATGCTAAACTAAAAAAAGCGATTGACTTTTCGGTTGAAACAAAAAAACCTTTGAATAAAAGCATGATCGAAGAATTGTATCAAAAATATGTGATTGATGGTGATAGGCTTATCATTGGGAAACTGTTGACTAAAATTTCCTTAATGCTAAAAGATATTACCAGCCATGTCTCAGAAACAGAAGGTGATCTTGCCGGAAGCGGGAAAAACCTGGAAGTTTTGTCTGATCAAATCGCCCAGGCCAATGATTATTCTGATATTAAAGTTATAGTGGATCAGATGATTGAAGAAACCCGTAATCTTGTCAAATCCGGTAAACGACTTCAAAACAGGATGAAAATTTCTTCCGAGGATTTGAAACAACTCAACCAGGAGTTGGAAAAATCTCAGCAGGAAGCACAAACAGATACATTGACGGCTCTTATGAATCGGCGTGGTCTTGAAAAGAACTTTGAAATAGAAAGAATCCGTGCCAAACAAAACGATGCACCCTTTTCTATTATCATGCTGGATATTGATCATTTTAAAACAGTGAATGACCGGTTTGGGCATCTGGTGGGAGACAGTTTTTTGAAAGGGCTTGCCATGCTGCTTAAATCCCATTTGCGACGAAATGATATTGCATCACGGTATGGAGGAGAAGAATTTTTACTTCTTCTTCCGGAAACCGAGATTGAGGGTGCCAAGGCTGTGGGTCAAAAAATTCAAAAGACCCTGTCAATAAAGGAATGGAAGCTTAAAGAGACTGGCGAAACCATTGGAAAAATAACTGTTTCAATGGGGATTGCCCAGTATCGGTTGAATGAGCTGGAAAAAGATTTGATAAAACGGGCAGATGATGCACTTTACCTGGCAAAAAAAAATGGAAGGGATATGATTCTTACCCAGGAAGATCTTTAACACTATTCATATTTTTTACCCTGCTCAGTTATAGTTTTATGGTCAGTCCCATTTTTTTAGAGGATATGGCTCAAACGGTTAAATCGATGGTCAATGCGTAGATGTCACCTTCCATTTTGGCAGTGACCGGAAAATTGCCTTTTTTAAAAACTTTGAGCATGATGGCATTGGATGACAATACATCTGCTGTTATTTTCTTTATCCCCCTCTCTTTTGCAATACCTGCCAGCATCAGGTATAAGAAGGTGGCAATCCCATATCCCTGGTATGTTTCATCAACAACAAAAGCAACTTCCGCAAAAAGCTTGTTTGGGTGTCTGACAAATCTTGCTTCTGCGATAATGGTCTGTTTTTCCGGTTCGCCAGACAGAGCAACAATGGAGAGGGTTTCCCGATAGTCCACATTAACGTATTCCTGCATTTTTTCGTGGGGCATGGTTTTGATGGGGGAAAAATATCTATAATAGATGGTTTTGTCTGAAAATCGGTAAAACAGTCGTCGCATCTGGTCTTCGTCTGAAGGCTTAATGGCTCTGAAACGGACACTCAGCTTATCTTTAAATGTGTGGGTGATCTGGATATCAGATGGATAAAAATGGGCGCTTTGGGCCAGAAATATCTGGTCTTTATATAAAAGATTGATCTTTTTTGCCCCTTCAACCAGGGATGGCCGATCTTCAGGATGGGCAATTTCGATTAATGCCTGGGCACGTTCCCGCAAAGTTTTTCCCCTTAAATGAGCAATGCCCTGTTCTGTGGCCACAAGATCAATAGATTCAGGCAGGCTTAATAAGTCCGGCGAGTCTGCAACAGAGAGTTGGATATTGGAGGAGCCTTGACGATTTCGACTGGGCAGGGCAACAATGGTGTACCCACCTTGGGAGATTTCAGCGCCGTTAAAAAAATCAGCCATCTGGCCCGGGCCGGCGGTCACATTACCTTTGCTGTTATGCAGGGCAACTCGACCGGAAAGATCGACACGTCGAACCGGTATAATAAATACAAACCTATGGTTTTTTCCAATTTCAATGGGATTGAAAACTTTTTCAAGACTTTGAAATTCTACAAGGGGGTTGTTATCCAGAAATTGCATTAATTCTTCGCTGCCCAGTGCATAAGCGGTTAAAGATCGTCCCTTGAACTGTTCTTTTTTGCGATTGCTGACCGCACCGGTTTTTACCAATTCCATTAATGCATCGGTAAAAAAGGGGGTATGGATACCCAGATCTTTTTTACAGGCAAGGTGTTTGGGCAGGGCTTCGAAAATTGGACCAAAGGTAAAGGCAAGACAAGACCCGTCTTCAATTACTGAAGCCACATTGGCGGCCAGCTTGTCAAACACATCAGAAACAGGGAATCTGGGAAAATAAAACGGTGGATCACATGATTCAATAATCATGTCAAATGCATCAAAGGGGACAAAGGTATCACCCAAAGTAAACGGGGTGTTTTCATTGACTTCGCCCACCACTAAATCTGCCAGCGCCATTGCCCGTCGGGCCACATCCACTCCCACTCCCAGGCTGCAATACCCAGCTTTGTTGGGTGGTGTGATTTGAATAAAAGCGACATTCACGGGGATCTGGCCTTCTTTCATAAGCAAGGGAATGGCTGAAAATCGGGCCGGGACCAGATCAACCAGGCCTGCTGAAATAGCTTCGCTGGACACCCATCCGGAAAAAAAAGTTTTTAAACGAAAGTTTTTAGATTGAAGGGCTTTATAAGATATGGCATCTCCAAAGCTGACCAGCTGGATAAGGGTCAAGTCCTGAAGTTTTCCTGTAGTTGCCTGCATCAGGCAGTTGACAAGGGTTCGTGGTTCAGCAGCACCCGTACCGATAAAGATGTTCATCCCCGGTTCTATTTTTTCCAATACCTGGTCGGCAGAGATTGCTTTTCTTTTCCAGGCTGGTGTTTTTGAACGGAACATAAAAATCCTCTGTTTGGGTTCAGATGCAGTTAACGTGGTCTTAAAATTTATCAGAGATATCTATCATTGTATCTTCAACCATGCCATAGATTTTTTTAATTTGGCCAGGTTTAATATTAATTTGTTCGAGTATGGCTAAAAATCCCAGATCAAATATATTTTTTGATTCAAGGTCTTCTATTTCATTGTTCGCTGTATCATGAAACGAGCCAAATCCAATCATACCGACCATACGATTTGCAATATGGGTGATCAAAAGTTCTGGTTCTGTGTTTTCAGGATAGCTTTCCCAATGGTGAAGTTCTGTGGCATTGATATGTTTTTTTGAAAAGCCCCATTTTTTAATGAGCACAGCACCAAAAACAGTATGAACGTCTTGTATGGCCGATAATAAATCTTTTTTGCCTAAAGGCTCATCCGGCGAAATATCAGCTATGGCTTTTAATAAAAGCACCTTGCCGATGTCATGGATAATTCCCATAAGAAAGACGTCTTCAAGGCATTCGTCTTCCAGCTCTTCAGCAAGGAATTTGCAGCAGCAGGCACAGGCCAATGCGTGCAGCCATAATTTATTAAGCAATGATTTCAAACCATCATTATCTGAAGCAAATAAATTTTTACTGGATATCGTTGTTATCATGCTTAATGTGTTTTTAATGCCCAGTCTGACTAATGCATCATTCAGTGTGTCCACAGTATCAACCCCTTTGTAAAGGGCGGAATTGGCAGCTAAAATTAATTTAGTACTGATGACTGCATCGTTTTTTATAATTTTTGATAACTCGTCGATTGACGGTTCTGGGCCTGCCAACAATTTTTGTATTTCTTTAGCCATATGGGGCAGAACCGGCAGTTCGATTTCCCCATTGTTGAATCGATTGATAACTTTTGCCACAAGATCGGTGTAGGATTTTTGGTTATTCCCTTTGGACTTGATATTTTCCGGTATTTTAAATCCTAACCGTTCAAACTCTTCATAGATTTTTTCATTTTTAAACGGTTTGGAAATATAGCTGTTACAGCCCAGGCTGATGCATTGTTTGATGCTGGCCATGCGCATGTTGGCTGTCACCATAATAATTTTAATTTGCTTGTCTTTTGTGATATTCATCGTATTTTCTTTTTTTCGAATAATACTTAATACCATTATTCCATCCATATCCGGCATGGAAATATCAAGGATGATTAAATCAAAAGGAGTTTTATTCTTTATGGCTTTATCAAACAGTGCAATGGCTTTTTTCCCACTATCCACGGCAATGCATTCCCCAAGATGGGACAGCTTTTTTATCATGATTTTTCGGGATACGGCGTAATCTTCGACAATCATTATCTTCATTGTGACTTCCTCAAACCAGCATTGTCCGCTGATTGATATAGAGTGAAGACCGATATAACAATTAACAAAACGCGTTCATCAAGTTATTGTGTAATACGTCAATTTGAATGCGTGAATAAAGAATAACACTATATTAAAATTTTACCAAATCAAACCTTTTGAATCTTTCGTTTGTTTTTTAATATTTCAATATTATCCCGGGCAAATGTAATGGTTGGGTCAATTTTAAGGGCCATTTCATAGAATTGAATGGCCAGCTTAGTATCTCCAAGTTCCCGATAATTAGAACCGATATTGGCATAGTTAATGGCCAGGGACGGATCCACTTCAAGGGCATTTTCAAAACAGGTGATGGCTGTTTTGTGTTTTTTAAGCATGTAGTAGCAAAAGCCCATGGTGTTGTATAAGTCAGGGCGTTGTTCATCAATTTTAAGCCCTTTCTCGCAGGATTGAATGGCTCTTTCATATTGTTCAAGATCTTTTAAGCAAGCACCCATGTGAGAATAGATATCCGCCATGTTCAGCCGTTCCGGATCTCTTTTTAAAGCAGTTTGAAATTCAGTGAGAGCGCTGTCAAAATCATAAACAGCGCTGAGCATCAATCCTTTGTAAAAACTGGTATAATATTGGCCGGGTAAGGCCTGTTCCAGGGCGTCCAATCTTGCCAGAGCCTGGCCCGGATCAAAGCTTTCGGTAATAAATCGGGCCGAAAACATACCCACACTGGCTGCGACGGCTCTTTCTCTGAAGTGGGCACCGGGAATGATGGCATAGAATGCCGGGATATCCAGCCCTTTGTGCCGGGTATCAATCACAAGGACCTCAAATCCGATTTTTTCCATGGCAGCCAGCAGGTTTTCCACCTCTGTTTTGATATTATTGTCTGAAAGATCAGGCAGCTCTTCTATGGATATGGTTCGTTCAGGAGAGGTGATAAATTCAGCATCCTTGATGTCGGTGAATTTAGGAAGGCCACTGGCCACATAATTGGAACCGGAATTAAAGTCGCCGGCCAACTGGGCGGTCTCTGTCAGCGCTCGGCTCATGGCTTTTTGAGGATCAGGTGATGTACCGGCAGTCCATACGATTTCACTCATATCCGGAAAGGTGGCAGGATCCCAGGCCAGAACGCCAATAGTGGGAATCCCTGTGTCCATGGAAAAATCAGTGGCATAGACCCGGACCCCTTCTTTTTTATAGTTTTCCAGCATTTTAATGACCAGAGGATCTGTGAATGAATCCAGATCAATACCAGGAACATTGAGCCGCTCATGACTGACCAGAGAAGATGTATGCCGTTCCACAAGCTCACAGATACCCTGGCTTAATGCTTCTTCTGTACAATTTCCTGCGCTGGGGCCGTTAAATTCATTGATCATGTAAAACCAGTTAAACGGAATAGAGACTTCTTTTTTCCGGGTCAGGTTATAGCCTTTGGTCCATTTTAACGGCAGGTCATCAAAGATGGGTTTAACTTTAAGTGCATCTGCTTTATTGTCATGAACAGACTGGATGATCTGTTCATAGGGAAAGCCGTTATCGCCTAATTCTTTAGGCGTTGAATAAAAGAAATTATTTTCGTTTTGTACAAAGGAAAAAAAACTGAACCGTTCGGCAAGTTCCATCACTGCACTGGCTTCTGATTGTTCGGGCGTGCCGCCCTTGCCCATTTGCTTGTTGGTGCCGGTGACTTGTTTAGCATCTGCACCGCACTCACTGAAAAAAACAGGGATGTCCAGGCGACCATTATCAATTCGCCGGGTCTGGCTCAAGATATCAAGATTCAGGCTGGCAGTTTTTTCTTTAAATTTTGCAACCGTCTCGGCCGGTGACATGATTTTGTCCTGATCGTATGTATAGCCTTTAAAAGCATCTTTTAATTCAATTTTAACACTCATATTAATCCTTACAACATACTTAGATTCGTTAGCCGGGGTGGCGTTTAACTGCTCACCAGCTCTATTTTATCTCCAATGTGTATGATTCCACCCTTTAAAATTTTAGCAAATACACCTTCTTTGGGCATAATGCAATCCCCGGTCCGGTAATATATGGCACATTTCTGATGGCATTCTTTACCAATCTGGGTGATTTCTACAAGGGCCTGATTGCCAAGCTTGTATTGTCGACCCACGGATTCATTCTTCCAGTCAATCCCCGTGGTGGCAATATTTTCTGCAAAATCTCCAAACTTGATGGTAAAATCTTCTTTGTTGGCTTTTTCAATACTTTCAGCAGCCAGAAAACTCAGTTGGCGGTGCCAGTCTCCGGCATGGGCATCATCTTTAATGCCATGGTTCTCGATGAGTTCGGCTTCCCGGACACATTTTTTAATGGTTCCTTTTTTTTTGCTTACGGCAATGGAAACGATTTTCATTTTCTTATCCTTCATTCATTTAAATATTATAGTCCCCAATACAACTGGTTTGGAAATAGTAATAATCAACAACAATACCACAAGGTAGCATTGCCTGCAATTTTATTTTTTTGCTGTTTGGGCATGGTCAATTGTGATATCAACTTGATCATAAAGACCGTCAGGCAATTCAACCTGGGCAAAAGAGGATTTAATGCTGTTTTCCATTGCCTGGTCAATAGCATAAAGGTCAGCACATGCTATACAGTTTGCCATGTGGTTTCGAAGGGTTATGTCAGTTGGGGTGTTTTTATTTGTAAAAACATCCTTTGTCAGGATCCAAGTTTCAAAATCTTTACAAATCATTTGCTTAGACAGCATCACTTTCTTTCAAATTAATGTTTAAAATCTTATTTTTTTGGTTCTTTGTCATTTGTAATAAAATGATTTTTAATCCTTCCCGCGCCCTTGTTAATCGGGACATTACCGTACCAATGGGAATTTGTAAAGCAATGGCAATCTCTTTGTAAAGCATTTCATCCATATAGTATAAAAGTAAAACCTTTTTGTATTTTTCCGGTAATTGATCAATCGCTTTTTGAACCGTTTGCTGGTTTGAGACCTTGGCAATAATCTGCTCTGCAGTCTCTTGGGTCATGCTTGCTTTTAGAAAATCAATATATTGTGTTTCAGACAGTCGTTTACGGGCTTTGTTTTTGTGGTAACTTTTTAAAAAATTATTCCTTAAAATTGTTAATAGCCAAGGTTTGCATTTTGACTTGTCCCGCAATTGATGAAATTTGTGAAAAGCCATCAAATACGTTTCTTGAACAATGTCTTCAGCATCAAATACATTGCCGCAATACTTGAGTGCCACGTTATATAAAAGCCTCATATGCGGATATGTCTGCTTTTTAAACTTTTCTCTGGCAGCTGTTTTTTTAAATATCATGTAATCATGTCCTGACCCGCCTCCTTTTCATATATTAATCAGGTTATGACTCAAATCAATTATGACCGCCTGTTTTATTTAAAATATTTTCTTTGAACTTAAGACAGAAAAGAAGGTTTTTTTATTCCAAACCAGGGATTTTTTTTGCCGGTTCCAGATGAACCAGGACATCAATAATTTTTAAATCGGCTTTTGGAAAGGCAAACCGGCTGATATGTTTAAGCTGAATCCATTGATGATTGATAGGGCCGTTTAAGCGGACACGACCGGAAATATAGGAACAGCAAAAAACATCCATTTTGATTTTAAAATGAGTGTAGGCATGATGGACCAGGGTCAAATGGCTGTTTTAACCTGAGTCTGCTGGAGCATGACTTCGGATACCCAGATATGGTAAGGATCAAGGGTTTCCCGCCAGGGCAGCTTTCTGTAAGTTGCCCTGTACCATGGGATTAGTTTTTTGGTAAACAATAAATCAATACTTAATTTATGGGGGTAAAGGTAAATTTTTGTCCGCCAACAGACATCTCATACATGAGTCCGCCAAGGGTATGTATGAAAATAGCCATACCTTTGGTATAACTGGTTTCAGTCTGTGAGCCCGTTGCAGGACCTAAGCTTGCGCCCGCAGTATTGCCCTGGGTTGATGTCTGGGCCTGGGCTGCAGCAGTAATCACAACAGCAGACAAAGAACCGTCAAATTCAAAATTTCCAGACGTAAATTTATTATATGCCCACTCGTCTTCAAAAAAAATTATTTCACTGAATGCCTGGCCCCCCAATTGGAAACCAATGGAAACTTTCATCAGTGTTGTTTTGCCGGAGACCCTGTCTTTTAAATAGACTCTTCCCGCACCATAAGCACCGCCAAGAACAAAACCACCTTTGCCGACAGTAGGAAAGACTGCCCAGCCATAGGCATTATCAAAAAAAGGTTTTACTGCATCTGATTTTGAAAAAACATCAATGGTTTCAGAATAACGGCGGTCATCATCTGCATGGGCGCATATTGTGAATAAGACCAATGAAAGAAATATTAGTAAAACAGATTTAATAAATTTCATAATTTGTATCCTTAAAATGGTTTATGCCTATTTTTCTTCTTAACAATCTTATGGGTGAATATCCAGTTGTTTTGCAAAATTTTAACAATCAGGTAAAAGATCTGATGGGACATGTAGACATCAAAACCACATCAGTCTATACTTGGGTAATAAAAACAAACAAGACCCTTTAACACGGCCCCTGGATGTGCAATGAAACGAAAAACCAAAATTATAATATTTTGTCTGCTGATGGCTTTTGTCGTTTTGATAGGCATTCTTCATACCCTGACACCCGGCCATTTGATTTTATACCATGATTCTTATCGAAGGCTGAGTTATTTTCCCATAGCGATCGGAGCCATTCTTTTTGGATTATGGGGCGGGCTCTCCCTTGCCATTGCATCTTGTATGGCTTTTGTGCCCCATTTGTTTTTGTTTTTTGCCCAAGGCCCCCAGGCCTATTATAGTGAATTGTCAGAAGTTATTTTTTATCTTGCAGCAGGGCTGATCATTGGACTGATTTCAAGCAGAGAGAACCGGTTAAGGGAACGATATAAAAATCTTTCAGAACAATTGGCAGCATCTTATAAACGACTTCACGAACAGGCATCCCGGCTGGTTGAAGCAGAAAAACAACTGGGTCAAAGTCAGAGGCTTTCCATGCTCGGTCAGGTGTCTGCAAGCCTGGCCCATGAAATAAAAAATCCATTGGCCGCCATTAAAGGCGCTGCTGAAATCCTGGCAGACGAAGTAGAAAAAGATCATCCCAAATATGAATTTGTTGAAATCATGCGGTCTGAAGTGTCGCGATTGAACACCTCTGTTGAAGATGTCCTTGCGTATTGCCGGGGCCAGCAGGCACCTGTAAAGGGTCGAGAAGAAATCATTCAAAAAGTTGTGGCTCGGGTGGTTAAGTTACTTGAAACCAGTCTTGAGGAAAAATCTATAAAGATTTCAATGCCGGTTGAGTCTGATTTTCCCTGTTTTTTAATTGAAGAAGCCGCCATGACTCAAGTGCTGATTAATATTATTTTAAATGCGGTTGATGCGGTCCAGAAAGGCGGCCGGATTGTTATCGAGTGTGATGGCATTCAAAAGGGTTGTCAGATCAGTGTTTCAGATGACGGCCCTGGAATTGACGAGGCTCTCAGAGAAAAAGTCTTTCATTCTTTTGTCACTGGCAAAGAGGGTGGAACCGGTTTAGGGCTTGCTATTTCACAGAAAATTGTCAACTATTTAGGCGGACAGATTCATATTGAACAGTCTGATTTGGGTGGTGCAAAAGTCTGTCTGGTTTTGCCTGAAAAATCAAATTTGATAAACAAGAGTATATCCAATGACTGAAACCATTTTATTGATTGATGATGATCCAAGCTTAAGACGGGTCACCGAGTATAACCTGAGTACAAAGGGATTTAATGTGGTTACCGCATCCTCGGGTAAAAAAGGGATTGAACTGTTTGATACCACGTCTGTGGACCTTGTGGTAACTGATGTGAAATTAGGCGATATGAATGGCCTGGATATTCTGGAGACGATTAAAAGCCAGGCTCCGGATATTCCAGTGATTATCATGACCGCGTTTGGTTCTATTGAAATGGCTGTGGGTGCCATGCATAAAGGGGCGTTTAATTTTATTACCAAACCCTTTGATCGGGATACCTTAATTCTTTCGTGTAAAAAAGCGCTTGAACTTCGAGGGCTGCGCTCAAAAACAAAGTTAATGGCCAATGAGATCAATCGACTCACCGGGACCAAAGGAATCATAACAGCCAGTTCTGTAATGAAATCATTGCTGGATACCGCATCCAGAGCTGCCAGCAGCGAAGCCACGATTTTGATTGCCGGAGAATCCGGAACCGGAAAAGAGGTTCTGGCACGATTGATCCATCAGAACAGCCCCAGGGCAAACGGGTCTTTGATTATAGTCAATTGTGCAGCAATTCCGGAAGGATTGATCGAAAGTGAATTGTTCGGTCATGTAAAAGGTGCATTTACCGGTGCGATTAAAGACAGAAAAGGTCATTTTCAGACCGCATCAGGCGGGACTCTTTTTTTGGATGAAATCGGAGAGTTGTCCACAGATATCCAGGTAAAATTATTGCGGGCCATACAGGAAAAAGAGATTCAGCCCGTGGGGTCTGAATCCGTTAGAAAAGTGGATATCCGTATCATTGCCGCGACCAATCTTGACCTTCAAGAAAAAATTATTCAAGGCCAATTTCGAGAAGATCTTTATTATCGACTCAGTGTTATCCCCTTGTTTATTCCACCCCTAAGAGAAAGAACAGAGGATATCCCGGCCCTGGTCACCCATTTTTTACAAAAGTTTGATGCGCCGCCGGATGTTGTTTTTTCCAAACCCGCCATTGAATTATTAAAAAAGTATTCCTGGCCCGGAAATATTCGTGAGATGCAAAATATTGTGGAGCGATGTATTATTTTACGAAAAAAAAGCGTGATCGAGCCTGATGACCTTCAGTTACTGGCCCAAAGGCCGGTGAACGACTGCTTTGATCCGACCATTCCGGATGAAGGGATTGCATTGGAAGATATAGAAAAAACATACATTTTAAAAGCCCTTGAAAAAGCAGGCCAGAATCGTTCAAAAGCTGCCCGTCTGTTGAAAATTCCCCGGCACGTTCTCTTATATCGAATCGAAAAATACAAGCTATAGAATCTGTAGACTATTGTGCAATTGTTTGTAGGATAGTCTACAATCCCATGCCTCTCTGTTTGTCTCCTGTATCTCTTACAAAAGATAATTTTATTTAAAATCAGACAGTTATTAATCTTTTTTATTTTTTTTATATTGTGGCACACCTCTTGTAGTACAGATGTCATTAAGATTGATTATTAATGCAAGATGGAGGCAATTGTGAATAAAATTAAGGTATTGATTATCGGAATAGTTGGAATGGTTCTGGTTTTGACAGTCGTGCCGGCAACGAGCCAAACAGATCAAAGAAAACCAATCAATCGGGCAGTCATTAAAGTTGATTCACTCTCGTGCGGGGGGTGTTTTTCAACAATCAGTGCCGGCCTTGTAACTCTGGAAGGGTATTCAGGTATGGGTGTCAATCTGTTTAGAAAATTGATTGCAGTGGATTTTATTGCACCGTTAACTAAAGAAGATATATCTAAAAAACTGTCCGAAGTCGGTTATCCAGGACAGGTAAAATATGTGGATGCCATATCTGAAAAAGAATCCTTTGCTTATCTTGATTCCAGAGAGGCTGGTTTGAGATCAAGCAGTGGTGGTGGCTGCTGTAGTGTCAGTGAAGCGCCTGCCAACAATACAAGTAAAGACTCAAAACCTCAGAGCGTACCTTCCGGCGGTTCTTGTTGTTCTAATCCGGGAGCGAATTCAACAATACCAGGTCAAACCCTGTAATTTTTTAAGGAGAGATAAATGAAATTTTTTATAAAAGGTTTTTTTAGTGTTTTTGTTATTTCCATGTTTCTTTTGGTGGGAGTGAACAGTCATGCGTTTTTTGGAGGCAAATTTACAACACTCACCCCCAAAGATGGAAAGCTGACTATTCCAGTGAATAAGATTGATGACGGTATCGCTCATTATTATAAAGCAAAATCTGCTGACGGGACCATGGTTGATTTTTTTGTGGTAAAAAGCAGTGATGGTGTGATCCGGGCAGCCATTGATTCATGTGATGTCTGTTATCGGTCCGGCAAGGGATATGTTCAGGACGGCAATGTCATGGTCTGTACCAATTGCAACAGACGGTTTGCCACAGACAGGATCAATGAAGTTAAGGGGGGGTGTAATCCTGCTCCATTGGCCAGGGTCATGGATGGAGACAATCTGGTGGTCTCCATGACAGATATCAATGCCAATGCCTGGTATTGTAAATTCAAATAAAAGTATTGTAAATTCAAGTAAGAGGGTGGTTTTTATGGCATATGATCCTGAAAAATACAGGGAAAAACGTGAAAAAGTTCTGGGCATCAAAAAGAGAGGGATTGGATTTGGGACCATTGCCACGATTGTCTCTGTGGTAATTGTTCTGGGCTTAAGCATTGTAACGGTCCCCCAGGCCGTCTCCTATATGTCCGCACGCCACCTGGATGACGCCATCTTTAAGCTGGAATCTCAAGCAGCCTGGCCCAAAAAGGTTCTTGACGGCATTGAATCCATCAAAGGGGTTAAAAATGTTGTCAAAGATAAAAATGATACCCGGCTTGTGGTGACATATGACCGTCGAAAAGTAACGATCAGCAATATTCAAAATCAGTTCAGCCGGTATGATATGGACGTCACTTTGCTTAACCAGGTCAACCATCGTCATCATCAGGCAACAAAAAAAAGCGAGGAGAAAGACCTTGAAGCTTCATAATATATCATTTGGAAATATCAGGCGCAGAAAAGGCAAGATGCTTTTTCTGATCATGGGACTTGTGATTGGTATTTCAACCGTGGTGACTCTTCTTTCTATTACCGAAAGCATGACCCGGGATATTGAAGAACGATTAAATCAGTTTGGGGCAAATATTGTCATGGTCCCCAAAAGCGATAATCTTTCTTTGAATTATGGAGGTGTTAATGTCGGTGGTGTCAATTACAATGTCAAGGAATTAGACCATGGTCGTCTGGCAGATATAACAACCATCAAGAATAGTAAAAACCTTGCTATTGTCGCACCTAAAGTATTGGGACCCATTGTTGTAAAAGAAAAAACCATTCTTTTAATGGGGGTTATATTTAAAGAAGAACTGGCGTTAAAAACATGGTGGCAGAAAAAGGCAGGAATCTTTCCTGAACGAGACGATCAGGTGATATTGGGTTCCCAGGTTGCCGGCCTGTTAGGATTTAAACCAGGTGACACCATCCATCTTTCAGGCAAACCGTTTAGCGTGGCAACCGTGTTAAAGCCTACCGGTGCTGCAGAAGATGATGCGATTATCGCAGAATTGGGAGCCAGCCAGGCACTTTTAGGCAAAGAGGGAAAGCTGTCCATGGTTGAGATATCTGCTTTTTGTCAGGGATGTCCCATCTCGGAGTTGACCCTGCAGATTGCAGAAATTTTTCCCAATGCTAAAGTGACCGCCATGAAGCAGGCTGTTATGTCAAAAATGCAGTCCATTGACATGTTTAAATCCTTCAGCCTGGGGGTTTCTATTATCGTTATCCTCATCGGCTCGCTCCTTGTTCTGGTGACTATGATGGGATCTGTTAATGAAAGAACAAGAGAGATTGGTATATTCAGGGCCATTGGGTTCAGGCGAGGCCATGTCATGCAGATTATTCTTTTGGAAGCACTGATTCTGGGTGTTCTGGGCGGTATCCTGGGATTTGTTCTGGGCAATTTAACGGCTTATTCTCTGATTCCGTTGGTCATGAAAGACGGTGTGTTTGCAGGGATTAATATGGATCTGGGTCTGATTTCAATTCTTATGGCTGTGGCATTAAGCCTTTTAGCCAGTCTTTATCCGGCATTCAAAGCCAGCAACATGGACCCCAGCGAAGCACTAAGAGCGCTTTAACAATACAAAGAGAAAAATTATGCAAACAATTGATCATTTAATACAAATTCACGGATTGAAAAAAAGCTATCAAAGTGGTGACACCAGTGTGGATGCGATAAAAGAGATGGATTTTTTTATTGATGATCAGGAGTTTATTACGATCATGGGGCAGTCTGGTTCAGGCAAAAGCACCCTTCTTTCCATTCTGGGCGGACTCAATCATCCAACAAAAGGCAAGGTCTATGTGGATTCTCTTGATTTATACGGATTGACCGCTGAGCAGCGGGCAGATTTTAGAAGTGAATATATCGGCTTTATTTTTCAGTCTTTCCAATTGGTTCCTTACCTGACGGTTTTGGAGAATGTCAAATTACCCATGGCAGTCACGGGTCAGAAAAAAAGCATAAAAAATCAGATGGCCCAAGAGGTTATCGAACGGGTGGGCCTGGGTGCTAAAGCCCTTCGACTGCCGGATCAACTCTCGGGCGGAGAACAGGAAAGAGTGGCCATTGCAAGGGCCATTGTTAATAAACCACCCATCATTTTAGCAGATGAACCCACGGGAAATCTGGATTCCCAGACCGCCGGTGAGATTATGGCATTGTTACAGGATTTGAATCAAGACGGTCATACGATTATTGTTGTCACGCATAATTCAGACATGGAAACATATGCCACCCGGAGCATAAAAGTTAGAGATGGGAAGTGTTATGAATCGTCTTAATCTTTAATTGTGAGAGTATTTTCCCTTGACTTTGAGGGCTTTTCTTTTATGGTTAATTGTATAAATTGACCATAGGTTTTTAACCATCAATTATTCAATCAATAGTATTTAAAAGAGCATTCAATATTTGAATCATTTGGTGTTTTCAGCCAAAGCGACAAGTTTTTAAATTGTCTGATTTTCAAGGAGATATCTCATTGAATAAAAGAATATTGTTTTTAAGCATCCTGATAATTTTAATTCCCTTTCAAGGATATAGTCAGCCAAATACAATTCATATCGTCACAGATCAGGCCTATTGGTACCCGTATACCTATTCACAAGGCGATCATGCAAAAGGGATTCATATCGACCTGGTTCAAAAAGCGCTTACAAATTTGAAATATAAAGTTCAATTTTATCCAAAGCAGTGGAAGCGATGCCTCAACGATATAGAAGAGGGGAAATATGATGCCATTGTCTCAGCATCGTATAAACCAGAAAGAGCGAAATCTTTATTCTATCCTGACGATGCAGGCATCTCAAAGAAATCTTTATGGAGAATTACCCAGGTTGAATATGTTGCCTGAATACATGAATGAAGAGAACATGCCCAAAGAATTTGAAAAAGCAACCGGTATCAAGGTTCATCTGGACATGTATGAGTCCAATGAGGAGATGCTGGCAAAACTCCAGGCCGGCGGTCTTGGGCAATATGATATTATTATTCCGTCCGATTTTATCATGCCAAGTCTGATGGCCTTAAAGCTCTTAACCCCTCTGGATCATGCCAAAATACCAAACCTGAAAAATCTGGAGCCTAAATTTACCCAGACCTTTTTTGATAAGGGCAATCAATATTCTGTGGGCTGGCAGTGGGGAACCATTGGCCTGATGTATAATAAAGCCAAATTAAAAGACTATGATGTAAATTCCTGGGCAGTTGTTTTCGATTCTGCCAAAAGTCAGGGGTCATTTTATCTGATGGATTCGGTCAGGGAGATGCCATCCAGACGGTTTCCAAGGAACCGGAAAAATACGGATTTATCGTTCCAAAGGAAGGCAGTGAAATCTGGTTGGATTCGATGTGTATTCCGGCAAAGGCACCCAATGTGGATGCGGCTCATCAATGGATCAACTGGGTTCTTGAACCTAAAGTGGGCGCATCCCTTTCCAATTACAACCAGTATGCAACCCCCAACGATGCAGCCATTCCTTTCCTGAACAAGGAGGATCTGGAAAATCCCGGTATCTGGCCGACACCACAAATTATCTGAATTTGAACCCGTGTCCATGGGGGTTTCAAAAAGACAATTGGAAAATGCGGCAACTCTTTTGTCTTCAAACATTACCATTATGGTCATGTAGATAATTTGTGTTGTTTTACAAAACCCGGCCAGATTCTGCTTCACTGGACCGACAACACATCTGATCCCCAGTATGAACGCTCCTGGGATGCACTGGAACGGTTATCCAATGCCCGTGATGCCAAAGGCAGGCCATTGCCCTTGTCCAGTCTCTTTTTCCGGAAAGAAAAGTAGTGGGGGTGCAGGCAAGGGAAATCCTTCTGGGTGGGGGCAATATCCATTGTATTACCCAGCAGCAGCCCTTAATCATGGAGGATTCTTTTCCGCTGCTTCAGGCGAAGCTGTAATGGTATCAATCAGTTTTTTTACTGGTAACTGGGCAAATGAACTGATAATGGACATCAGAACCGCTGCCACATAGGGAACCGATTGAATCAGCAGCACAACAATCCACACCTGCACATCAGGGGTGTCAGCCCCTTGTTTGATGATAACACCATATGCTGTCAGCAGGAGGGCAGCTCCCACCAACCCCTCTTCTCGGGCTGAATTCAAGGCATGCCAGAACGCTTTTCCCTTAACTTTTTTAGGTGTCCTGAAAAAGGGCAGATTTTTTGTTACCAATCCAAACAAGATCGCCTTGGCAATGGTATGGGACAAAGAAAGTCCAGCCAGAGCCGAAGCCAGTGTCTGGGTGATGGTTGCCTTTACCTGGCTTCGGTAAAGATAAAACATCTTGGCTATTTTAAACACAAAAAAGACCAGGGGAACCGATGACAGAATCACCAGGGGTGGATCAATTTTTTGGGGATAATAGATCATGGCCATTGACCAGCCTAGGGCTGCCAGGGTAAAAATAAGACTAATGCTGTCAGCCATCCAGGGCAGCCATCCTGCAATAAAGTGGTAGCGCTGGCCATAGGTCAGCCGGGTCTGGCCCCCCTTCCATAACGCCCCGGCATGATGCCGCATGATCTGAACCGCGCCATAAGCCCATCGATACCGCTGTTTCTTAAAATCGATAAAGGTGTCCGGTATCACTCCTTTCCCATAGCTTTTGGCAACATAGAGTGCTTCATAGCCTTTTTCAAAAATTTTCAGCCCCAGTTCAGCATCTTCGGTAATACACCATTCCCCCCATCCATTAACCTCTTCAAGCACTGATTTGCGCACCATGGTCATGGTGCCGTGCTGAATAATGGCATTGCGCTCATTTCTGGTCACCATGCCAATATAAAAAAAGCCCCGGTATTCTGCATAACACATGGCTTTAAACAAATTATCACCATCATCCCGATAATCCTGAGGTGCCTGGACAATGGCCACCGAAGGCTTGATAAACTGTGGAACAAGGTCTCGCAGCCAATTGGATGTTACCACATAATCACTGTCGATAACGGCCACGACAACAGCGTCTGAAGAAGTTTTTGCCAGAGAATAGTTCAACGCACCTGCCTTGAATCCATCCAGATAATCTTCATGATAAAAATGGAAGCAAGACCCCAGCGTTTTGCAGTGAGCCTGAACCGGCTGCCAGATTGCCGGATCTTTGGTGTTGTTATCGATAATAATCACTTCATAGTCAGGATAGTCCAACTGAGCCAGGGCATTCAGAGTTTCGACCATCATTTCAGGTGGTTCATTGTAAGTCGGTACATGTATGGACACCATGGGCAGATGGGCTGGGTTCTGGACAGAGGAAAAGGTCCGCCTTCCACCGATTGTCCAGATCGCCTCGGCCCATTCGTGGGCTTCTGCCAGCAACACAATGGCCACCCCGATAAGACCGAAAAACATCAAAAAACCGACGCATACTGTGGACACGGTCAAATATTGCAGGGAATAGCTATATACGATCCACACCGCCCCGGTGGACGCAACAAAGGCAATGGACGCAAGAAACCCGCGCCCTCGTTTTCTTAAGGTTCTGCTGTCAATAATCAGCAATGCAAAGGTAATAATAGCTATCACCACGGAAATTCCGGCCAGAGTCCGCCATTCCGGGATTTCAACAATGGGAGATGTAAATGGAAACTTGGGCTGGCGCATGGCATCATAGACACCCCAATAGGCACCCACCGCCCCTTCAACCTTTCTCTTCCAGGGCTGATCAAAAGCTTCCATGATATAATAGATATACTCTAACTTTTGTGCCCGGTGAATAAAACGCCGCAAAAAAGTGGCTTCATTGGATGCTGATGCCACGGCAGAATGACGGGTCCTGCCATTGCTCGGCCAGCCGACTTCGGCAATCACAATGGGTTTATCGGAAAATGTCTTCTCAAGCAATGTCACTTGTTCAATCACATAGTCAACTGCCCGATCCAGATGAATCCCCTCCCAGTAAGGCAGCATGTGGGTGGCAATAAAATCAACATGGGATGCAAGCTCTTTGTTCTTAAGCCACACATGCCATGGTTCTGCCGTACTGACAGGAATATCCAGTGCTTTTTTTACCCGGTCAAGATACGCAGAAAGCTGTTGTACCGTCAGATCTCCCCGGAGGATAACCTCATTTCCAATAATCACCCGGATCACATTGCGATAATTTTCCAGGGCTACCTGGATAAGTGTTTCAATCTGCTTTTCATTCTGTTCCAGGTCAGACCCGATCCAGGCCCCCAGCGTGACGTTCAACCCATACTTCAGGGCCAGGGAAGGTATCCGGGCCTGAACGCCTTCCATAGAATAGGTTCGGATGGCATTGGTCTTTTTGGCCAACAGTTTGAGATCGGCATCAATCTCTTCCTCGCTGGGCAGATTCTGTTCTATTGGATTATTCCAAGCCTGCATGGGAGAAAAAGAGAAGCCCTGGATACGACCTGGCCATGGTGGCTCAATTTCTGGTCGATTCAGCAGAGACCATAAACTGATTGAGAAAACAGCAATGGAAATGCAGATGAGGATGTTTGATCTTGTCATAAAATCCAATTTATAATATAAAAATTTGCTTTTTGTCAAGATAGCAATTCTCGGCCCAAGTTTTCTTCCTTATTGCTGGATTTAAACGATTGGATTATTATTAACAGTCTTGGGTTTTCTGGATCAAAAATTTTAAATAAAATCCAGGGTATTTTTATCTTGTTTGAAAGCTTGAGTCTAAAGATGATATAGTCCGATGATCTGATTGGGGGAAATTTAATATTTTATAAAAGGTTTTTATACTTAAAATAAAACAGGAAGAGACAATGGAATTTTCATATTATATGCCAACCAGAGTGATTCAGGGCAACAATTGTATATCAAAGAACAGGGATGTTTTATTGTCTCTGGGAAAGAAAGCAATGATTGTAACCGGTAAAACATCAGCAAAAATAAATGGCTCTTTAAGTGATATCACTTCGGTTCTGGATGATCTGGGGATTGCTTTTGTGGTGTTTGACGAGGTTGAACCCAATCCGTCCGTTGAGACGGTTCAAAGAGCCGCTGGAATAGCCAGAGAGTTTGAAGCTGATTTTGTTATCGGTATTGGCGGTGGTTCTCCTTTAGATGCGGCAAAAGCGGTCTGTATTCTATCCAGGAATGTGCTGGAGGGTGAGGCTGTTTTTGCAGGAGATTATTCTGAGCCTTTTTTGGCCAATGTGGCTGTTCCCACAACTGCCGGGACCGGGAGTGAAGTGACTCAATACGCCATTCTTACGGATAAATCGGCTCAGACAAAGCGCAATATTTCTTCGGCGAATAATTTTCCAAAGGTGGCATTTTTAGATGCCAGATACACAAGTTCTGTGAACAAGACCACCACGATAAATACAGCTGTTGATGCGTTATCGCATAGCGTGGAAGGCTACCTGGCAAGGCGTTCCGGGGCTTTACCCGATGCCATTGCAAAGGAAAGTATTCAGATTCTTGGCAGGATCTTGCCCGGGTTAACTGGTTTGGTTGATTTTAATATGCGGGAGCAATTGTTGTACGCTTCAATGCTGGCCGGTATTGTGATTGCCCAGGCGGGAACCACGGCAGTCCATGCCGTGGGGTATCAGCTGACTTATTTCAGGCATATTGATCATGGCAGGGCCAATGCCCTTGTAATGGCAGAGTATCTGGAATTTGTTTCGAAAGGGCAACCAGAGAAGGTTGAGACCATACTCTCTTTAATGAATCTGTCTGATCTTGGGGCATTCAAGTCCTTGATAGATGGTCTGATGGGGCCTAAAGAGGTTTTGACTGAAAAAGAAGTGGTATTGTTTTCAGCGTCTGCCATGCAGCAGGGCAATATAAAGAATACAATTCCTGAACCTGACCAGGAATCGTTGAAGCAATGGTATAGAAACAGTTTAGACCTGATTGATTAGTTGGAAGGGTTAGCTATGTTAAAAATAAAAAGGCAGCAGGCTGCTTATTCAAACAATCTGCTGCCTTTTTATAAAGAATATTTATTTCTATACGTTTAATGGTTCGCACAATGATTTTTTGTCTGCACCGGAAGTGCCGCATTTACCGCAGTAAAAGGACGGAGATACTTCTACGGGTTTGCAGAGAGATTCTGATTCGCTGCTGTGTTTGTTGCAGCTCTTACAGATAAAAAAGTTGGATACCTGGTTTTTGCTTTCACAGATCTCTTTTTTATCCGAGGAAATTTTTCCACATTTCGTACATTGATAGCTTGTCATGGGTCTTACCTCTTTTTATATGTCATTTTCTATAAACGTTTATGTCAGAATGGCATTATTTGCTTATGCCATTATATATAATAATTGGGCTGTTTTCTTGATAGTCAAGCATTTAAAAATACAGGAAAAAGTGTTTGTATTTATAATACATATGATTATATTATGCATACTCTTAACATTAATCCGGCTCTAAAATATAGGAGGATGTGCAATGGCAAGTGTTAATCGTATTTCCGCTATAGATACAAAAGCTATGATTGATGCAGATCTTGCTTTGCTGGTGTGTCTCTATGATGATCCAAAATTTTCTTTGCGGGCTCATCTTGAAGGGGCCATCCCCATGAGTAAATTTTTAAGGATGAAGCCCGACCTGGATCTTGATACCCAAATTATTTTTTACTGAGGGTGACCTGGTGATTCATCAGCGGCAAGTCTTGCTGCTAAGTACACTGAAAAAGGTTACCCCAATGCAGGCGTTCTTGACAAAGGAATCAACGGCTGGAAAGAAGCCGGTTTTAATATACTTTGAGAAACAACACGGCCATGGCTATTGAGTCATGGCCGTATGGTTTTTTATTCTTATTGGGCGTTATTTATGCCCACTTCTTCAAATGTCTTTATATCTGCAAGAATCCTTGTGGAAAGATCGAGCAATTCCATACACACGGCTGCGCCGGTACCTTCCCCCAATCTGAATTTTAGATCAATGAGCGGGTCAAGGCCTAACCTTTGGTGCATAAACTTATGACCGACTTCAACCGATTTATGGCTGGCAAACAAATAGTTTTTTGCAAAAGGAGCCAGTTCACAGGCAATCAAGGCTCCGGCCGTGGAAATCAAGCCATCACAAATGACGGGTATGCCTTTGGCAGCTGCACCAAGAACAAGCCCTGCCAGAGCACCGATTTCAAGTCCGCCCACCTTGGATAAAACATCAATGGGATCTTCAGGATCGGGCCGGTGAAGCGCCAGTCCGACTTTAATGACCCTGATCTTGTTTGCCAGAGTCTGGTCATCGATTCCGGTCCCACGGCCGGTGAGCTGTTCAACATCAATGCCGGAAAAAGCTGCAATAATGGCAGATGACGGGGTGGTATTGCCGATCCCCATGTCTCCTGTTCCCAGAAGATCCACACGTGCTTCAGCCTCAAGTTCGTTTACAATTTCAATACCGGCTTCAATGGACCGAATGGCCTGGTCCCGGGTCATGGCCGGTTCCTTGGTAAAATTGGCTGTTCCGTGCCGCACTTTTTTATGAAAAATGGGCAGGTCGGGTTCAAAATCATGATTGACACCGATATCAGCGGCTTTAACCTTTGCACCAGCATGATTGGCAATGACATTGACTGACGCACCACCGGCGGCAAAATTATAAACCATCTGGGGTGTGACTTCTGAGGGGAAAAGGCTGATCCCTTCTTCGGTTACGCCATGGTCTCCGGCACAGGTGACAATCTGTTTGTTGTCAAGCCGTACATTGATGGTCCCTTTGATCGCAGCAAGCCGTGCTGAGATATCTTCCATCACTCCTAAGCTGCCGGCTGGTTTAGCCTGGTTGGCCAGCCGTTCTCTGGCAGCATGGAATGCATCTTCATCCAGTGTTGCTGGAATGGCACGAATGGTCTGGTCCAATAGAGTCTTGGGTAGTGTCATGGTTAGCGTCCTATTTAGTGTCAGGGGGGTTACCTCTTGTCTGTGATATCCTTTTCAAATATTTCCATGCCCTTTTTCATGGCACAGAAATCTCCACACATGGTACAGGTTTCTTTCATGGCAGGTGCTCTTTCTTCTCTGATCTGCCTGGCAACTTCAGGGAAAAGCAGATAGGATTCAAGATCTTTCCATCGCATATCCCTTCTGGCCATGGCCGCTTGTTTTTCATTTTCCCTGCGATCCGGATATTTTGAAATATCACCAATGCGGGCAGCTAACCGGGTTGCCCTGACACCTTCTCTGACATCACTGACATTGGGAAGCGCCAGATGTTCAGATGGGGTGATATAGCAGATCAGGTCAGCGCCAAACCGGGCAGAGCTTGCAGCGCCAATGGCGGCGGTAATATGATCGTATCCAGCACCGGTATCACAGGGGATGGGGCCTAACACATAATAGGGTGCATTGCCGGACATTCGTTTTTCCAGCATGATATTGCCTTCAATTTCGTCCAGGGGCACATGTCCCGGTCCTTCCACCATCATCTGGCAGCCCATGTCTCTTCCGATTTCAGCCAACTCGCAATTGATAATCATTTCAGCCATCTGGGCACGGTCATGGCTGTCATGTATGGCCCCTGCCCGGATGCCGTTGCCCAGAGAGAGAACCGCATCGTATTTTTTCATTAAGGCACACACCCGGTCAAATTGCTCGTATAAGGGGTTTTCCAGTTTGTTGATATCCATCCATGCAACCATGTATGTTCCGCCCTTGGAGGCAAGACCACCATATCTGAAGCCCTGTTTTCTCAATCGTTCAATGGTGTATTGGTTGATCCCGCAGTGGATGGCCATAAAGCTCAATCCATCTTCGAGTTGTTTCTCGATCAGGTCAAATAAGTATTCTGGATCTAATTTGGCTGGATTCTTATATTTTATAATGGTCTCTTTAAAGGCCTGGTAAAGTGGCACATTGCCCACACCCAGATCAGTATTGGCAAGAACGGTTCGGCGGATCAGGTCCATATCTCCGGCAGCAGATAATTCCATTAAGGTATCTGCGCCTTCTTCCTGGGCAGCCTGTGCTTTTTCAACCTCGTGGGCGATATCACAGATATCAGAAGACGTACCAATGGATGCGTTGACTTTGGTCCGAAGGCCGGTTCCGATTCCAGTAACGATTTGA
Organism: Pseudomonadota bacterium; assembly: GCA_043826275.1. Classification (GTDB taxonomy): domain Bacteria; phylum Desulfobacterota; class Desulfobacteria; order Desulfobacterales; family Desulfobacteraceae; genus Desulfobacula. Next base: position 90,110 of record JBDRQO010000003.1, read on the forward strand.
TTGGGACGGGCTGGATTACAGGGGATAACAATTTCACCCTTTGCCACGTGACTTACAATAAAGGCTTCTGAAAGGCCTTCGTTTTTGGCGACGATCTGCATTTCTTTTGTAACAGTACCCTGGCGGGCATGTTCGAGCTGTGTTGTCATAGTTTCCTCGCTATTATTACAGCCTGCAAAAATACAAAAGGTTTTGCAGGCAAAAATCCTTACAAAACCTTTTTCCATCAGGTTTTACACTCAAAGCAGCCCAGGTTCGTCTTCTGACTTCCGGCATTAAACCCGCTTTGTAGCCTTCCCGTTATCCAGTGACTATAATAAAAAAAGCAGATGTTTCCGGTTACAGCGGCGGGACCGTCACGGACTTTCACCGTGTTCCGTTACCAGGGCAACCCTATAAATCAGATTCTTTATATATAGAAGTTATGAAACAATTTCAATCTTTTTTGCTCGACTATATTAAATGAATTGAGCTGGGGCCTGAATATTGCCAAAAGATGCTGTTTTTACCTGTCTGGTGTTTGACTTTCACACCCTAGTATTTTATTGTCAAATCGGCAGGTTTGATCCAATCATCAAAATTAAAAGGATGCGGTACCATGATCCGTAAAAAATCAATGTTTTGCTGTGGCTTAGGCCTGTTGCTATTGGTTATTGGCGCATGCTCATCACCACCGCAAATTCTGGCTGTATCAGAAAATGAAAAAAACGGGGTTAAAGCGGACGAAATCCTGATCGGTTCTTCCCTGGCGCTTGGTGGTCATGCGGGTTACCTGGGCACCCAGATGCTCCAGGGTGCCATGTCCTATATCCATCATATCAATCTTCAAGGTGGCATCCATGGCAGAAAAATAAAATTGATGGCACTGGATGATGGATACGACCCGACTCAATGCCTTTACAATACCCAGCGGTTAATCTTAGAAGAGCAGGTATTTGCTCTGTTCTGCTATGTGGGTACGCCCACCACGGTCAAAATTATTCCTTTGGTGAACGAGGCAATGATTCCTTTGGTGGGCATGTTTACCGGTGCCAATCGGCTTCGGCAGCCGGTAAACCCATATTTGATTAATATCAGGGCATCCTACTACCAGGAAACACAGGCAGCAGTGGATTTGATCGTCCAGAAGAAAGGGCTGGATAAAGTAGCGGTATTTTATCAATACGATGAATACGGATTTGACGGACTCAGTGGAACAGAGATCGCTCTTAAAAAATACAACCTTTTACCCGTGGCAAAAGGATCCTATATCCGGGGAACGCTGGATGTAGAAGACGGGCTTGAAAAGATTATCCAATCACAGGCACAGGCTGTGGTCATGATCGGAACATATGATTCTTGTGCAAAATTCATTAATCTTGCTAAAGATAGTGGGTTTTCACCGGTTTTTCACAATGTATCCTTTGTGGGATCCAAGGAGTTGGCCAGAAGGCTGGGAGAAAATGGTGAAGGCGTGATTGTCACCCAGGTGGTGCCGCCTCCAACCTCGGATCCGGAATCAGCATTGCCCGGGGTACTGGAATATACCCGGCTGCTCAAGCAGTATTATCCAGAAAGCAAACCCAGTTTTGTGGGGCTGGAAGGGTATTTGAACGCACGAATTTTAGCTGAGGGTTTGACCCGGGCAGGCAGGGAAATTACCCGGCAAAAATTTATCAAAGCCATTGAGTCTATCGATCAGTACGACCTTGGGATCAATAATCCCCTGTCATTTGGTAAAAATGATTACCAGGGTTTAAATGAAGTCTATTACACAATGATAAAAAATGGCGAATTGGTGTTGTTTCAATGAATTTTATTAATCAATTAACCCTTAAAAATAAAATTTTTATTTCCTGTCTGGGATTTACTCTGGTGGTCAGCATCTTGATTGCCCTTTTCACTCGTTCGCTTCTGATCACCGGACTGACCAATGAATTAAAAAAGAGAGGTATAGGCATTGCCCAGAGTATTGCAGATAGCTCCCGGGTATTAATTCTTACGGATAACAGGGCCGAGCTCACTGCTCAGGCCTATGGGGCACGCTATGGAAACAGAAACGACATTGTTGAATATTTGATTATCAGTGACAATGCAGGCAATATCCTGGCCCACACATTTACCTCAAGATTTCCTGACAAAATAAAAACCATTGTCAAGGAGCAAGATTATAACAGTGAAAACATCACCAGTATTAATGTTGAAAGCCATTCTGTATTCCATGTGGTGATGCCGGTGAAAGAGGGTATCTATACGGTGGGATCGGTCCAGGTCGGGTTGGACAAGCGGCATATTGAAACCCTTATTGCCAATTTAAGGCTGGTGTTTTTAAGTTTTCTGTCCATGGTGTCTGTGGTTTTTTTCTTTCTTTCCCACAGACTGGCCCTGTTGATTACAAAGCCGGTTGCCGCTTTAATCGAGTATACTGACCAGTTGACCCAAAGTGATTTTAATTTACCGATAAATGACGACCCTGAAAATTTTCGTTCAAAGGTCGGGGCAAAGGATGATGAGATATCCAAGCTCACAGATTCCTTTTTAAAAATGACCTCCCGGCTGAAACGATCAACCAACCGGCTTCAAGAATCCCAGAGAAAATACAGATCTTTGTTTCAAAGCGGGCCCAACCCTATCTTTGTTGTGAATAAAAAAACTTTTGCTATCCTGGACGCCAACCCAAATGCAACTGAATTGTTCGGGTATACCAGGGAAGAATTGATACAAAAGAATTTATTTGATCTGGGTGACCTGGACCATGATAAAATTGGTGAACCATCTGATGAGGGTGAAACCATGGTGATTAGCTCAAAGGTTAAATTTTATAAAAAGGATGGCTCTTTTGTCTTTGTTAATATTCATGCAAGCCCCTCAGAATACCGGGATGAGGATGTAATCATCGTGGCTGCAACCGATATTACCGAATTGGTTGAAAAGGATTCACAATTGATTCAGGCAAGCAAAATGACCAACCTTGAAAAAATGTCCGCTGGGATTGCTCATGAAATCAACCAGCCCTTGAATGCCATTAAGATGGGAAGCGAATACCTGTGCATGATGAAAAAAAGAAACAAGCCGGTGAAAGACGAAGATATGAACATGGTTCTCAGTCAGATCAGCAGCCAGGTCACACGGGCATCTGAAATTGTGGGACGGTTGAAAACCTTTTCCAGAAAGGCTGATTTTTCAAGAGATGTGATTAATGTCAACACCTGCATCCGTTCGGTGAACAAGATTATAGGACGACAGATCACATTGCAGAATATTGATCTGGTGCTGACCCTGGACGAGAATCTGCCGCCTATCCTGGCCCATAATAACAGGATGGAACAGGTCTTGTTCAATCTTGTGACCAATGCCAGAGATGCCATCAATGAAAGAATTGAAACCGCTATAGATACCCTGGATGGAAAAATTGAAATTACAACCTTCTGGGACAATCATAATGTGGGGATCACGATTCAAGACAATGGTATTGGTATTCAGCCGGATCAGATGGATTCTATTTTTGAATCCTTTTACACAACAAAAGCGATGGGCGAAGGCTTAGGGCTGGGCCTTCCAATTATTCAGGGTATTGTAAAAGATTACAATGGCACCGTCAGTGTCAAAAGTACACCGGGTAAAGGGGCCAGTGTAAGGATATTGTTTCCGGCCCACAAAACAGGAATCACTGTGAGTAAGGAGTAAAACAAAATGAAGATTCTGGTAATAGATGATGAAAAACCCACCCTTTCCATGTTTAAGCTTTTCCTGACAGCCTATGGATATGAGGTATTTACAGCTGAAGACGGAGAAAAAGGACTGGCCATATTCAATGAGATAGCGCCGGAAATTGTATTCACAGATATTAAAATGCCGGGCATTGACGGGCTTGAGGTGCTTAAGAGGATTCGCCAGACAGGTATCCCTTCCCAGGTCATTATTATCACAGGCCATGGTGACATGGAAAAAGCAGTGGAAGCCCTGGACCTTGATGCCTCTGATTTTATCAACAAGCCGGTTGAGCGCCAGGCTCTCAATGCTGCCCTTTCCCGGGCGGAAAAAAGGCTCAAGCTCTACTTTGACATTGGTTTTTCTGTTTTAAAACGATTGGACAAGGATCAATTGATTCTGTCAACTTCAGGCAAACTGACAGCCACTGCAAAAAATACTTTGATGACAGCTATTGCACTTGATGGGGTCGTGGAAGAGTCAAATAAAATCAAGTCGGTTTGTCTTTTAACCGACGATGGTTTTTCAATTGACCGGTCCGGTATCGCCCTGCTGATTCAACTGATACAGGATCTTAAACAAAAAAACATATCGGTTGTGCTCGAGAATATATCCTATAATTATGCCCGGGTGTTCCAGATGGCAGGGATTGATAAACTTGCTCAGATTCACGAAGCACTGGTCGAGGATTAATCTGACCGATTATGAAGCAATTATTCAATCCCCCGACTATTTTTGAGGCGGTTCAACGCCAACGCCTTTTTACGCGTCTTGAGGAACAGTTTCACAAACAATTTTTTTTGATCACCGGCCAGGCGGCCCAGGGGAAAACCACCCTTGTCGCATCTTTTCTTGAACACAAACAGATACCCGTGATCTGGCTTCCCATGTCCCTGGATGACCAGGAACATGGCAAAGTGTTTGACAAGATTATGGGGGCGTTGCTGGCCACAATGGATGCGCACGATGAGGAAAAACCATCAATTCTTTCCAGTAGTACGGTTCTGGGAACAGACAAAGGGCTGTTACGTCATGTTGAAGGGTTGATGGCGCTTCTTTCCCATCTGCCCTGTTTAATTGCGCTTGTACTGGATGATTTTGAGCTGATCAAAGAAAAGTCTACCGGACTTGAATTGATTCAGAGGATCATGCAGACAGACGCCGTTAATCTCAAACTCTTTATATTATCGCGAACCCAACCCGAGTTTAATCTGGCCAAGCTTAAAATGGCTCAAAAAATATGTATTCTCCAAAACGAGGATTTATCCTTTAGTCTGTCAGAGACCTATGAGTTCTTTTCCGGCAAAACCAATATCAGTTCGGAAGACCTTGAAAAAATACATCGGATAACAGATGGATGGGCGGGTGGTCTGGCACTGGTGTCTGAAGCTCTTCGACACAGCAATCAGTCGGCGGACAATCTTCCCGAACGGCTGTCAGCGGAAGCGTTTAATTTTTTTTCCCAGGAGATTTATAGCCGGCTTTCTGAAGATATTCGCCATTTTCTTATCCAGACATCTGTACTTGAAACAATTGATATCGAAGTGGTGGGTAAAATATTTGATCGCAATCTGGCTATGGATGTATTGACCCGGCTTGAAAAAAGAAATTTGTTTATCCAGCGGGTTGAGTCGGATACCGGCAGTACGGCCTTTAAATATCACCTTTTGTTTAAAAATTTCCTTTTACAAAATCTGATAGCATTAAAAGGACGTGATGAATATAAACAATTGAACCAGACCATTGGGCAACTATTTTGGGAAAAAAGAGATCATGAGTCTGCTTTGATCTATTATCAAAATGCTGGTTTATTTTATGAGATGGCAAAAATTATTAAGATCAAAGGTCCTGATTATATGATCAGAGGCAATTTGTCAGGGCTTGAAAAATGGATATCTGGTTTGCCTGACAAAATGGTTGAACAAGATCCTTGGCTTTTGTTTTTCATGACCGTGACCCACCGAATCAAGGGGGGAAAGAAAAATATCTCTTTGTTTAAAGAGGCATTAAACCTGTTTGAAAAGAATCAAGACATTCGCGGGATAATGTTTTCTGTGGGATATTTGATAGAAGCAGCTGTGTTTATGAGAAAGCCTTCAAAAATGATTCTGTCCTGGATTCAAAAAGGGGAGGCCGCCCTTTTAGCAGTCAGGGAAAAAGAGCGGTATCCCTGGGCAAGGGGCCTGCTTTTGCAACAGATCGGTCTTGGCTATATTGCCGGATCTGGAAATCTTCCCAAGGGAATCTCTGCCTGTAAAAATGCGATTATCATGGGTCGACAGATCAACAACCCGGTTCTTGTGATCAATGCATCCATTACTTTGGCATTCGGCCATGTCCAGGCAGGAGATTTTGCCAATGCCCGAAAACTTCTGACCCGGATAAAGCAGATGACGGGCAAGGAGCAGAGTCCTGAATACAGAGCACTTAAAAGCATTGTTGATATCAATTTTGCATTGAAAAAAGGCGAATTTGAAGAGGTTAGTCAATTGCTGACGCATTCGGAATCAGATATTGAAAAATTCGGTCTTATTTTCCTGTACCCCGGGTTTGTTGAAGCAAAAGCCTTATATCTTGCCCATACCGGTCAATTTGTTGAAGCCCGTCAAATGGCAGAGCATTTGAATGATTTTTCCATCCTGGAAGGGAATGATTTTTATACAGGCTTGTCCTGCAGGATCAGCGCTTTTTGCTTTTTTTTACAAAAAAAGTTTTCTGATGCTCATTTAAAAATCAAATCCGCCTTAATTGAGTTTAATCCATCCCAGAAGGGTGATATTCACTATTATTTAACCCAGCAATTATCCGGCATGATTTTTTTTGAAAACAAAGAATTCAAAACAGCCTGTGATGTGTTATTGCCTGTACTTGATTATTTTGAAAAAATCTCGTCTGAATTGAGCTGTTGCGAAACCTGTTTTGTGCTTGGAATGGCACACCTGAAATTGGGAGAGGAGGATACTGGTATTGGTTTTCTTCAAAAAGGGTTTGAAAAAGCAGCCAGGGAGACCTACTTGTTTTTTCCTTTGATCAGCGAAAAAACATTGGTGGACGTGCTTTTGGCTCAAACCATACACCATGTTGACCCGCCCTTTTGGGATCATGTATTAACCTTGATTTCTAAATGCCGGCCGGCTGTTGTGTTTGATCGAATGGATCAGGCGCTGGCCATCTGCCCTAAAAAATATAAGGCTCAGACCATCCAACGGTTAATTCGAGTTTACAAACTATTTTTACCACGGCTCCGCATTCAGACTCTGGGCCAATTTAATATTTTTTTAGATGATAAGCGGATTGATCTCAAGGCCTTTGAGGGATCAAAACCAATCATGCTTTTAAAATCCATTGTATTGCATGGCGCAATAGATATTCCTAAAGAAATCCTTATCAATGATCTATGGCCGGACGCCCTGGCAGAGGCTGGAGAAAAAAATTTTAAAATCAATCTGCACCGACTGCGTAAGGTCCTTGAACAGAATTTAAAAAAAGAATTCAAGCAGGGCTATGTTCTTCAAAAATCAGGATTGGTGTCAATTGATCCTGACCTTGTTTCAATTGATGCTCAATTGTTTATGGCGTTTGGCATAAAAGCCGAGAAAAAGGAAAAACAAAAGCTGTTTGATATGGCCCTTGGCCTTTATGAACAAGCATGTGAGCTATATAATGGGGATTTTTTCGTTGAAGAACCTTACCTGGAATGGATCGTTCGTAAAAGAGAGTTATACCAGGGACGGTACATGGAATTGTTAGGGAAAAAAGCGTTTCTTCATGAAGAACTGGACCAGACTGATGCTGCCATTAAAACATGGAATCTTGCCCTGGATTGTGACCCCTGTTTTGAAACAGCCTACCAGAACCTGATGATCCTGCATGCTGATGCGGGCAGAAAAAAAAGTGCCCTTGACCTTTTTGAGACCTGCAGGGTTTTATTAGAAAAAGAGCTTGGCATCCAGCCGGATCAACAGACCTTGAGTATCCTCAGTGACATCAAGGGGAAGTGATCTTTTCAAGTTCTTTGACCAGCAATCCCAGATCCGGTCGAACATTGATATCTTCCACATGGGCAAACTGAATAACGCCTTGTTTATCAATGATAAAAACAGCCCGTTCAGAGGTCCCATTTGATCGTAACACGCCATATGAACTGCTCACGGCTCCGTGGGGCCAAAAATCAGACACCACATCAAACCAGAGTGATCCCATCTGTTGTGTCCAGGCAAAGAGAGTGGGGATATTGTCCACACTGATGCCGATCAAGGTGGCATCATATTGTTTGAACAGATCTTGCGCAATATTATATCCGGGCCACTGGTCTGAACAAACCGGTGTCCATGCTGCCGGGATAAAGGTTAACAGAACGTTGTGTCTGCCTCTATAATCAGAAAGCCTGATCGTTTGTCCGTTAATGGAAGGCAGTTCAAAATCAGGCGCCGGGTCCCCTTTTTTTACTTTCAACACAGAGTCTATTGGTTTTAAGACTCCCGGGTCAAATATTTTGTTTCCATAGACTGAAGATGTCGCAAGGGCAAATGAGCTAATGCCAAGGCAATAGCTGAGGATAAGGCCGATAAAAAAATATTTAATTTTTAAAATGATCATTTTTTTATGTCTGTCCCTGAAAGGTCGATTCCTGAAAGGACTAAGAGCGTATCAAGAAAAATTTTGGGATCTTCTACCTCTCCTGATTTGGAGTAAAATACCTTATAGTTGTTATCCTTGCCCAAACGAAGTCCATAAAAATGAGGGGTTCTCACTTCTTTAATCTGTTTGTGAATGGAAAAATCAGCATCGCTGAACAAAGGGAATCTCACATCATATTTGTTTTTGTAAAAATCAACCTCATAGGATGAATTACCAGCACCGATCCCGACAAATCGAATCCTGTCCGATAAAGCCGGGTTCTCCTGGGTCAGGTTAAACATGGTATTCACATCAACCACTTCCCGCTGACAGATGGGGCAATACATGGAATAAATCTGGACAATGACAACCTCGGCCCGGATCTGACCCAGGGTAAAGGTTTTGCCGGATGTCAGGCCAAGATATTCTCTGGCTTTTGTGTCTTCGGGCATGGGTAAAGAGAAACCAAGCCCGGGTTCAACGGCTTGACACAATGCCTGGCTCTGGATCAGAAAAATTCCAACCACCACTATAAAAATGAGACGAAAAAGTTTCATGATAAACCCTCTTTGTTAAGAACAGCACGCCGCTTACTGCTGGAAAAAATTGCTGATGTACAGCCCTTAATTTGCTGTTTTTATTTGTTGGCTCTACCCAAGACCAATTGAGGTCTGGTTGGTATACCCGATCTCTCTTGCTTTTATATCCAGGTGCAGGGTGGAAACCATTTCAAGCCCCGGATAAAACGCTCGGTCCATCTTCCGGGTGTCTACTACTTTAATGTAATTGTGGCATTTGTCGCAAAGGTCAACCCGGTATTCTTTTTCCTGTTCAGTGAAAAAATATTGCAATTGCTCGGCATCTTTATTGTCGCAAAACACACACCCCATCCTTACAAAGGCCCATTGGTGATTGCAATAGCAGCATTTTAAAAATCGTTTGCCGTTCTCATCAAAAAAAGCCAGATCCGGGTGATTCCCACAGATAGGGCAGTATGCCTTTTTATGGTGGTGGTCTTTGTCAAGATAGGATTCAAGTTGCTGGGCACAGGCTTCTATACTCGGGGTCATGCTCAGATATGCGAACAGAATCAGATGGGTTTCCGGAACATTAACTTTTTTAGCCAGGTCATTGATGACATCGGTCTGATTTTTCAGCAATGCCTTGTAAAGGGTTTTAAGCTCAAAAGTCTGGTCCGCAAGGGCCTGGTTAATCAATTTTGCGTCAGTGGAAAGACGAGGGGCATGTTCAATCGCCAGATCACAGATGCTTGTGAACAAAGCTTTGGCAGGTTCAAGATCAATTACAAATTCAGATGGATCGATCAGGGGTATATTGTTGTCAAGTGCAATTGCCAAAAGATCTTTTTTTATTTTTATTGGGGCAAGATCGATGGTTTCACGGCTTTTTGCCTGGACAAAAAATACCTGGCTGTAAAATTCAAGGATATCCTGATAAGAAGGTCTTGCTTCGATGATTCGGTCACTGGCTTTTTTTATAAGTTCAATCGTATTCATTGATTTTTCCTAAATACTGCCCGGGAAAAATGATCCCGGGCAGTTGGTTTAAGGTGTTAGACCCGCATTAATTTTGCTAAAGGTCCCATCATTCGTCTTAGTGCCACACTTCTGCTGATGTCGCCACTGCCGGCGCTGGCAACTGCATTTTCAGCATAAAGAGCGGGATCAAATCCGACAAGATAGATCACATTGACATCATCAGGATTCAGCAGCATGGCTTTTGGGAATTTTTTCTTGACTATACCCAAGCGTTTTTTGGCCAGAGAAAGAATCTCCTCTCTGTCACCAAAAGTCATTGCCCCTGTGGGACATGCGGTCACACAGGCGGGTTTGAGCCCGTTATGGATTCTGTCATTGCAAAAGTCACACTTTGCGATGGTTCCGTCTTTGTCAGCTCTTGGTATATTGTATGGGCAGGAACTTGTAATTCCTCCTTCATCAAGAGATTTTGTTACCTTGGTATACAATATTGCCCCGGTCATGTCATCCTGATAAATGGCGTTTTCATTCATTGCCGTGCCCTGGCATGGCGCATCCACACAATGGCGACATTGATCTGGGAAAAAAAGCCATTGCAAGCGACCGTCTATGGTCTTTTCTGTCATGCGGACAAGCTTGTAGGTTGAAAAAGAAAGATCCTGGGGATTCTGGTAACTGCCCATGTTCTTTGTTTGTTCGCCGGGCAGATCATGCCATTGCTTACAGGCAACCTGGCACCCTCTGCAGGCCGTACATATGGTGGTATCGATTAGTATAGATTTAGACATGGTGTCATCACCTCCTTAAAGCTTTGTCACATTGACCATAAAGGCCTTGGTTTCAGGAATTCGGGTGTTGGGGTCCCCGGCCGGAGGAGTCAGAAGGTTTGCACTTTCTTCTTTTCCGGTAGAAGGCCAACGCCAGCCGTAATGCCATGGAATCCCTACCTGGTGCACGGTTGCATATCCAACAGTAAAGGGTTTGAACCGCTTTGTTACCACGGCAGTGCATTCAAGAGATGCTCTTGCACTGGAAACCTTTACCCGCTCACCGTTTGTAATCCCTCTGAGTTTGGCAAGTTCTTCACTCATTTCGACAAACACATTGGGCTGCAGCTCCATGAGCCATTCCTGGGGCCGGGTCATGAGCCCTGTCTGCCAATGTTCTGATACACGATAGGTGGTTCCAACAAAGGGGAATCGTGGGTCGCAGGTGGCATAGGAATCTGATTTTGTAGAATACACAACAGCAGTGGGGTTGACCCTCTGGCCGCTGAAAAAGTTCTTTTCAACCGGGCACTCAAGGGGTTCATAATGTTCAGGAAACGGACCATCAGCAAGGCCTGGACCAAAAATCTGAGCATGGCCGTGTTTTCTCATGATAAATGGATGTTTGGAATCAGCACGCTTGCTGCCATCCGGGTTTTCCATGGGATACCAGCCACCATCAGGCACATCTCCCAGCCATTTATTGGAAACATATTTACCATCTTTTGCATCACCGGCAAATTTGATGACCCAGTCTTTTTCGTCCCAGGGTTGCCCCTTGGGGTCAACCGATGCTCTATTGTAAATAATTCTGCGGTTAACCGGCCAGCACCATGCAAATTCAGGATACAGCCCGATATTATTGGGGGCATCCTTCTGTCCTTTTCTGGCAGACATATTTCCTTTTTCAGTATAGGAGTTGCAATACAGCCAGTTGCCTGAAGAAGTAGATCCATCTGCCTGGAGAAATGCAAAGCTCGGTACCAGGGTTCCTTTTTTGTACAGCACGTCTTTGATGGTTACATCCTGTACAAAATACCCGTTGATTTCTTTGGCAGCTTTATGGGGATCATAGGTGCCATTGGTTTCATAATCCCATTTCAAATTGGTAATGGGCTCACTGAATACGCTGTCTTTTTTTGTATATAGCTTCTTGATACGATGACCCAGGTCCATGATAATATCTCCATCAGGACGACTATTGCCCAATGGTTTGGGTCCTTGATACCGCCATTGCATCCATCGACCGGAGTTGGTAATGGAGCCTTCTTTTTCAACAGAAACGGCAGCAGGCAGCATAAATACTTCTGTTTTGATTTTAGAAGAGTCTGTACCCGGTCCTTTCCAGAAAGAGCCGGTTTCGTTATCAAACAGATTAACGTTGACCATCCAGTCCAGATTTTCCAGCGATTTTCTAATTTTTGATGCATTGGAACCTGAACAGGCAGGGTTCATGCCCCAGGCAAAAAAGCCTTTGATTTCTTTTTTATACATGGCATCAAACAGGTCAAACCATGAATATCCTGTGCCATCATCCACCTTTGGCAGCCAGTTATAACCAAACTGGTTTTCTTTTGATGCATTCTTCCCGAAAAAGGATTTTAAAAGACTGACAGAATACTTGGGATAGTTCTGCCACCAGTTGGCAGACAGGGGGTCAGTACTTTTAGGTGTCCATTTGGTATTATAGGCCTCAAGGCTATTATTGGATGCTCTTGGTGTTTTAAGATACCCTGGCCAGATGTGCCATAACAGACAATGGTCAGTGGAACCCTGAACATTGGATTCACCCCTTAATGCATTCACACCACCGCCGGCAACGCCCATGTTTCCAAGAAGCAACTGGATCATGGCCATGGAACGGATGATCTGTGTGCCAACAGTGTGCTGGGTCCAGCCCATGGCATACATGATGGTTCCGGCTTTACCGGTTGCACCGGTTGCGGCAAATGTTTTATATACCTTTAAGAGGTCCTCTTTCGGCGTACCAGTCACTTTGGAAACCGTATCAAGGTCATATCTGTCATAGTGGGTTTTCATGAGCTGAAATACGGATTGTTTGTGTTTCAGGGTCCGGTCCAGCTTAGGCACATTGTTTTCGTCCATTTCAAAGGACCATTTTGATTTATCATAACCGCCCAGAGAGGGGCCTTCGCCTCCTTTTTTATATCCTGAAAAAAGACCATCTTTAAAGTCATAGCCTTTTCCCACAATAAATCCAGCATTGGTATAGGCTGCTGTATATTCTTGATTATAAAGATTGTTTTCAAGGATATATTTAATCATGCCGCCAAGAAAAGCGATATCAGTACCAGATCTTAAGGCAGCATAAATGTCTGCCTTGGAAGAGGTTCTGGTAAATCTGGGGTCCACACTAATCAGCTTGGCCCCGTTTTCCATGGCCTGTGTGACATATTTAAAAGAGATGGGATGGTTTTCAGCAGCATTGCTGCCCATAATAAGAATACAATCACTGTTTTTAATATCAATCCAGTGGTTTGTCATAGCACCGCGTCCAAACGACTCTGCCAGAGCCGCAACAGTTGCGCTATGTCAGATCCTGGCCTGATGTTCGATATAAACCAAACCAAGAGATCTCATCAATGTCTGATAGATCCAGCATTCTTCATTATCTATGGCAGCCGATCCAACAGAAGCAATACTGGTGGTCCTGTTAACTGTCTGGCCCTTGGCATTGGTTTTTTCAAAACTTTCGTCCCTGGTTTTTTTGACTTTGCCTGCAATCTTATCAAGGGCCCAGTCCCAGGAAACAGTCTCCCATTTATCCGTGTATGGTGCCCGGTACATGGGTTGGGTCAGGCGGTTTTCATTTTCCACGAGTTGCTTAATGGCTGACCCTTTAGAACAAAGAGCGCCCTGGTTGATCACATGATCCGGATCTCCTTCAATATTGATGACTCTGCCATCCCCGCGTTTGCTTGTGTGAACAATAGCCCCACATCCCACTGCACAATAGCAGCATATGGTTGTGGTCTCTTTGGCATACTGGGTTTTCAGCATGCTGGCATGGGACTTGACCGGTTTTAAGTCAAATCCCAGGGTCACGACAGCAACCCCGGCAGCAGTGGCCCCGGAAACTTTCATAAAATCTCTTCTATTGAGTTTCATAAAAAAAATACCTCCTTGACGGTTTTAATAAAAAAATTATCTCATTAACGATTTAATTTTGACCATGTGATGTGGGAAACACTGGTAATAAATGTGCTAGGAGGTGCATGTCCAATGCATTACCGACCAGGGTTTCCCACAAAACCGACCTCTATCTATATTTTATTGATATTGCCATAACACAACAGGGTTACAAAAAAGTTACAGGCGAATGTGTTTTAGTTTTTTGTTTGCAAGACTTTAGCTGAGTAACAGATCAATAAAGACGGCAAGCTAAAATTTTTTGATTGACTGTCATGGGAAAATCAAATAAATTAATAACAATTTAGTTCACTGGGGGTGCTTTTTTAAAAGCTGAGAGAAGTTTAAAACTTCAACCCATGGAACCTGATGCGGGTAATGCCGACGTAGGGAAAGTGCTCAGAGCAAGACCTCTTCTTTTGTTATCTTTTCTTGTTTTTTTGTCGGAAGTATTCATCTATCCGTTCAGGTGTAAAAAAATGGTTTTATTTGGAGGTTTTATGGAAATAAGCCTGAACGGGAAAAAAATAATATCAAATAGTACAACCCTTTTAAGGCTCATCTCAGAGACAGGATTTGATACTCAATCTTTGATTGCTGAAGTGAATTTTGAAGTCATAAAAGAGGAAAACTGGTCAGATACGACAATCAAAGATGGCGATCAGATTGAATTGTTAAGCTTTGTGGGAGGAGGATGAATGTCAAATATAAAATCAGATATAAAATCAAACATACAACCAAATATACAATCGGGCACAAATGATGACAGCCTTGTTCTGGGTGGGCACCGGTTTTCCAGCCGACTATTGACCGGCACCGGCAAATTTGCATCCAAGGATTTGATCACCCCCATGCTCAAGGCCAGCGGCTCACAGATGATTACCGTGGCGCTTCGCCGGGTTGATAAGGAAGGAGACAATGAGAATATTTTAGACTTTATTCCGGATACGGTCACGCTTTTGCCCAATACATCCGGGGCTCGAACGGCCCGGGAAGCGGTTCGTATTGCAAGAATCGCAAGGGAAGCCGGATGTGGTGATTTTATTAAAATTGAAGTGATAACCGATATGCAATACCTGCTGCCGGATAACCATGGTACGCTTGAAGCCACGGCCATCCTGGCAAAAGAAGGATTTATTGTCCTGCCCTATATGATGCCGGATATCACTGTTTCCCAACAATTGTATGATGCCGGAGCCGCGGCGGTCATGCCGTTAGGCTCGCCCATTGGTACCAATCTGGGTCTTGAGATGCGGCCCATGATCAAACGGATTATTGCAACCAGCAAGATCCCTGTGGTGGTGGATGCCGGGATCGGCAGGCCTTCCCAGGCAGCAGATGCCATGGAGATGGGGGCCGATGCGGTGCTGGTCAATACGGCTATTGCTACAAGCCAGGATCCGGCTATGATGGGTAAAGCCTTTGGCTTAGCTGTTCAAGCCGGGCGTATGGCTTATTTATCAAAACTGGCCCAGATTAATGAGTATGCTCAAGCCTCATCTCCTCTGACCGGATTTTTAAGGAAATAAAGCATGCCTTTTCTAGATCAGGTCATTGAATTTGAATCCTTTGACTTTCAAGCGTATTTCGATTCAGTCACGCCATCCGATATTGAGAAATCGTTGCGCCGGGATGTTATTGACCCCTTTGATCTTCTTAACCTTTTATCTAAAAAAGCAGAAGATTATCTTGAAGTAATGGCTCAAAAAGCCCAAGTCATTACCCGGCAGTATTTCGGTAGAACCATCAGCCTGTATGCACCATTGTATATTTCTGATTATTGTTCCAACCATTGTACCTATTGCGGATTTAACTGCTCCATTGATTTTCGGCGGACAAAACTGACCCTTGATCAGATTGATGCTGAAGCAAAAGCGATTTTTGATATGGGTATCCGGCATATTCTTGTTTTGACCGGGGAAGCACCAGCCAAAACCCCGCTTTCCTATCTTGAAGAAGCAGTAAGGATCATGAAAAAATATTTTTCTTCCATTGCCCTTGAGGTCTTTCCCATGGACGAAGCGGATTACCGGGTTTTGAACAGAGCAGGTGCCGACTCTCTTACGGTATACCAGGAGACCTATGACCGCAGTATCTATAAAGAGGTTCACCCCAGGGGACGAAAAGCAGATTATTCCTACCGGTTGATGACCCCGGATCGAGGGGCAAAAGCAGGGTTTCGGGCTGTTAATATCGGTGCCCTGTTCGGACTTGGCGGTCCCAGGATCGAAGCATTTATGGGGGGACTCCATGCCCGGTACCTTGAACGCGAATATCCTCATGTAGAAGTTTCTTTGTCGCTTCCGAGAATGACCAAGGCGGAAGGGGGAATTGAACCCAAAAATGTGCTGTCAGACATGGGGTTTGTTCAGACCATGCTTGCCTGGCGGCTTTTTATGCCACGATTGGGTATCACCATATCCACAAGAGAATCTGCTCAATTTCGGGACCAACTGATTTATCTGGGTGCCACCCGGTTTTCAGCCGGATCAAAAACCGATGTGGGCGGATATGCACTGAAAGCCAAAGGTGCCACGGTTCAGTTTGAAATTACTGACACAAGGAGTGTTGATCAGACCGTACAGATGATCAGAGGCAGTGGTTATCAACCTGTGTTCAAAGACTGGGAGATCTTTTAATGAAAATCGGTATTGCAGGCATTGGTGGAATTGGTTCCAATGTGGCAAGGCTGCTTGCCCAGGCTAAAGTCGACCATATTAAAATGGTTGATTTTGATGGTGTGGAAATCTCCAACCTTAACCGCCAGTTTTACACCATTTCCCAGGCAGGAGAAAAAAAGACCTTAAGTCTTAAAGCCAATCTGCTGCAAATCTATCCAGGCATGACCATTGAGACTGTTACAAAAAGAATGGGTCCTGGAGATGCAATAAAGATTTTCTCAGACTGTGCCATTGTTGTGGAAGGGTTTGATGATAAAGTCTTGAAAAAAATGATCATAGAAGAATTGTCAACCAGAGAAACAATTCTGGTGTCGGCTTCCGGCATTGCCGGAACTGACATGGACAGGGTTGGTGTCAAAAAAATGGGCAATTGCCATATTGTGGGGGATTTGGCTTCTGACCAGGAAGACCATGTCCTTTTCCCGCCGAAAATTGCCATGGTGTCTTCTCTTATGGCAGCAATTGTTTTAACCCATATAAATGGCCAGGGCCTGCAAAAGGCTGATAGCAAAGGAGAGTTGCCAGATAATAAGGGAGAAAACAGATGAATGAAACAAGGGCCCTGGATGCCAATATCAACCGGTCTGCTGAAGGATTGCGAGTTCTGGAGGATATTGCCCGGTTCAGTTTTGATAAAAAAGAGCTTTCTTCTGATCTCAGACAGCTTCGGCACGGCATCCGGGATTTGTTTAAAGGCCGGGAAAATCTATTGCTGGACACCCGGGATGCAGTCAACGATGTGGGTATTATCACTTCTTTTGAAGACGCCCCCAATGAAAGATCGGACCAAAGAACCGGCCTTAAAGATACTATGCTGTCCAATTTTAAAAGAGTACAGGAAGCCTTTCGATCCATTGAAGAGATGTTAAAGACAAAAGGCGAATATACTTCAGGTAAAATGGTTGAAACCCTCAGGTTCAAGGCCTATTCATTGGAACCTAAGCTTTTGGCCTGTTTTGCCCGGCCTTTTCCAGAAGGGATTTACGGCATTTTAGGCGAAAAGTTCAGCCTGGGACGAACCAATGTCCAGGTGGCTCGTCAGATGGTGGACGCTGGTATTGATATTCTTCAATATCGGGAAAAACTTAAGGATAAAACCCGTCAACATATTTATGACGAATGTCTGGAGATCAGAAAAATTACCGCAGACGCAGGGGTTCCTTTTATTGTCAATGATTTTGCGGATGTGGCATTGATGGTGGGGGCGGATGGTGTGCACCAGGGCCAGGATGACCTGCCGATTAAAGCACTTCGCAAGATGGCTCCAAACCTGATGCTGGGCTGTTCCACCCATTCGCCGGAACAGGCAAAAAAAGCCATAGAAGATGGCGCAGATTATCTGGGTGTGGGACCGATATTTACCACCCAGACCAAGGAAGATGTCTGCGATGCGGTCGGGTTTGAATATCTTGAACATATAGTGGCCACTCATGATGTTCCCTTTGTGGCCATTGGCGGGATTAAACGCAATAACCTGCAAGAGGTCGTATCCCGGGGGGCTAAAACCGTCTGCCTGGTTACAGAGATTATCGGCGCACAAGATATAAAAAAAAGAATTAAAGAAATAAAACAAATATTAGGAGAAGCTAAATGAAAAGAGCATACACAACCCAGATGGATGCAGCAAGAAAAGGGATATTGACCCCCCAGATGGAACAGGTATTGGAAAAGGAATCTATTTCACAGTCCGAGCTGATGGAAAAAATGGCCAAAGGGATCATTATCATTCCAGCCAATATCAATCACCATTGCCTTAAGGCTGGCGGGGTGGGTCAGGGCCTTTCCACTAAAATCAATGTCAATTTAGGCGTGTCCAAGGATGTCTGTTCTTTTGATGGCGAGATGAATAAGGCTAGAATGGCTTTGGAATATAAGGCTGATGCAGTCATGGATTTAAGCGTGTCAGGAGATACTGAAGGATTTCGAAAACGACTGGTAAAAGACATTCCTGTGATGATCGGTACGGTGCCCATTTATGATACCCTGACCCGGACCCGGAAACCTGTTGAGGAAATCACAATTGAAGACTGGTTTGAGACAGTTGAAAATCATGCCCGGAACGGGATCGATTTTATCACCATTCATGCCGGCTTAAACCAGAAATGTGTGGCCAGTATTCGAACCAACCCGCGACTTTGCGGCATTGTCAGCCGGGGGGGAGCCATTCTTTTTGAATGGATGGTAAAAACCGGCAATGAAAATCCGTTTTATGAACATTTTGATCGTCTCCTGGATATCTGTGAAACCTATGATGTCTGTATCAGTCTGGGCGATGGCCTTCGACCCGGTGCCATTAAAGATTCCACTGATGCTCCGCAGATTCAGGAGTTGATCACCCTGGGTGAGTTGACCAAAAGGGCCTGGGAGAAAAATGTCCAGGTCATTATTGAAGGACCGGGTCATGTCCCTCTCCATGAGGTTGAAATGAACATGAAACTTCAAAAAAAGCTCTGCCACAACGCCCCTTTTTATGTCTTAGGACCTCTGGTTACTGATATTGCACCGGGATATGATCATATTACCTCCGCCATTGGCGGTGCCCTTGCTGCCATGCATGGGGCAGATTTTTTATGTTATGTCACCCCTGCTGAGCACCTAAGACTTCCTTTGGCAGAAGATGTAAAAGAAGGGATCATGGCCTCAAGGATTGCCGCCCATGCAGGTGATCTTGCCAAAGGGTTAAAAGGGGCCCAGGCCATTGATAACAAGATGAGCAAAGCCAGGGGAGAACTGGACTGGGACGGTCAGTTTGAATGTGCCATAGACCCTGTAAAAGCGCGGGCATACAGAAAATCTTCCCAGCCATTGGAGAATGATGTCTGCACCATGTGCGGTGACTTTTGTGCGGTTAAACGGGTAAAGGCCCTATTATAAGTTTTCGCCCAAACATGGGGTTTTCGGTCAGGCACTAAGTAATTGTGATCTT
>JBDRQO010000004.1:0-171850 GCA_043826275.1 Pseudomonadota bacterium
TTAATATTATTAGTAGCTTAAAAAACAATTTGATTGCCAGTTATTGCTTGTATCTGTTTATAGAAATGCAAATGGCCTGCTAATTGCATTTTAGGATTTTTAAATAGAGAACGGGTTTAACACCCAATTAGAAAAACAGGAAAGAATAGTTTTAAAGAAATAAAAAATTATTTAAGGAGGGGATGATGACACATTCAGAAGCGACGCAAAAAATATTAACCGCAAAAAAAGACAAAGGGCTCAGCTGGGAGGAAATCGCAGCAGAAGTTGGAGGACATACGATCTGGATAACTTCTGTTTTGCTTGGTCAGAACAGCATGGATGCCCCATCGGCAGAAAAAGTGGTGGCCTTGCTTGGCTTGGATGAAGAGGTGGCCAGCGTTTTGCAAACCTGCCCAATGAAAGGCTGCCTTGATGATGCGGTCGTTGCTGATCCACTCATTTATCGATTCCATGAAATCACTCAGGTGTATGGAACTACAATGAAGGAAATCATTCATGAAATGTTTGGTGACGGTATCATGAGTGCCATTGACTTTGAAATTGACATTAAGAGAAAAGAAGACCCCAAAGGTGACAGAGTTATTGTAACTTATGACGGCAAATTTCTACCATACAGAAAATGGTAGTATCCGATTGGTTGCTTTAAACTATGATGAAATAAATTTTATATGGAACATAAAGATAAGAGAGGAAATAATGGCTAAAAAATTAAACGTTAAAGGGCTTGATTCTGTAAATTCTTTAAACGATCCTTTTGATGCAGAGGCATCATTATCACATGGCAGCGCATCCACAGAAATAGAAGATCTGTCTTCTTCAGAAAATTTAGGAACTGAGCAAATCATAGACCGTGCGGTTGAAGGTGCAGTTGTACGCGCCCTTTTTAATGGCAATGATATAAATCGCCGGTCGTTCATGAAACGGATGGGTGCTGCCGGCGCAATGGCGGCTATATCAAGTTTTTTTCCGCTGGACATCGCAAAAAGCTGGGCCAATGATTCAACCGGACCTTTGGAAAAAAAGGCGTTAAAAATAGGATTTATTCCCATTACCTGTGCGACACCTATCATTATGGCACAACCTTTAGGGTTTTATGACAAACACGGACTTAAAGGAACTCAGGTTATCAAGGCCTCAGGCTGGTCAATGATTCGTGACTGGGCTGTTTCCAAGCAGGTTGATTGTGCCCATATGCTTTCTCCGATGCCTCTGGCCCTCACCCTGGGCGCGGGTTCCAAACAAACCCCTTTTTTGATGCCTGCAGTGGAAAATATAAACGGCCAGGCCATTACTTTGCATAACAAACATAAAGGCGTTCAAGGACCTCAGGATATGAAGGGATTTACTTTTTGTGTACCGTTTGAATATTCAATGCACAATATGCTGCTGCGGTATTATCTGGCTGAAGGCGGCGTTGATCCGGACAGGGATGTTAAAATCAGAGTAGTCCCGCCTCCAGAGATGGTCGCCAATCTTAAAGCAGGTAATGTGGATGGTTACCTTTCACCGGATCCGTTTAACCAGCGGGCTGTTTACGAAAACGCCGGATTTCTTTTCAAACTAACCAGAGACATCTGGGCCGGACATCCATGTTGTGCATTTGCAGCTTCCAAAGAGTTTGCCACCACAATGCCAAACACGTTTAAGGCGGTTTTCAAATCTATAGTTGATGCAACACATTATGCAAGCAAGATGGAGAACAGAAAGGATATCGCAGCAGCTATTTCTCCAAGAAATTACCTGAATCAGCCCCAAATAGTCGTTGAGCAGGTCCTGACCGGTCAGTATCCAGATGGACTTGGAAACATCAAGAATGTTCCTGATCGAATCGATTTTAACCCTTTCCCATGGCATTCCATGGCGGTCTGGATTCTCACCCAGATGAAACGGTGGGGATATATAAATGGCGAGGTGGATTATAATGGTGTTGCAGAGCAGGTTTTTATGGCAACCGACTGTGCAGATATCATGAAGCAGCAAGGCTATGACGCTCCTTCCTCAACATATATGAAACATACCATAATGGGTAAGGAATTTGATTCCTCAAATCCAGAGGCCTACTTGAATAGTTTTACGATTAAAAGAACTTAAAAATTTGCAATTGATAATGTTTGCGAGCACAAACAACCGAACTGGTCTGGAAGCTGGCGGCTTCCAAACCAGTTGAAACACGAAGTGGTGGATGAGATGAATAATAAAAATGATAAAAGATGGATGATTCTTTGTGCGGTTTTTCTGGTACTATTTTTAGGCGTATGGCATCTGATAACAGCAAATACCGATAGTTTGCCAGGGCCTGTCCCGGTTGCAAAGGCCGCTTGGTTTTTCCTGTCAGATCCGTTTTATGATAATGGCCCGAATGACCAGGGAATAGCAATCCTGGCTTATTATAGTTTAAAACGTTTGATTATCGGTTTTGGTTCAGGAACGATTGTTGCTGTATTCCTTGGTGTTATTCTTGGGCTTAATGCCATGCTGTTTAAGGCTATAAATCCATACATCCAGATACTACGGGCAATCTCGCCCATCGCCTGGATGCCGATTCTGCTTTACTCGGTTCAGGATAGCGGTCTCACAGCCCTTCTGGTTATTTTCATGGCCAGTTTATGGCCCACACTGGCCAATACTGCTTTTGGTGTTGCAAACATAAAAAAGGATTATTTGAACGTGGCCAATATTCTTCAAATGAAACCTGGAACTAAATTGTTAAAAGTTATCCTTCCTGCAGCCGGACCTATGATAATCGCCGGTCTTAAAATTTCAATGGGCAGCGCCTGGGTGGCACTTGTTCCGGCAGAAGCACTTTTGGGTTCTCTCGGATTGGGGTATTTCATATGGAATGAGTGGAACAATCTGTCTTTGTCCAATGTAATTTTTGCTGTTTTTATCATCGGTTTTGTCGGGGTAATTATTGACCTGATATTTAGCCGCATGGCAAACCGCTTATCCTTTGTAGACTAGGAGAACATCATGGAATTGTTAAAAGTAGAAAAAGTATCTAAAAGTTTTTTACATCATGACACAAAAAAATCTTTTAATGTATTTAAAGATGTTTCTTTTAAAGTGCACGAAAAGGAGTACCTTTCAATTCTGGGTCATTCAGGATGTGGAAAATCCACTTTGCTTAATATTATTGCCGGCATAAGCAAGCAATCTGAAGGTTTTGTCTTTTTAGACAACAAAGAAGTTACCGGCCCAGGCCTTGACCGAATGGTCGTGTTTCAAAATTTTGCCTTAATGCCCTGGATGACTGTTTATTCAAATATTAGATTGGCAGTGAACGCGGCTTTTTCTCATTGGAATAGAAAAAAAATTGCTGATTGGGTACAAAAATATATTGATATGGTCGGTCTTAAAGGAGCTGAGAACAAAAAACCTGAAACCCTTTCCGGTGGAATGCGCCAGAGAGTTGGCATTGCCCGGGCATTTTCAGTCAAACCCAGGATGCTGCTTCTGGATGAACCATTTGCCCAGATTGATGCCCTCACCAGGGGGGTGATCCAGGAAGAATTGGTCCGAATGTGGCAAGAAACCGGTATCACTATTTTCATGGTGACGCATGACGTAGATGAAGCCATTTATCTTTCAGACAGAATCATGCTCATGAGTCCGGGACCTGATGCGCAGATAATGGACGAAATAATCATAGATATTCCCCGTCCAAGAACTCGGGCAACGATTATCGAGCACCCGGAGTATTATACGATCAGAAATCGAATCATCCGGTTTTTATCACAAAGAAAGGATGCTGCATGATTAATAAATCACTCTTAAAAAAGTGTCATTTTTTTCTCTAGCAGATCAATAAGCAGGTCTTTGGTGTTCAAGGTTAAGATGTGATTTAAGTCAAACGTCTTTTATTTTTTGCCCATTACGGGGTGCCAATTTTATAGTGAGAACTGATCCGTTTTAAGGAATCTTCAATTTGAAGTTCAAGCTGGGCCAGTTTTATGTCTGAGAAACCTAAAAAGCCGGCTTCAATGACTACAGGCTGTGGTGAATCTTCAGACTTTTCAAGACTTACACCCACTTTGCCACAAGTTTTATTCACCAGCCTTAAGATGGTTAAGCAGATATTATTTGTGTCAAACTTTTCATAGTGATGTTCTTTGGCAACCTGACAATAATTTTCCGGAATATTCCATTTTTCCAGAAGATTAAATCCCTGCTCTGCATGTTGCGTTTGAATGATTTCAAAGATGATCGCTTTTGATGGTTTAAAAGCGATCGCTTGGCTGGCTCTTATTTCCTCAATGGCTGTGATTAAAAACAATTTACCGATATCATGCATGAGAGAGGCAAAAAAGACTTCCTGGGTCATATCCTCGAAACCTGCTTCTCTTGCCACCCACTGGCTGACAATGGCACAGACCAGGGAGTGCTGCCATAATGTATCCCGATAGTTTTTGATAAACGTATCTTTTGTGCTGTAGAGTTTTTTTTGTGTAAGAATCATTACCATTCGTGCGATTTCATCAAATCCTAAACGAACAATAGCCTCTCTGATGGTCATGACTTTGGAAAGTCCTCTGAAAAATGATGAATTCGCCATTTTAAGGACCTGACTGGCCATGGCAGGATCTGCAATGATCAGCTTCTCAATTTTGGATATTTGTGCTTCAGGCTTTTGAATCTCCATTTGGAGCCTTAGGGCTGTTTTATCAAAAGGGGGCAGTGCCACTCGATCCGATTCAATATAGTCATTTATAATTTCTAAAAAAGATTGATCGTTATCCAAAGTCTATCCCCCTAAAAGTCGTTTGAGTTCGGAAAGGGGGCGGGGCGGGACAAGTCTTGGAAGCACACGTAACACTTCTTCAATGGTTGTAATACCTTTTGCCGCTTTATATATGCCATTTTCAAACAAGGTGACAAGCCCGGCGCTTTGAATGCTGATAGTCCGAAGTTCATGGCTTGTTGAGTTTCTCAGCACAGCATCCCGGACATGTTCATCCGGCAGCAGCATTTCATGGACAGCGACTCTGCCGTTGTAACCGGAATGTCTGCAATGTCCGCAGCCGTCACCTTTGTAAAAGGTTCCTCCAGAGAGTTCTCCCCCCTGGTATCCCAGCAATTTCATTTCACCTGGTCCAGGCGTGTATTTTTTTGCGCAATGTGGACAGATTCTTCGAGCCAGCCTCTGGGCAAGTACGCAATTGATGGTAGAGGCGATTAAAAAAGGTTCGACCTTCATATTGATCAGCCGGACTAATGCGCCGATACTGTCTTCGGTATGGAAGGTGGTTAAGACCTGGTGGCCGGTCAGGGCAGCCTGCACAGCCACGTCTGCTGAAAAAAAGTCTCTGATTTCACCGATGACAACAATATCCGGGTCCTGCCTTACGATATGGCGCAATGTTTCTTCATAGGTGAGGTTTAGCTTGGTATTTATGGAACATTGAGCGATCCCGTCTATGACGTACTCCACGGGATCTTCAGCAGTGATGATACTGTTTTCAGGGCTGTTAAGGTGATCAATACAGGTGTAAACCGTGGAGGTTTTCCCCGAACCCGTTGGTCCTGTCACAATGAGCACGCCACTGGGTGCATTCAGGGAACGGGTAATAAAGCTGTCAAGCATTCTTGAGGGCATACCCAGTTCTTCAACTGCCAGAAGTTTATCCATTTTATTGATAATTCTGAAAACAATTTTTTCACCATGAACCGTAATATAGGTTGAGACTCTTAAATCAACTTTATACTCTCCAAATTGAAAGTCGATTCTCCCGCCCTGATGGCGACGTTTTTCTGTAATATCAAGGTCGGTTAATATTTTAATACGGCTGACAATTAATGGCAGGATATCTTTGGAATAATCTTTTATGTGATGAAGGATGCCGTCAATCCTCAACCTCACCCTGAATCGGTCATGCATGGGTTCAATATGGATATCGCTGGCCTTGGCCTTGATCGCATTTATAATGATGGTGTTTACAATTCCAACAATGGATTCATCATCCACTGTTAAGGGTTTTCTTTCTTTATTTTGCTCACGGGTCATTTTCTGGATGGCAAAATCAATGGAATCTTTTTTGGCAATAGCAACGTCTATCTCTTTTTTAAAAAAGCCCTGGGCATTTTTAATGGTGGGCTGATGCAAGGGATCAGAAAAAGCAACCAGGACTCGGTCATCCACAACCTTTATCGGAATAAACTTATTTTGCATATACATTTTAAAAGGAACCTGTTGGAAAAGATCATGATCTAGTTCCATAAATTCAGGCTCAAGAAAGGGAAAACCCATTTGAAGGGAGAGTATCTCAATAAGCTTATTTTCATCAATGACCCGTTGATCGATGAGAATATCCCCTATTTTTCTTAGATTTTTTTCTTCGTATTGAAGATGCAATGCAGCGTCCAGATCTTTTCTGGAGATCAGGCCCAATTCGACCAGGAGTGTACCCACTTTAAGGTTATCCCGATTTGCCTTGATTGCTATGGTGATTTTATCATCATCAACATATTCAAGTTCTTTTAAAACTTCTAAAAGTGGTTTGGGCGGAACTAACTTTTTCTGGATCCGTTTGGCATAATTCAGGTTCTCATTGCTCAGATATTTTTCCTTTAAAAGGTAAAAAATCACTTTCCCGAGTTTTTCTTCCTGGGTTTTGCTGTCTGTACTGATATCATCTGCCATAAGCTGTTCCAAATATAAAACAATTCATTATTTTGAATAATAAACCAAGATAGTTTGTTTTATACGTTGGACACGTTCAAGGTGTCAAGGAAAAGCCGATAATCTGGAAGATCATTTTTAAGTGGCCCGGATAAATTTTAATTTCATAATTCGTCAGAGGGCCATATACCCTGTGGACGATATTTTAGCTGCACGCCTTTTAAAAATTTGCGTAATATTTGATCTTTGCAGTTTCGGTAATGCCTGTTGTCTGGTTTGCGGAAAAATGCACTTAATTCATGATTGCTGATGTGGGCATCAGCAAGAGCCAGGATCGCTGTGATATCATCTGCTTTCAAGTCCAGTGCAATTCTTAATTTTCTGAAAATGATATTATTGGTTAGCCGTGTTTCCGGTTCAGGCCGGGGACCATCTTTTTTACCACGCTTCTTGCTTATCAGCCCGTTGAGAAAGCATGCCAGATTGATGTCGCTTAAATCCTGATATGCCGGATCGTCCTCTTTTTTCATCCAATCGCTGACCTGGGCCCGGGAGACGTCAAGACCGGCCATATTAAAAATAGCCATCATTTCGGAATCACTAAAATCAAATGTAAAACGGATACGACGCAGTATATCATTATTGGTCATATTTTAAGTCCTTATTATTAAAGTTGAGTGATAGTTAATCCTTTGATTTAAATAAAGCTGTCCAATCCATCATTATTCCTTTTTACCTCTGGGGCTGCTTTTTTTTGATGTCTGCTGGAACCGTGTTCGTGACCGGGACAGGTTTTTGCCGGTTTTTTTATTTTTATCTGGTTTTTGTTTTTTAGCGGGTTTTTCTTTTTTTGAAAAGGATCGGGATTTGGATCCGGTTTTTGCATCTTTTGATTTGGATGCCTGTCTTTTGGATTGTCTTTCATCGACAAGTTCTTTTATTTCCTTGGATGCCCTTTTTGTACTGGCAGAATCATTGGGCCGTAGCAGAACAAAATCCGGAACAACGCCTCCTTGAGTAAAACCGCTTACTTCTTCTTTTGGAATCTTTTGGTTTAACAGTTTTTCAATGGCCTTAAGAGAGGCCTTTTCATCCAGGCTGACAAAGGAGATGGCAATGCCGCTGACCCCGGCCCGGCCGGTGCGGCCGATGCGGTGGATATAATCTTCAGGCATCTTTGGCATATCATAATTGACCACATGGGGCAGATTGGTGATGTCAAGCCCTCTTGCTGCTACATCCGTTGCTACAAGAATGCGGATTTCATTGTTCTTGAATTCTTTGAGCGTCCGTGTCCTGAACGACTGGCTCTTGTTTCCATGCAGGGCAGCAGCGCTAATCCCTTTTTCAGCCAGTTTTTCCGTAAGCTTGTTTGCCCCGTGTTTGGTTCGGACAAAGACCAGAGCCTGGGTCCAGCGATCCTGGTTAATCAAATGGATGAGCAGGGCGCGTTTGTCAGTCTGCTCCACCAGGTGTACCTTCTGGATAATTGAATCTGCGGCTGTTTTGCCGGGGGTTACCTCAATATATTCGGGTTCTTTGAGCATTATTTTGGCAAGATTGCGAATCTGCTGGGTGTAGGTGGCGGAAAAAAGCATGGTTCTGCGTTCTGTGGGAACCAGATCAAGAACTTCTGAGATTTCTTCACTGAATCCTAAATCCAGCATTCTGTCAGCCTCATCAAAAACCAGAAATTCGATCTGGGAAAGATTTAAATCTCTGTGGGCGGCAAGATCCAAAAGTCTTCCCGGTGTGGCTACGAGGATATCGATACCGCGTTTGAGCCGATCGATTTGAGGACCGATGTTAACCCCGCCGTAAACCACGGTACACCGGATAGACACTCGCCTTCCATATGCCTTGATACTCTCTCCCACCTGGAGTGCAAGCTCCCGGGTGGGTGTTAAAACAAGGGCCCGGGGATGTTTTTTCTTTGTTTTATCACGGCATAAAATATCAACGATGGGAAGGGCAAAGGCATCTGTTTTTCCCGTTCCTGTCTGGGCCCGGGCAAGGACATCCTTTCCATTCAATATCACGGGAATGACACGGGTTTGGATGGGGGTTGGGATGGCATATCCTTTGGATTTAACCGCTTTAAGCAGTTCGAGTTGAAGGCCAAGTTCATCAAATGACATATAATATCCTGAATTTTTTCTTAATATTTAAGTTACAACCTACCCGGTTTTATACCATAATTATAGAAGAATGTCCCGTAACTTCCAGTATTATGTACATTCCAATCCTTAGTCATTTTATTTTGATCTATTTCATATAATGGAATTTTGAATCTGAAAGGAAAGGATAACGATACCTGCGATAGAATTTAACAATGGTAACCGGAAGACCCTGAATATTCAACCCCATATTTATAAAGGGCATTAGTGCCACCATTGGTTGAAGGATTTGGCTTTGCCCATCTGACAATACCAATGTTTTTGTTTTTATCAGAAAATGTTGTGTGTTTATTATGGTTCTGCATCTCAAGATAAACAAGCTGACCTATTACAAGCTTCTCATTGGTCATCATGGACAATCCACCTTGGGAATAATCGTTCATCTCTGCATAATAGTATTGGTCTTGGTAATCCATCCGATGCAGACTCATCGGACTTTTAAGCTCATATCTTTGATAACGCCTGTTCTCTTCATGTGGTTCCATTGCAGATCCTTTTCTATGGTCTGTTGAACTGCCATCTATTCATATCTTCTGTAAAACAGAATAATGTCGTTAGCAAGGTAAATGTGAAAAAATATAGCAAAAAAAATTCACAGTGTTACATAAACCTTCTTATTTTTATTACAAATTTTTCACACACACATTAAAACTTGTAGGTTTTGAAAATTGTGAATAATAAACCTTCCTCATGAATATTTTAATCTGATACTGGAAGCGTTGACCGATTATATTATATCAGAAAATACCAGATTGGATAAAAGC
Source organism: Pseudomonadota bacterium (assembly GCA_043826275.1). Classification (GTDB taxonomy): domain Bacteria; phylum Desulfobacterota; class Desulfobacteria; order Desulfobacterales; family Desulfobacteraceae; genus Desulfobacula. Next base: position 9,561 of record JBDRQO010000004.1, read on the forward strand.
AGATGTGGGGTTGTCAATAAAGGCAAAAAAAGAGCGGCGTTTCAGATTGAATTGAAACGCCGCTTTCATGGATGGCTGATCACTAAGTGAGCAGCTCATTGATTTATAACTTATAATAATGATTCAAAACCCCTTAAGCCGACTGGGTGTTGGAATCATGTCAGATCAAAGCGGTCAAGGTTCATTACCTTGTTCCATACAGCAACAAAGTCGGTTAAAAATTTTTCCTGTGAGTCCTTACTTGCATAGACCTCAGCCAAGGCCCGCAGCTGGGAATTTGAACCAAAGACGAGATCGACACGGGTGCCGGTCCACCTGAGTTCGCCTGTTGCGCGGTCACGCCCCTCGAACAGGTTTTTGTCTTCCGAGACAGCTTTCCAGGTTGTGTTCATGTCGAGCAGGTTTACGAAAAAATCATTGGTTAAGGTTTCCGGCCGATCCGTTAATACACCGTGCCGAGACTGTTCGACATTGGTATTCAAGACGCGCAAACCGCCAACGAGAACTGTCATTTCAGGAGCGGTAAGTGTCAGCAGCTGCGCCCGATCTATCAGCAACTTCTCTGCTGAAACCGTGTATTGGGTTTTAAGGTAGTTTCGGAATCCGTCTGCGCCCGGTTCGAGTACGGCAAATGATCTCACGTCGGTTTGTTCCTGTGAGGCATCTGTACGGCCCGGTATAAAGGGAACAATTACTTGGTGACCGGCATTCCTGGCGGCCTGCTCAACACCGGCGCATCCGCCCAGAACGATCACGTCGGCAAGTGATACTTTCTTTTTTCCGGACTGTGCGCTGTTGAAGGCTTTCTGGATTCCCTCAAGGGTCTGCAGCGTTGTTGCCAGTTGTTCCGGTTGGTTAACCTCCCATTCCTTCTGCGGTGCAAGACGAATACGTGCGCCGTTTGCCCCCCCGCGCTTATCTGAACCACGGAATGTGGATGCCGATGCCCATGAGGTGGAGACCAGGCTTGAGATCGACAGGCCTGAGGCAAGGATCTTGCCCTTGAGGGCCGCGATGTCTTGCGCGTCGATCAGTTCATGATCCACTGCAGGTAACGGGTCTTGCCAGATCAGTTCTTCTGCGGGGACCTCTGGGCCCAGGTAACGCGAACAGGGGCCCATGTCGCGATGCGTCAGCTTGAACCATGCCCGGGCAAAGGCGTCTGCGAACGATTCAGGATTTTCATGGAACCGCCGCGAGATGGGTTCATAAATCGGATCAAATCTCAGAGCCAGGTCTGCCGTTGTCATCATCGGCCGGTGTTTTTTTGACGGGTCGTGTGCGTCAACCACCATGTCTGCTTCTGCTACGTCCTTGGCCAGCCACTGATGTGCACCGGACGGGCTCTTGACCAGCTCCCATTCATATTTGAACAGCATATTCAGATAGCCCATGTCCCATTTGATCGGGTTTGGTTTCCAGGCTCCTTCGATACCGCTGCCGATCGCATCGGCGCCCTTACCGCTGCCGAAGCTGCTCTTCCAACCCAGACCCATCTCTTCGAGGTCGGCGGCTTCGGGTTCAGGGCCGACCAGAGCGGCATCACCTGCACCGTGACATTTTCCAAATGTGTGCCCTCCGGCAACAAGCGCGACAGTCTCCTCGTCGTTCATGGCCATGCGCGCGAAGGTATCCCGAATATCCCGGCCTGAGGCAACAGGGTCCGGGTTGCCGTTCGGGCCTTCCGGGTTAACATAGATCAAGCCCATCTGAACTGCAGCGAGCGGGTTTTCAAGATTCCGTTCACCAGAATAGCGCGTATCTCCCAGCCAATCGCTCTCTGCGCCCCAGTATATGTCTTCTTCCGGCTCCCAGACGTCCTCACGTCCGCCGGCAAAGCCAAAGGTCTTAAATCCCATTGACTCAAGCGCGCAGTTACCAGCCAGGATCATGAGGTCGGCCCAGGAGATCTTGTTGCCGTATTTCTGTTTGACCGGCCAAAGCAGTCGGCGGGCCTTGTCAAGATTCACGTTGTCGGGCCAGCTGTTGAGAGGTGCAAACCGCTGGGTACCGGTTCCTCCTCCGCCGCGGCCGTCTCCGGTGCGGTATGTGCCTGCACTGTGCCATGCCATCCGGATGAACAGCGGTCCGTAGTGGCCGTAATCTGCCGGCCACCAATCCTTTGAGTCGGTCATCAGTGCATAGAGGTCTTTTTTCAGGGCCTCCAGGTTGAGTTTCTTGAATTCCTCAGTATAGTTAAAATCTTTGCCCATTGGATTGCACATGTGAGAGTTCTGATGAAGAATCCTGAGATTCAACTGGTTCGGCCACCAGTCACGGTTTAAAGTTCCACTGCCGGCGGCAGGTTTACCAATTTTGCCCGTTACCGGGCACGTGCTTTGTTCATTAGACATATTGCCCTCCTTATCCTTCAGGTTATAGAAACAAGATATTATATGATAATAATTATCAATTAACGGCAAAAAAATATATTAAACTTTTTTGGCCATACAATTGCTGCAAATACCGAAAAAGTCTAATCGGTGATTAAGAATTTTAAACCCGGTCTCTTGAGCAACTTCATTTTTAAGTTCATCCAGGCTGTCCAGATCCGGGTCGACAATTTGTTTGCACTTGATGCAGATGATATGTGGATGCGGGTAAGGCTTATTTCCATCATATCGATTGCTCCCATCCGGGAATCCTAATTCGAGAATTTCACCAAGTGATTTAATTAATACAATATTTCTGTACACTGTGGCAAGGCTCATTGTGGGAAAATCTATTTTTATCTGGGCATGGATATCTTCAACACTGGGATGGCGCTTACTTTCGGCAATTATATTAACGATAGCCAGCCGCTGGGGTGTTATCTTGTGGCCATTGTGCCTTAATTTCCGGATGATGATTTCAAATCTTTTTTTTGAGCCTGCCAATTTTTACCTCTCCATTCTAAATGATAACTGTTATCATTTAACATCTATTTTCTTTTAAGTCAATTTTAAATTTGGATGTCATGCCGGTTTTGTAAAAAAAATTACTACACGCTTTTCAGAATTCCTTGAATTGTTCCCTTAGGTTCAGCCTGATATTATAAAGGCGGTACAAATAACCGGGATAGACTGCTCAAACAATTGCAAATGTGTTCCAGCAACGGTATGCAAACGTTCATCAGCCGTTAATACTGGTATATTGCAGCGTCTGTTTGGTTTGAACGTCTTGCAAACCAAAGATTCGTTATCGAGCCTTGAGCCCGGCTCATTATTGTAAGTTTACAAGGAATAGTCCAAATTATGGAAATCAATCATTACGAGTTTGAGTACGGCCAGTATGGTGAAACAACGGGTGTAACCATCAATCTTCGGGGATCAGATATCCTGCGGTATAATAACATCAGTAAAAACACCGCATTCACCATTGATGAAAGACGCAAACTCAAATTGAGCGGTTTTTTGCCGCCACGGGTCAAAAACCTGGAAGAACAAGTCAGATCATGCCTTTCCATTGTTGAGAAAAAAGAAAATGATATTGAACGATATATTTATTTAAGAAGCCTGTTTGACAGGAGTGTGGTTCTGGCCCATGCTGTTATTGCCGCCGATGTTACCCGGTTTCTGCCCATCATCTATACCCCCACGGTGGGCCTTGCCTGCGAGCAGTATTCAGCCCAGTACCGGCGGGCCAACGGCATCCATTTTTATCCGGGCAATATCGAATATGCAGAGCATATCCTGAACAACTATGTGGATCAGGACATCCGGGTGGCTGTGGTCACGGACAACCAGGGTATCCTGGGCATCGGCGATCAGGGTGCCGGCGGCATCCCCATCTGCCTCGGCAAATTGATGCTCTACACCCAGGGTGCCGGTATTGCTCCCTGGCACTGCCTGCCCATTTCCCTGGATGTGGGAACGGACAATGAAACCCTTCTCAATGATCCTGAATATATCGGCTGGCGAAATAAACGGATCCGGGGAAAAGAATATGACACCTTTATTAAAAAATTTGTAACCGCATTTAAAAAGGTATTTCCAAGAGCCCTGTGTCAATGGGAAGATTTCTCAAAGCAGACCGCCTTTACGGTCAGGGACACCTATTTAAAAAAAATAATTTCATTTAATGATGATATCCAGGGAACCGGAGCCATTGCCCTTGCAGGCATTATTGCAGCCATGAAGGTCAAAGATGAATCAATGACCCGACAGGTCTACCTGGTTCACGGGGCAGGTGCCGGCGGCATCGGTATTTCAGAACAGATCATGGTTGAGCTTATGGAACAGGGCATGGATGAGACAGAGGCTGTCCAGCATATCTTTACCCTGGATTCCAGGGGCGTTGTCACAACAGACCGGGATCTGGAACCCTACAAGATAAAATTTGCCAAAGATCCGGACAGTCTGCCATGGTTGAAAACCGCCAAAGACAACACCCTTGAAAATGTTGTGTTAAATGAAAAAGTTACCGTCCTTATCGGCACGTCCGGCCGGCCCGGCTGTTTTACCAAAGCAGTTGTGGACCTTGTCTCTAAGAATACGGAACGGCCCGTGATTCTGCCGCTGAGCAATCCCACCAGTCAGGCTGAAGCCCTTCCAGAGGATCTCTATGAATGGACCCATGGGAAAGCACTGGTTGCCACAGGCTCTCCTTTTGATCCTGTGGCCCATAACGGTAAACGTGTGCGCATCGGCCAGATGAACAATGCCTTTATCTTTCCAGGCGTGGGTCTTGGGATTATTGCCTCCGGAGCCACAAAGGTGCTGCCTGTTTTTTTTTCCGCAGCTGCCCATGCCGTGGCTGAATTTATCACCAAAGAAGAGCTCATGGCAGGTATCCTCTGTCCGCCCCTTGATCAGCTCAAGCAGGTCTCCCTTAAAGTGGCAAAACAGGTCGGTGCCCAAGCCATAAACGCAAATGTCACCCACAATGATTGTGCCTTTTCCTCGTTCAAACACAACAACGACATTGAAAGGCTCAACACCCTGATTGAGAAAATGGTCTGGCATCCCCGCTATCTGTAAGCACTGCTTCCATTAGCATTGGATTGAAGCGGCTGCCTGATGCAAGAAGTATTGACCGACTAAATCATATCGGAAAATACAAGATCTTATAAGAGAATTGTCAGCAAAGAAAAAGTTTTATTGCTATATTTTTATTATCTTTTTTGCTATGGGAAAATGGAATAATAATGATGAGATAAAAGAAGAATATTGAATAACCATTAAGATTTTCAATAATTTATTCTTTTGAAAAAGAATCATGTTTTAACGGTGGAGACAGTTATGGCATTGTTTTTAGTTCAACATGGTATTTGTCTGTCAAAAGACAAAGATCCTGAAAAAGGATTGTCAGAAAAAGGAATTGAACAGACAAAATTGATTGCCACGGTGGCAAAAAATTATCAGATACCTGTTAAAAAAATTGTTCACTCAGGCAAAAAAAGAGCTGAACAGACAGCAATAATATTCAAGGATACCTTTGAGCTGGATGGCCCTGTTGAACGAGTGGATGGGATCAACCCAATGGATGATGTGATATTGTTTGCAAATACTATTGATTCAAAAGAAAATGCAATGATTATCGGCCACCTGCCTTTTATGGAGCGCCTGGTCTCTTACCTGACCTGTAATAATAAAGATATCCTGATCTATCGATTTCAGAACTCAGGGATTGTCTGTCTGGATGCACAAAAGGATGGCTGGTTTATCAAGTGGACCCTGAATCCTGATATTTCCTAAGCGCAAGGTGGTTTCAGGTAAAAAAAGTCAAGAGGATATCATTGTCTGTTAATTATAACGCTTTCGTTTATACTTGTATTGACAAAAAGAGTGTTACTTTCTATTTTGGTCGCAGCCAATAGTTTTATTAAACATTTAAAAAAATGAAATAATTTATGATCGATATCAATAAATTGGAAAAATTAAAAAATGAATTTTTCCAGGGCTCGTTGGATTATACCAAGAACCAACCTGATTTTTTTTTGCCTCACAAGTACAGAGTTGTCGCACCATCAAGGATAAACAATTTTTTAGATGAATTTAAAACAAGTATTATTGATGATAAAAAACTTCTGATATATGTTCATCTGCCTTTTTGTTTTACAGAATGTGTATTTTGCAATTCTTTTCCTCATAAAACAGACAAACAACAGCAAGCGCTTTATTTTAAAAGTATTGTAAAAGAAATTGAGCTTTTTGCGTCTACAGGCATGTTCGATGGTAAACAAATCCAGAGCATCTATTTTGGTGGAGGAACGCCCACATCATTTTCCAATGAGAATCTAAGTTTCATTATAAAAAAAATAAAAGATTCCATGACAGTAGCAAAAGATGCCAGTGTAACAACGGAAGCCCATCCTTTAACACTGAAAAATCCCGATAGAATTTACGGGCTTTCAAAAATAGGCATTAATCGAGTGAGTATTGGATGCCAAACCTTTGATCCTAGGATTCTCAAAATATGCAATCGGTCACATTCCAAAGAAAGTATTAAAAAAATTATTACCACATTAAATGATTTGAATATGCTCAATAACATCGACATGATGGCAGGATTACCCGGGCAGACCATCGAAAGCATACACACGGACATGGAAATATTGGAGGAGATTAATCCTGTTGCTGTTGAATATATCCGCCATGAAATTGTTAATCCCCTTGCCATTGAAATTTATAAAAAAGATCCAGGCCTGATTGTAAAAGATGAAGACCTTTTTCAAATGGTCTATATGATGCAAACCTGGATGCAAGCCCAAGGATATGAGCAGAATGGATATTTTACAAATAAGAAATTCTGGGAATACAGATATCATTGGTTAGAAGAGGTACCCATCATTGCATTTGGCTCAAGGACAAGGTCATATTCAAAATCAATGAGCTATGATAAACACGAAGATATGCAGATTTATACCGCACTTTTGGAAAAAAATATTCTTCCGGTGGGCAGGTATATTCCGCTTTCAAAAAATGATCAAATGGTTCGTTCTCTTTTTATGCGGCTGCAATTAAAAAAAGGCCTGTCACTGATTTCATTTAAGGAACGGTTTAAAGAAAATGCTCCTGAAGTTTTTAAAGATTTGATTAAAAAACTGCAAGAATTTGATTGTGTTCAGATCAGCGATAATCATATTTGTCTGACAGAAAGCGGCGCTTTTTTTGTAGAGGATGTTTGTGATTTTATCATAGATTATGCTTTGAAACTTGAGTCAAAAGAGTTGAAAAGAAATCCCAATTCCCTTGGCAGTACTTCATCTCGATTACAATAACCATTGATTGAGTATGCATTGGCATATGATTTTTCTTGCGATTTCAAAGGTCCAAATATATAAACCCGTATTGTGAAATTTTTAACAAAAACAGTTCAAATTAGAAAGTACACTTAAAAAACATTGGAAAACTCAATCAATCAAAACGTCTTTTAGGATTTAGCATTATGGACAATTATGATGATATTGTTGTCGGGAGTGGAATCAGTGGATTGACCACTGCGTTGATTTTAGGCATGAATAAAAGAAAAGTCCTTTTAATAGAAAAAGCACCTAAGATTGGCGGTTCTCTATCCCGATTTTACAAAAAAGGGATTCCTTTTGATACGGGGTTTCATTTTACAGGCGGTCTTGCCGGAGATCTAGTCCTTTTAGATATGCTTTGTGTTTTGTCCATTGATAAGGATATCCAGCCTGAATTTATTACCCGGCCTGAAAATAATCGATTTGTTTTTGAAAATCTGGGAAAATCCTATCAATTCCGACCCGGTTTTGATCAGACCAGAGAAGATATGCTCTCTTATTTTCCAGGTGAAGAAAAAGCAATTTCTTATTATTTTTCCAAAGTAAAAAAAATCAGAGAAAATACCCATGCCATGAACATACAATCTGAAATTATGATGGAACCGGATATTGAAGAAGATTTTATCAGTTTGAAAAATGTGATTGATTCTTTGACAGACAACAATACACTGAAATCGCTTTTCAGTGCATATTCAATGTGCCATGGAACCGAACCCGCACAGATTTCTTTTGCCAATCACAGCAAAGTTTCTTACAGTCTTTATGAGCCAATTGCCCGGGTAAAAGAAGGGGGGGATGCGTTTATCAAAGCATTTAAAAACAAATTGTCTCAATATGGTGTGGATATTCGAAAAAATACGTTTATTTGCTCATGTGAGGATGTACAAAAAAGAAGAGTGGGAACATTTGTACTCAATGATGGTTCCAAAATAAAAGCAGACAATTGTATTTTTACCATTCATCCTGAAGAAATATTAAAAACATTTGCCAAAGAACAAACATCCAAAGCATTTGTAGATAGAGTTAACAGTTTTGAACAAACCATTGGTTTTTCCACTGCATTTATAAAATTTACAAAAAAGGATCAAGAGCCGTTTGAGCCGGCTATCATCTCACTGTTTCCTGACAATGACATGGATAAGATGTTTGATCCTGAATATAAAGGTGATCTGCCGTTGGTGGTGATAAAAAATTGTGAACAGGTGAATAAAAAAAATATAAATATTATTAATGCGTTTGAATTATCCCATTATGCACATGTCAAACAATGGGCTGATTCCTTCACAGGTAAAAGAAGCCTGGACTATCAAGCATATAAAAAAAATAAAATCAATCGGATTATCCAGCGCATTATCAATGCATTTCCTGAATATAAAGGCTGTCTTGAAGTGATAGATTCAGCAACCATGCTGACATTTCGTGACTACTTGAACACGCCCTATGGCAGTGCATACGGCATAAAACAAAAAATTGGACAACTCAACCTTTTGGGTCGTGTTCGATATAAAAATACCTTTGCTACCGGACAAAACGCTATTTTACCCGGTATCATCGGCGCCATGATGTCCGGGTTTACCATTTGCCGATATTTATTGAGCAAAGAGGTCTATACCGAGTTTATACATAGCCGGCTTAAGGAATCGCAATTGTAATGAGAAGGGTTGTTATTACAGGAACAGGAAGTATTTCTGCACTGGGCAATTGTATGGAAGAATTAATTTGTTCCCTTGAGCAGCAAGTCTGCGGTACACAGAAAATGGAAACCTGGCAAAACTACAAAGGCCTGAAAAGTCTTGTGGGCGCACCAGCCCAATTGCCGGATATAAAATTTATCCCCCGAAAAATGCGGCGTTCAATGGGCCGGATGAGTTTTTTAGCTATTTTGGCTGTAAATGAGGCGTTAAAATCAGCCGGAATAGAGAAAACCAGCATCATAAATCAGCGGTATGGCTGTGTTGCCGGTTCAACAATGGGCAGTTCCCAGGCATTAACTGATGCGTTTGAAACCATGCTCCCGGACCATGACCTGACCCGGCTTACTGCAATGAAGTTTTTCCAATGTATTTCCCACACCGTATCTATGAATATAGCTCAATATCTTGGAATTATCGGGGATGTTATTGCAACATCAGCTGCCTGTGCGTCTTCTCTTCAGGCCATAGGAACCGGTTTTGACCTGATCCGGTACAACAAGCAGGACCTGGTGCTTTGCGGCGGTGCTGAAGAACTCCACCCAACGGTAACCGGTTCCTTTGATATATTATTTGCAACCTCCACCCAGTTTAATGATTGCCCCCAGAAAACCCCCCGCCCATTTGATAAACATCGCGACGGGTTGGTCTGCGGCGAAGGTGCCGGAATGATGGTGCTTGAAGAGCTTGAGCATGCAAAGAACCGTGGGGCCGATATTCTTGCAGAGGTCACAGGGTATAATACCTGCGGCAGTGGTACTCATATCAGTCAACCCGACCAGCCGGCAATGATCCGGTGCATGGGTTCAGCCTTGTCTGATGCCGGCCTTAAACCAGAGGATATTGATTTTGTGAGTGCACATGCGACAGCAACCTTGCAGGGTGATAACCAGGAAGCAGCTGCCATTGCTCAACTATTCGGATCAAAAACACCGGTTAACAGTTTCAAAGGATATTTAGGACATACCCTGGGTGCTTCCGGTGCAATTGAACTTGCCATTGCCATTGAAATGATGAATAAAAATATCATTTATCCAACATTAAATCTTGATAAGATTGATGAAAATTGCAGCAATATACTTCATGTACAGGAAAAAACCAAAAAAAATATAGACTTTATCCTTAAAAACTGTTTTGCTTTTGGTGGAATTAACGCTTCCATTGTTTGTAAAAAATATGAGTAAAATGCATGGTTATGGTTCAAAAAGTAAAAAAAATACAAATGTGTGATGATCCATATAAATTGTTTAAAAAACCCTGTCAGAAAGTCTGATTGAATGATCTTTCTTAAAAATTGCCTGTTTTATTTTATGACTATTGTTTTTACAATAGTCATATTTTTTGTCTTTGGAATTATTTTAATATTTATCCATCTTGTCTCCTCAAAAAAGATGGCTCAAAAAACCTTGAGATATCTGATCCTGTGGTATGGGAAACTCATTATATATGGTTTTGCACGACCGCTTGTTACGGTCAGATTCATTGATTCGTCTAATGAGATAAGATCTAAAGGCCCTTGTGTTTATGTGGCAAATCACAGGTCTGCTTCAGATGCCTTTTTAATGGGAGTTCTTTCCGGTGAACTTGTCCAGGTGGTTAATTTATGGCCCTTTAAAATACCTATATTGGGGTTATGTGCAAATCTTGCCGGATATTTAAACATTCGAAACATGCCGTTTAATGATTTTTCAAACCAGTGTAAACACTTATTTGCACAAAATGTTTCAATCATTGGATTTCCTGAAGGCACACGGTCAACCTCTTCTCAAACAGGACCATTTCATGGCGCTTTATTCAGAGTGGCAAAAGAGAATAAAGTTAACATTGTGCCCATTTGTATTCTCGGAAATGAAGACAAACCCAGACGGAAAAGCCTGATAATAAATCCTGGAGAAATACAGATCCATAAACTTGCTGCAATAGATTATAATGAATATCAAGATATGAGTGATTATGAGCTGAAAAATCATGTTCGAACACAAATCCAGACATTTCTTGATAAACAGACTAATATTGACAAACAGGCCGGCTCAATATGAAGTCTTCTGAGGATTCTGTCATGGGTGAGCAAAATTTTTCTATAGAGATTGATCTTGGTGGAAAATGCATTTGTAACAGCTCTTTTAACCATTTTAAAACCAGCAAAGAGAACTTCAGGATTCATGGCAATCTATTATCATTGAATGAAATAAAGGATCTTATCACCCAGGCCGGCAAACTGGGTGTGCAGCATATCATTTTGATTAATGAAGAATTTTCCCCACACCCTGATACGCATGAGATTACAGCGTTTATTAACCGCAACAATATCCAGGTTAAATCTTTTTTTGCAGGAGTAAATTCTGACATCATTGAATGTAAAAAACCTGGCCGTTCATGTTTTATCAGTTGTGACGGCATGGTTTATCCCTGCGCGGGAATGCCTTTGCCAATCGGCAATATTCGCAAGAATTCTTTAAAAAGAATCCTTGAAGACAGTGAAGTGGTTGAAAATATACGCAACCATACCCGGATGATAAAAGGCCCCTGCCGGGAGTGTGATCAATTTTTTCATTGTTACGGCTGCCGGGGCCGAGCATTCGCTTTAACCGGTGATTACCTGGCTTCTGATCCAATCTGTCCGAAAAATCAGGATAAACCGGACAAGATCACCACCCTTCCCATGTCAACTGAGCATTTAATCCCTCAAAAACAGAGTATGCGCGTTGTTTCCAGGTTATTAAAAATTGGAGAGCGGTATGGAAAGGTGGAATCTGTTTTTTCTAAGAACAGTCCTTTTATAAATCAGGATGGAAGTATCGATGAAATGGCATATATGGAGATCATGGCACAATCTGCAGCCACAATGAATGGATTTGAAAAATTTGATACAGGCGCACCTGATCCCGGAGGATTTTTAATCGGGGGCCAGAAAATCAGGATTTACACTAAAGCATATGCTGGAGAAAAATTGATAACCGATATTTATAAAACAACAAAATTTGGAAATTTCGGCATACTGACAGCTACAATCAAACGGCAGGATGATTTAATTGCTGACGGTGAAATAAAAATATATAAAAATGATGGAGTAAGCGATGCGCTTTAAAATGATTTTTCTAAGTCTGATATGCCTTATTTTCAGTACGCCGCTTTTTTGTGCTGACATTGACGCGGTTTTATCAGAGGTGGAACAAAATATGGGCAATGTTAAAACCATTCAAGGAGATTTTGTTCAAAAAAAACATATGGCTATGTTTGATACGCCGATTACCATTAAAGGAAAACTGTTTATTCAACATCCGGACAAATTTGCATGGATAGTCATTGATCCCATTGAATACACATTAATCATTACAGAAAAAAAGATAAAAAAATGGGACCAATCAAACGGCACCCAGGAATTGTCGTTAAAAGCAAATCCCATGTTTAAAGCCATGGTTGAACAAATTACATTCTGGTTTTCCGGAAACTATGCATCCTGTAAAAAAGATTATGATATCAGTCTGATCAATAATGACCCGATTATATTGGAGTTTACGCCAAAACCTCATAACCCGGCATCAAAAATGCTCACAAAGATTACCCTTGTTTTTCAAAAAGACAGGAAATATCTTTCAATAATCAAACTCCTGGAACAAAATGAAGATACAACCGAACTGATTTTTAATGATGTGAAAGTAAATTCAAAAATTGACCCATCTGTGTGGGAACTCAATTAATATGGTAAAAAGTAAATTTGATCTTTTGTTTGATTTTATCGGTAAAAAGAAAATTATCCTGGTTATAATACTTTTGTTGATTATTATCGGTTCTTTTATCCGTATTAATGGAGTGGCTTTTGTTAATGATATTTCCATTATGCTGCCGGACTCGCCAGAAATAAACCGGTCTTTAAATTTTATCAACACTTCGGAGATGTCTGATACAATCGCTTTTTCCATCACGGTCAATGATCCTGCCAATAAAAATTTAATATCTTTAACAGATGCTTTTTCAGCTGAATTAAAAAAAATCACTCTTATCACAAATGTGGTTACCGGCGTTGAAAATCTAGACATTTCAAAGATAAAAACAGATCTGGCAGCCTTGTTACCCCTTTTGCTTTCAAAAAAAGACTATACCCTGTTTAAAGACATTGAAGAACAAGGCTATCTCACCGACCAGGCAAGACAGATGTTTATCATGCTGACAACACCGGGCAGCTCTCTTTTGCAGGCCTCCATGCGTACAGATCCCTTTGGCTGGTCCAACCCCATACTCAAAAAACTTGTCACATTGAGCAAAGCCATGGGCTTTAATGTTGATTTATATAATAATCATTTTGTGGATAAAACTCATCAATACACCCTTGTGATAGCCAAAACATCGGTTCCTGTAACAGATGCCGACAAGTCTGAGGTCCTGCTTGCAGCCATTGATGATACCATTAAACAATTTCCCGACCTGAAAATTGAAGCTGTATGCGGGCATAAACACACATTAAGCAACCAGAATATTATTAAAAAAGATATATTCGTCACCTCAGTGATCATCACTTGCGCATTTATCGGGTTAATGCTTTTTATGTTTAAAACATTTGATGCATTATCCATCTTTATTTTACCCTTTTTTGCGATCATTATATCTGTATTTATATCTACCCTTATTTTTAAAACTTTATCCTTATTCATGATTGGATTTGCTGCTGTTATTGCCGGGTTTTCCGTTGATTATGGGATACATTTGTTCACTGCCTGGAAAACAAAAGGATACCAGAAATTTAAAGAGACCATCAAGCCTGTCATTATTGCTTCTTTAAGTACCATGGGGGTCTTTGTCTCTTTTTTTATATCTTCGGTTTATGGATATAAGGAACTGGCGATTTTTTCCATACTCAGTATTGTTATTTGTGTGATTTTATCCATATTTTTATTGCCGCATTTCTGGAGAAAAAAAGGAAAACTTAAAAATCTGAATATACCCTCTGACTTATCCTTGTCCAAAAGTAAAATTGTTTTAGTGGTATGGGGGGTGATCTTGTTTGCTTCCATGGCATGTTTGCTAAAAACAAATTTCACAAAAGCCACTGACATTTCCAAATTTGACGGCAGCGAACTGAGTATTTTTGATACAGAAGACAGATTTCATAAGATTTGGGGTGGCAAAAAAAGACCGGGCGTGATTGTGACCCCGGGTAAGGATGTTGAAACCGCCTGGCAGGATTATGATTCAATAGCAGATGAACTGACAGGTAAAAACCTTGGGTTCAACTCTTTAGCCATACTCCTACCTTCTCAAAAAAAGCAAACAGAAAATTTAAAGACCTGGAAAGCATTCTGGACAAAGGAAAAAATTGAAAAGGTTAAAGAACAATTTTTAAACGCAACAAACCCCTATGGTTTTCAAAACAACTTTTTTGAACCATTTTTTTTATTGCTTGAATCAAAAGATCTTGAGCCTGAATTCCAGGTACCAGATACATTAAAAATGTTTGAAGCAAACTTTATCAATTATGGTAAAACCAATCGTCTTCTTTCTTTTTTTGATGATACAAAGGAAAATACTCAGACCATAGCATCTGTTTTAAAACAATTTCCAGGTTCTTATATTGTATCAAGAAGAGAGCTTTCAACTCTTATCGGGGACAAATTGATCATGGATATGAAAAAAATATCTTTATTTGCCGGTTGCTGGATACTTGGGCTTATCGTCTTCTTTTTAAAAAAGCCCAAACCGATTTTTCTCTCCCTGCTTCCTGTGATCACTTCGATTCCATTTGTCTTTCTTGTTTTAAATATTTTTTCAATGGATGTCACCGCCATTATCCTGATAACGCTTATTATTATTCTGGGTTTGAGCCTGGATTATGGTGTGTTTATCTCAAGCGCTGATTGTGTTCAAAAACGAGAATCAGTGATCATTGCAGCAAGCTTTTCAATGATAACAACAATAATGGGTGCAGGCGCGCTCTTATTTGCATCCCATCCTGTTATGTTTTCCATTGGTGTCACTCTTGTCAGTGGCGTCACAGCAGCATACTTCAGTGCTGTTTTCTGCATACCGGCTTTCCAGAAGGTGTTTAAATGAAATATATCTTAATCTGTCTTTCTTTTTTAATTGCAGGATGCAGTACAGGCATACCTGAACATCATCGCGTGGTGCTCAACAATTTAAACCAGCCAAAGGCATACAACCAGATCAATCAATATAATCAATTAATCCTGCAAAAAGCAGATATTGTCAGCGCCATTACATTTAATTTCAGAGGCCGCGCATTATCCGCACTGGGCATCACGGAACTGGATAGTGAAAATAATAGCTTTTCAGTGGCTGCTTTGAGCCCCATGGGGATGACTCTTTTTAAACTAAAAAGGGAGAAAGGCGAACTTGTTTCGCGGTATATTATGCCCCAGTTCGGCCCAAAAGAGATGGATAAGACGGCCGAGATGAATAAGATGCCAGACATGATTAATAATGATATAGCCCTTATATATTTTAACAGAAACCTTAATTTGCCTGAAAGCGTTTCTGTTCCTGAGAACTTTTTTGACATGGATAAATATGGGGTTACCATACATACCCAGGCGAACAATCAGGCGGGCAATAAGAACTATCAATATATTTTTTCCGGCAATCCTTTGAAATTGATCAAAAAGTCAATGCTTGAAAACAAAACAAAAATCTGGTCTGTTGATTATTATGATTATAAAAACGTCGGTTCTAAAGAAATCCCGTATAAAATTTTCTTTAAAAATTATACGTATGGTTACACCATTGATATTCAAACCATTGATATTCAAACCAATCATACTCAAAATGGGGAAATAAAAAAATGAGCGCGTTCAGTGATCAAATAGCTGAACTGATAGACGATACGCTTGAATATCAGGATGGGACTCTGTTTGCCCAGATTAAATTTAATGAAAACTTTATCGGGTTTAACGGCCATTTTCCCGGTAACCCGGTTTTGCCGGGAGTGGTAATGATAAAGGTGATGACTCAGATGTTTGCAAGGTATAAAAAAAAAGAATACCGATTATCCCAAATAAAAAAAGCAAAATTCATAGAACCGATTTTTGCGGATAATATAGCCTTGTTTTTTGTCAAGCCAGATGAAAATGAAGGAGAAATCAAACTTCAGGGCAAGATTCTTAAATCAGACAAAATTATTGCTAAAATTTCACTTGTTTTGCAGGCAAAATAAATAGTAAACCCTTTATTAACTATTGACTAAACATTTATGAAAAAGCAGCTGAATACAATGACGATACCAGAAATTAAAGAACAATTGATCGACCAGATAGCGTTATCCATTGGTGAGGAACCCTCAAATATAAAATCAGATATGCAGATGCATGAACTGGGTTTGGATTCATTAAAACTGGTTGAATTGTTTATATTTATTGAAAAAGAATTTGGAGTTCAATTGATGGCACCGGGTATTTCACAAGATGATATTAAGACCATTGATGCCATGGCAGAATATATCAACACAACAAAAAATGAAATTCTTTAATAGATCTCCTCGGTACTATTTATCCGGGATTGACTGGGTAATGGCAGGTCTGGATCAAATAAACAAAACCCATACCCAGGTCAGCAATAAAAAGTCCGGTCATACAAAAGTCGGCAATCATTCTGCCATTGTACTGGTATTAAAAGGGCTTCTTGATCAAACCGGTTTGACCCAGACACTTACAACAATATTATCCAATAGTGATTTTTTAAAAGGAAGAACAAGGCGTGCCTGGCATCTGGCACCCTACTGGGTACCACAACCGGATAATTATAACAGCGAAGATCTGGGGTTTTTTAATCTTGCATCCAATGATCAAAAAAATCTTGACGCAATTATTCAAAAGCGTGCCGGTATCCCTTTTAAAGATGAACAAACCCTTCTTGGCTTTGACCTTATTCATTGCAATAACGAGTCGATTGTTATCATGCGGTTTGACCACAGAGTATTTGACGGCAGGGGAGCTGAAGCATTTCTTGAATATATTTTAAATGAGCCCGATCATGACAGACAATATCATCTGCCGTCCCAGGGACCACAACTTCATTCCTGGAAAAGTCTGTTTTTATCCGGTCAATGTATCAACCGGTTCTTAAGATCCATGTATACCCCAAAAGACAAAGTCGCCTGCCTTAATAAATCTCTTGAGCCTGAAAATTGTCACTATTTTTACCATACCTCATTTTCCGAGGATCAGACCTGTGCAATAGATAATAATGCTTTACAAAAGGCAGGCTATCTGATGAACGGCATCTTTTTTTTAAGCTGCGTGGCAAAGGGATTTGACTCTTTGTTAAAAGAACAAAAAGTTTTCGGCAATATCTTGATTCCCATCAATGTGGATATGCGGGAAACAAAGTTTTGCCGGACAAAAGTCTTTTTTAATCATCTTTCTTTTATGCTGTTTAATGTCAGGTCCGGGCTGGAACTCACAGAATATATAGACCTTTTAAAAAAACAATTCATTGATCAGACCAAAAATAAGATCTTGACTCATTTTATTAAAGCCACCCTATTGATGCGTATAGTGCCCATCAAACTGCTTGCTTTTTTTATGAATTCACGAATGAGAAAAGCTCCTTTTTCTTTTTCATTCTCATATATTGGAAACCAGGCCTTTAATTTAACCCATGTAAAAGGCCTTGAAGTGGCCAACCTTTTTCATATCCCCATTGTTCCTGTAAATCCCGGCGTGGGTATTTTTTTTACCCGGTTTAACAAAAAATTGAATATGATCATATCTGGTTTTGATAACACGCTGAGTGCAGCAGACGGTCAAACCCTAAAAGAAAATATTATTTCAGGACTGAAAAGTGGAGAAATTTGATGTTATAATTATCGGTGCAGGCATTACAGGCCTTTCGTCTGCGCTGACAGCCGTCCGATCCGGGATGCACACGGCACTGGTTGAAAAAGAAAAATATCCAGGCGGCATTGCACAAGACTGTTTTCATACCCATATCTGCGGGCTTTTTAAAAATGAAGATGCCCATCCTTTCACCATTGCGAATCCGGGAATATGTTCTGATGTCTTTAAATTTTTATTTGATCGCTATGGAGAAAAATGTCTTGTGAAAATGGGAAAAGTAGAGACGCTTGCATTTATACCCAAGGATTTATGGCAATATTTTTGTCAACAATTAAACCAGGATAATTTTTCTTTTTTTGAAAATAGCAAGTGTATCAACCTTGTGGTTGAAAATAAAAAAATTCAATCCATAACCATTGCCGGTCCCAAAAAAAAGATCCATCTTTCTGCCTCTGTTTTTATTGATGCCTCAGGCGGGGCTGATTTATCAGACAATTTTTCCAATATAGAGAATATAAGGGACGACAGTTCTCAATTGGGGGGATATTGCATATTATTGAAAGGTGAGTCAAACAAGGATCTGTCTTTGCCTGTCTCCTATTCGGCGTATAAAATTGTCGAAAAGTACAAACTGGATGAATACCTTAAGTTTGTCACAATAAGTAATAATTTTTTAACAAAAACCCATACCTTGAAATTTTCTGTAAAAGGCCAGAAAGATATAGAAAAATGTCAATTTATGTATCATAAATTGAATCAAATGATAAAAGAATTATCAAAATTAAGCTATGTAAAATCTTCTGGAAAAATTTATTTCAGGACAAATCCTCTTGTGCATGATATCGATACAAGCGTTCCAAATAACGATATTGACTGTGTTGTTAAAAGCTTTTGGCCAAAAGAAAAATGGGATAAAAACCTGGGCACGCAATATGAATATTGTAAAAACAATACCCCTTTTTGTATCCCCATGTCTGCTTTAAAAGATAGACAATATGATAACCTTTTTTTGGCGGGAAAGAGTATCCGGGTATCAGAAGATCTTCATGCATCCGCCCGTGTAATGGGCGTATGCATGGCAACAGGGGAGCAGGCAGTTGTGGCCGGAATAAAGGGATGCTGCAAATGACGATGATAAAAGAGCACAGAATAAATATTGTTGATGTTATCAGGAATGAAAGATCTTTTAAAAAAGATCATCGGGCAATCACCCGAACAAAAAAAGATTTTATTTTGTATTCAAATCTTTTTAATCAGGTTGAAACATGCAAAAAGATTTTATCTGGAATCGGGTTTAGCGGGCATGACCGGATTGCTCTTTTTTGTGAAGATTCCATAGAATATATTATTATGGCGCTGGCTATCCTGGATACCGGAGCTGTCATCGTGCCCATATCGCCATCGTTATCTTCACATGAGTCAGAATCCTTATGCCAGCGTATCAAAGTAAAATATATCGTGTCTGAAAAAAAACTGTGCAATTATCAAATCATATCTGAAAAACTGCTCAATAAGCTTTATGTTTATGAGATTGATAAAACTATTCAATACTCAAAAGCGTATTATAAAGTCGATCATCCTGCTTTTATTCGTTTTTCCTCCGGCACCACAGGCGAAAGCAAAGGCGTTTTATTAAATCATCAGGCCATCATTGACAGAACACTGGCTGCTGATGCCAGGCTCAATATATCGTCAAACGACACCATCGGCTGGTTTTTATCCATGAGTTTTCACTTTGTGGTCACCATTCTTCTTTTTTTACGCAAAGGGGCTCACATTGTTCTGTCCCAGGATAATTTTCCATCCGGAATAATTGATTCATTTGAAGCCATTAAACCAACTTTTTTATATGCGTCTCCGTTTCACTACAATTTAATGGCCAGCTATTCTACAATTTCTCCTGAATTGTTATCCAATGTCCGTATGGCTGTTGTAACAGCAGTATCATTAAATGAGAAAACAGATCATGACTTTTATAAGAAATTTAAAATTCACCTGAGTCAGGCATATGGTATTATTGAAGTCGGGCTTCCTTTTATTAACGACAGATATGATAACCAATATATCTGTTCGGTTGGAAAACGGCTTCCCTTTTATGATTTAAAGATAAAAGATCCTGATACAAAGGGCCGGGGCCAGATTCTGCTGAAAGGAAAAGGCATGTATGAGGCCTATATTTCACCATGGAAAAAAAGAACTCAATGGTTTAATACCGGTGATATCGGCTATCTGAAAGATGATTATCTTTTTATTTCAGGCCGAAGTAAAAATATTATTAATTTTGCAGGGATGAAAATATTTCCTGAAGAAGTTGAAGAAGTGATCAAAAGCTTTGATAATGTCCTTGAGGTAAGAGTTTTTGCCGAGTCGCACGATATCTACGGCCAGCTTCCTGTGGCAGAAGTGGTGCTGGCAGACAACGACAAACTGGATTCATTTAAGCTTAAAAAATATTGTCTGCAAAAACTGGATTCGTATAAAGTCCCAAAAGAATTTATCCAGGTTGAATCCATAGAAAAAACACCTAGCCAGAAAATAAAAAGAAGCTGAGTTGTGGGATTAAAACAATTAGATTACAGGGAATAGTCTGGATGTTTTAATCCCGCGGTATTGGGGGAGATAAATTACAGGGAAAGTATGGGGTGGTTGTCCTTTTGCAGACGAATCTTATTCTGAAGATAGTCCTCACAGTTATATTTACTAAGACCCCATTTATTTTATCAGCGGCCATTTACTGATGACAATTCAATACAAACTATCGAACTTTTCGAATTCTCTCTTGGAGCGATAAAGCGATAGGCACTTGCCTATCAGCTAAATATGCAGCTACAGCTAAAAGCGCTTCACGAAAAGAAGAATCTGAAGATATTATGTTTGTATCATTAGAAACAATGACATCCAAAAGGCTTATTAAAGAACTGCCAGTCTCTTTTCTATGCCAATAGAGAGCGTCAGGCGGCAGCAAAGCATCTCTTATCCATAGTAACCCATCGTACCTAATGGATGCACCTATTTTGGACGAAAGAAATCTTGCAAATGCTTCTACGTTATCCTCTTCTCTAATGAGATGCTTTTTAGCCCAACGCTCATACAAATCTTTATTTTTTAGAATTACTTCTTGGGCACCTTCATATTCTAAAAAGCTAATCGAACTAAAACCCAAAAGATGCCGAAATAATTTTTCACCTTTGTACCAATATCTATTAGGAGACCAGTTTTGTAACGGCAATACGAATTCGATCATTTCTCTCCAAAACAAAGAAATAGAGTTCATGTCTTTGCTTTGAACGGCTGCTATAAACCATCCATCGACAAAATGCTCAATTTCATGATGACCATCCACGCCTAAAGACAAAATTGGTTTCCAAATATTACCAGCTTCATTTTTTTTTGCCGTTACCAGAAGTTTCGATAGCTTTTGAAGAAGAGAGTAACCTAAATCGCTGGGAAGGCCTGGACGATCATCATCGTTTGCGTCTTCACTTTTTTGTTTTCTCCAAACCTCAAACTCCCAAAGCTTTTGGGTTAAGAAGCGCACATCCGAGCTATCATCAACTCCGTGTGCATGATCATTCAACAACCATGAGAACATTTTATCCAATGTATAGGTCTCAAGACCAGAAAAACCAGTACGATAGTAATGCAAACGGCCATCGGCATCCTTTCCGAACAACCGTTTAATACGAACCCTTTTTAAGCGATCCACACGAACTGCAATTCCGATGGGATCGACAGCTTCAGCATTTACTGAAACGTTTAAATCACGCGTGCGTAGCCATCTCAACCAACGAGCCCAACGTATTTCAATCGATTTATCTTCATCTTCCCTAAAACCCGGACTAAGGCTATTGAGTCCGGCCCAAAAAATCGAAATCTGTATAAGGCGCCACCAGCGATCACCTAACTTTTCTCTATTCTTATAAGCTGCATCCATCAAAATGAAGACAGCTTGATTGTCCCCACTGGTTAGAATTTTTAATACAGAAGTATCTATACTTTTGTCGTGATCTGCATTGTTTATAAATTTATCAACAACAACATGAGTCGCAAAAGCAAGTGACCGATCATTCATAAAACGGCCAGGAGCCTTTAAGGATTCTAAGGAGTCTCCAATATTAGAAATTATATTCTGAATAATTTCATTTGCCCTGCTCTTAACATCAGGTTTCTTATCCATCCAGCAGGTAGCTTTTATTAACAATGTAGCTGAGATAGCTGCTTCAATTGCAAAGATGCTCTCTTCATCTTCTTCTATAGATACGACGTTGAGAGCAGCGGTTAACTTTTCTGCGTTTTCATCAGTCAGGTCCTGAGATGACGCTAAAATTCTCTCACATTCATAAGGTAATGTAATAGCTTGTGATTTTGGATTATTTTTCTCCTGAAACGCTTCTATATCTTTCTGAAGCCTATCAGGATAGTGACACACCAAAAACGTTTGTCCAGATTGTTTGTCCTTTTCAGGTTTATAGTTTTTGGGATCGAGTTCAGCTTTTAATATTCTTACTTCTAAGTCATATTTTTCCTTGTCTGAAGGCGTTTCCCAACTTTTAGAAGCGTCATTAATAAAGGAGGCTGTCTTCGGATCATTGTGAGCAAGTTGAACAGCTAACTGCCGCAATGGAATTTTTCGGTGAGGGGCAAAACTCCACTCTTTGGCCATTTCAAAAGCTTTTTCACCTGCCCTAACCCATGAAAAACTATTGAACCAATGTCCAGCATTTTTCACACGATTATCATCACCCTGATATAGTTCATAAACTCCAAGAAAAGGTTGTAAAATACTGGTGAAAAAATCAGATTTATACTTTCCTACATCCAAAAGAACGCCGATTATTGCTATCGAATTAGAATTTTGCAAAAGCGTCCTTATTATAGACTCTACATCTTCTTCTTTATCAATTTTGGTATAAATCCATTTTTCTAGCGCTGCTAACGCGCAGTGAAGTTGTCCGTTAGATGTAGAATCTTCTTGAGACCAAGAGAAAACTTGCCCATCTCCCTTAAAATTTTTTTTCTGGCCATCTTGAAAAGTAATCTCTAAACTATAAACACTTTCGTAATTATCTGCCCACCGATCAGTGCAAAAATTGACGAGTGTTATCAGCGTATCTACAGCTACAGCAGCATTAAGCTGTAAAAACTGAAAAAACGGACTTTTCCAATATGCAGTAGGATAGCCTGAATTACTAAATTCTAATCCCAAATAATCACGTAGCGAACCACTTGAATAATCTTCTATCGGAGAAACATCAATTAGCAATGCAAGAAGAAACTCGCTTGCAACTTCTGGTCTTATACGCATCAGTCCAGGCAGAGAATTTGAGTTCAAGCAATAATCTCGAAAAGTGTTATCTACCCTCCCTTGCGGGCCTAATGGCCATGGAGGTAAGTCTCTATGGCTCATAATACTGGTAGGCATTGCACGCAAACGTTTATCTCTTTCACGATACTCTTTATCAGTACGTAATCTTTCCGTATTTTCTTTTCTTTTTTCCTCTTGATAGACTTTGATCGCTTCGGTGATTTCTTTTTTGCATGGTCTTCTACAAACCATTTCCAATGCCCATTCGCAAATTTCTTCAGGAAGATCGTATACAGCCGCAAACGCTGCTCCATAAAGAGATTTATCACTATCATCTCTGAGCCAAATGTGTCCCTTCTTTTTCTCAAGCTGCAGCACCCTTACCGTGCTTAAAGCAAGCTCCGCAAACTCTTTTCTATAGGGCATTTGTGTATTTGTCTCACGATCCAGATAAAGAGGTATTGTTGTAAGCCAAGTCTCACATAATTTTGAAACACTTGGTGAGATTAGGTTGGAAATTTGTTCTTTGTGATCTGAGAGAAATTTTGCAACTTGTGGCCAACGACCATAAATCGGCAACCTTTGCATGTCTTCTAAATACAATTTTAGCGAAGGATCAATATCCAGAGTCTCAGAAGAGACATTTGAAACGGTTGCTATATGATGGAAGCGCCTTAACAAACGGTTCAAACGAGCCCCATTATCCGCAAAAAGCATGTCTGATCGTTCATTAAGATAATGACCTGCAAATGGATCAAGACATAAAGAGTCTAAAAGAATATCTGCGGCTAAAGGGCTTTTATCTCTAGTTTTTTCTGCTTTCTCATAAACAACATCCCATAGAGTTCCCTGCTCAGTCTTTTCACGGAGAAGTTGTTGTCCCATCATGCGCAAAGCATTATGCCAAAGGGGATTGCTAGCGTAAGGAGCCCAAGAGCTTATATCATTCTTTATTTCTTTTAAACGCTGAAACCTTGCCCAATCTGCACCCAAGTCGTGCTCAAATTCATACCTATTTGTTGCCTTATTTTTACGCAAAGGAAATTGCGCAGGACTTTCATCGAGTGCTTGAATAACATCCTGACCTAATTCACTAACAGCAAAGCTTCGTTCAAACTGAGCTTCCCGTATAGCGAGTTTCATTAGCAGGCTTTGCAATTTAGTTTGATTATCAGTCCAGTGTGACCATAAGCAGTCAGCAATAGCAGGCAAAGATATGTTGTCCATTCCCCCTTGAGAGAAAACACCTTCAGCTCGCATTACCCAAGCTAAAGTTTTTAAGTTGCCTAATGCTCCAAGAGCCTCATCATCTGAAGCAAGCCAAGATAAATAACTACTTGAATATAGCGCTGCCCTGACATCGGAAAGGTTAAGAGAAAAAATTTCTACAGCATTAATAAAGGTGCGCCCCGAAATTTCATGCAATTCTCCAGAACCCCAAGCTTCGGTTTGCCCAACAATGATAACTCGCCACTCGACACAGCTCTCTTGTTCTTCATCAGGTGCCAATAGCTTGGGAATAAGAGGCTTTGCTTTTTTTATGACGTCAGGGCTAATTCTCTCAGCAGAATCAATGATAAGAATATTTTTTTCTTGAGATGTGTGAGCAAAAATATCCTGCAAAGGCTTAAGTAAGCCCAACACTAATCTCGTTCTCTCACTTAATGCCAATTCTAAGTTTTCTGGAGAAAGCCAAACCTGTCTCCACTTAGAAAAATTCTTATCTAAAGTAGATTTTACAACCGCAGATTTTCCGCTTCCCGAGCTACCGTATACAACACATATTGGATTTTCTTTGAGATATCCTAAAAGGTCTTCTTCTGCAGACCTTGTTAGACTGTAGCCATTTGGCAAGTTGGTTTCAATTGTATTTTTATACTCTTCAGATATTGCTTCTAAAGATGTCCATGACGAAATATAGTTCGGATGATCTTTTAAATCAAAGACTGGAACTAATTCTTGCCAAAGTCCTGATAGCTGTAGTGTCCCACCTGAGATACGTTTATCTTTAGCTTTTTTAAGAAGCCAATCCCATAGCCTTCTTGCAGTCTCTTCAGAACCAGCCTGTAAAAGATCACGACAATGAGTTAATGAATAGCTTTTGTATTGTGAACTAGCTAAATGAAAATCTGTAGGAATGACTTCTAAGCTGCGTATAAGAGCAATAGTGTCATCGTCTGTATTATGACTGTTTTTTTCAGGAACCTTAATGCGATTGTATATTTTGCTATGTTTCTGAGAAGCTGTAATTCGTGCCAAAACCGTTTCTACATCGCTCTCAGAACACCAAGATTTTAAGTCGGCCCAAGCGGTAAAAAATTTTTGGTTGCTACCTTTCTGCACCAACATCAAGCAATCGAATTTTTTATTGAAAGGTTGCCCTTTCTTCCAGAGACCCCAAGCATTATTTACAAAATCTACTGGCAGGCCTGAACCGCTAACTTGCATGTTACTTTTACAAGAAATAGCTAGCTGCTTTTTTTCAGTTTTCTCGCACGTAACCAAAAGATCATCAATTTGCTTCCAACCTAAGGCTTCTGTCTGCCACTTAAGCGTAGTCCCCAAAGCATGAACACCAGGCAGACTGATGCCACGCAACATTTGCACTATCAGCCAAGCCGCAGATAAATCCTCAAAATCATAACCCGCCCCACCTGTTTGGCGTGGTGTAGGCTTGCTGCTACTCTTTCTTTTCGTTTTTTCTACTTTAGAATTAGTTGTCAAAATACATCTCAAAAATTATGCTTGCATGATTATAAAACAATCTTTTACATCATTTTTTTAAACATAAACAATTCCATTAGCCAGCACTGCGATTCACGGGGTGAATAAGTAACTATCCGGTTACCCGTATATTTAAAAAATTTAAGTGTTTAACCATATATCATTACAAGAACCATGATATAGGATTGCATAGAAAATCAATTGTTTAGAACTATGAAAACCGTATCAACTCAAAATTTGAAAGTAAAGAAATATATTGAAGAACTGCCAGGGTAAATACGAATTATGACTGTGGACTTAATCAAAATTGAAAATGATCCGATATCACATTCGGAGTCCAGACTATTATTAATAATCTTGGGATTCTGTATTATAGCCCAATATGATATCTTTTGTTTTAAAGAACATTCTTGTTCTGATTTATAAAGCTATTTCTCAGGCCCCATCCATTTCATCTGAAACTCAATCTCCTCATTATTTCCCTCTCTTTCATGCTCAATATTAAAAATAGCATCGGGAGGCACTGAAATTCTTTCCCCGGCAATTTGTATCCGGAATCTTTTATTCTGTTCAATGGAATCAGCAAGTCTTCTTAGTTTGGCCACAAAATCTTTTTGAGAATAATCTTTTTCCAGATCTCTTTCGGTTTTAGCTTTACGTTTTGTCATGATCCCCCTTTGTTTATTTCAAATCAATCGTCATCATGCTCAATATCCCCATCCCCATAATTCCAGGTCATATCAGAACAAAGAACATCAAACCATTTTTTAAACATTTTATAATCCCGTTTCTTTGGCCACTCATCAGGATTGGCAGTCCAGGACTCAAGCTGTTCGTCAAATATTTCTTTGTAAATCTTTTTCACATAGGTTTCATAATCGATTTCATCGTATTTATCAGGGATTAAGATTGTAGTAACATGTGGATCTTCATTTCCGACCGTACCCTCAAAGCTGTTTATCCAATCTATATATGGTTGTTTCGATATGATGGTGATTGCTGTTCTGTTAATGGGTTTCATTTTTATATCTCTCCCCGTTCTCTCTGACTTGCTTCTGAATGGGGCAAGCTCAATGGAATATCTGGAAATCCTGCAAGCATGATCATATCAGCTTGATAATTCACATAACCTTCAAAAATATATTCATTCCAATAATATTTATTTTTTCCATATTTCATAAAGGATTCATACGCTTTGGTTTTGTCTTTTTTCCCTGCTGCTTTTAAATTTCGATCAAAAAACGCTTCCCAATCTTCACGTTTGGCTGAAGACCCTATATTACCATCCAAATCTATAAGAATATACGGGGTTGTGAATACCAATAAATATCCATAATTCAAATCTGGAAATGGTTCCGGCATAACACGAGCATACCATATCTCATCTTTTTTCCCCTGATAACCGCTTGGTACAATAACTTTTATTTTTTTTTCTGTAACCAACTCTTCTAAAATTACAAATCGATCCATGAATCCCTTATGAATAAAAATTCCCATCCTGGAATTCTGCATACATTCGACAGTTTTTATCAATCCAGGGTCACTTTTTAAATGTTTCAACAGATCAAGAATGACTGTTCCAAACGATTCTTTTTTAATGCCGACACAAAAATCGAAAAATCCCCAGCATGTAAAATAAGACTTTGTAAGAGGACTTTTTGGAGGGGATGAAGGCAGATAAATATCATCGGCCTGTTCAAGTGTGTTTGTTAATTTTGATAAAGCTGGCAATTCGGATAATTGTTCTACAAGAACTGAAACCTTATTTTGTGCATAAATATAAACTGCATGAAGAGGATCATATTTTGATAACTCGTCTCCTGAGACAACTGTTTTATCCAGGTCTTGTGCGTATGTTTTTGCTTCCTTAAGCTCTTTGAAGTCAATAATTTT
This sequence comes from Pseudomonadota bacterium, assembly GCA_043826275.1. Classification (GTDB taxonomy): domain Bacteria; phylum Desulfobacterota; class Desulfobacteria; order Desulfobacterales; family Desulfobacteraceae; genus Desulfobacula. The sequence continues at coordinate 37,185 of JBDRQO010000004.1, forward strand.
TTGATTCTTAGCTTTTTTTAATCCGTCTATCACTTTTTTTGATATTGGTCCCATGTTTGGAAAATATTCCTTTATTGCTTTGTCATTTCTGATTGGGATAGATGATCAAGCAAGCTATCTGCTTCATCAATAGGCTTTCTGCGTGATTTAACATCATTAACATTTTGAAGTTCACTAAATATTTCGATATATCTTTGTCTGATCCTCTGGAATACAAATGAATCATACAATCCTTCAATCCAGTTTTTATCTTCTTTGGTTAAAGCTTCCAAAACTTCATCGGGGAAATAATTAAAATAATCAATGGATTCATCGCTTGAAGAATGCCAGATTTCATATTTTTTAATATCGTGACCAAGAATCTTTGGTATCACATACAGATTTGAAAGCATTAAATCCGCCAGCCTGTATTCAGCTTGATCCAGTTTGCCAATTCGATAGAGGGTCACTGCCCAGCATAGTTTTTGAACAGGTTCTCCAACATCATCGTCGAACTCTTTTTCATACCATTTGAAATATTCTTCTGATTTTTTAAAGTCATTCAATAGAAAATAGAGAGAAAACAGGTCATATCTTTTGCCTGCACCATCACTGATAGAGCTATAGGTTTTCTTTTCTCTGGTCATGCCGGATTTATAACTTGATATTTTGGCTTTTATTTTTTTTCTGTGTTTGGATTATTTGTCATGTTCCTTCCGCCTAATGATCTTTTTAAAAATTCACCTGATAAGTCCCATCCAATCGTTTCCACATTTCTTCAAGTTTTTTATCCAGGATCTCAACAGCTTCATCATATTCATTTTGTTTTATTTCACCTGTTTTCAGTTTTGATTGAATTAAAAACAATTCATCATCATACCATTTATCCGGATCAAAATTATAAGCCACTGCGGGTAAGCCTTTTTTAATTCAAAACGGTGTAAACACTTCCTTCCCATCCCTGGCGTCAAATAAAATCTGAGAAACTTTCCTTCCCCCTGCTGTATCATGAAATTCTTTGATACGATCCCCATTATTTCCCCCTGAATTGATCCCTGGATTAGAACGGTGATTTTTAAAGCATTTCCGGATCTCGGCACGTTTTTCTTCAGATAGATACATGAAGATCTCCTGTTTCAGTTTATGACGAATGTGGAATTGAGTTCGTTACTGGTTTATTGCACTTGGAGAAGGGAATTTCAAGGATTTTTGAATTGTGATAAACAATGTTTTTTGATAAAGCACTTAGAAGTTATCCATAAGCCATAAATAAAGGACAACCATGTCTCCCAAAATCTTCAAATGCATTCAATGCGGTAACTGCTGTTTAAATCTCGGAGATGCTTTTCAAACAAGCGTCAGTGATGAAGATATTGCAATGTGGAGAACAAAAGGGAGGTTTGATATCCTTGAATGGGTTCATCCAATACCCGTTGGTGACGGTAATTATGTTTATGATATATGGATCAATCCAAAAACAGGTGATGATGTGTGGCGCTGTCCCTGGTTAAGGAAGCTGCCAAAACAAGATAAATACATTTGCCGAATTCATGATGTAAAACCAGAACACTGCCGGAAGTATCCAAAATCAAGAGAGCATGCTGAAGAAACTGAATGTAGAGGTTTTGATTAGATGTTGAAAAATTGATCAATTTCAAATTTGGGGTACAAATTTTTTACAGATCAGATTTATTTTGAGATTTCATTTTTGAAATTTATATTTACTTGTCATATCCACTTATTTGTCACTCGTTGTATATTATTTGAAAAAACGGTTTAAGCGATGAAGAAACAATTTATAGTTTAAATTTTGACAAGTCACTTATAACGATTTTGAGTTAGGGAGAGGGGATAGGAGAGGATAATATCTGGGTTCATGAGAAGGTTAGTTTATCTCCAATTATGTTGATTTTGACAGACCCTTTTTGTTTCAATTATATTTTCACCAAAGATGAATTTTAAAATATATTTACAGGCTTTAGAAATATTGGTACTAAATCTTAAATCGATTTTAAAAACTTGGTTGGATATCATTCAAATTTACAAGATATACTGATCTGTATAATTATTTAGTTTTTTGCCGAGAGGGTTGTATGGAGTTTATCTACAAAATTATTCAAGAAAACCCAGGCTATTTTGCTTAGGCTTTCGGCTTAGTAAATATTCTTTGGGGGGGATTTGCATACTTTAATAAGCAAAGGCATGAAAAAGAGATGGTAGGCTTAACAAACTCATTAAAGTTTGAGTCAGATCGTAAATTGAAAGTCTTTGAATTAAAGTTAAGGAAGTTCGAAGAATATGTTTCAAATCTGGATTCTTTTGGTAAAAAGCACCAAGTAGATCTACCTCAAAAGATGCAACCAATAATTGATAAATATTTAGCTGATTATCTAAATGCTACAGCGGCTGGCGACAAAGAAAAAGAAACAAAAGCGATTACTTGGTTCTCATCTCAAATCAGTGCGCTAATGAGTTTGGCTTCAGAAGATTATATTAAAATACAAGCCGAATCGAGCAAGCTTAAGCTTACTGCAACCGATGAAATGGTTGATGCATTTGATAAATTGGAATTATTAATAAAAAAAGGATTAGATGAATCAACTGAATTTATGAGTGGCTTTGTTCAAATGGTATTTTCCCAAGATTTTGAGCCCGCAGAAAAATTTCAAGAAAATGCGAAAATCAGTGGTGAAAGAATTAAAGAGTCATCCAAAGCACTTTTAAATCTAATGAGAGCTGAATTAAATCAATCTACGGTATAATGAGGTTACTATGAGCCAAGACCAAACAAGTGGGGCAGTTGCAGATAAATGGGGTCGTCAGACTGCGCGTGCTATAGCGGAAAACATAGGTGCCGAAATGGTATCAAGGGGCAGTAACGAATGTATATATGAAGGCAAACGTTAGGCGAAAAATATCATGAATCCAGCATTTCAAGAGTATAGTAATAAAATCGATGACATATTTGGGGTTATGATTCGCGTTTGCTATTCACTACATGGCCAAAGAAATGACCTGAACAAATTGGCTACAAAAACTGGAGTGCCATTAGACACTACATTATCAACATCATCCTTCAGTAATTATAAAGGCAATATCATACATCGTGACACAATAGAGGCCCAAATTAAATCTATGGAGGAAGGTGGTTTTGACGAAATATTAATTGGCAATATTTGTGCAAGTTTTATCTATTCGCTATGGGAGGACAAATATAGAAAAGATTTTGCCGAACAGCTGAGCGTTGAAAAGAACAGAATAAAAAGTAAGTTCTTCTGTGAACTATCCACCTATAGGCATTCAATCGTTCATAATCAAGCATTTGGCACATCAAGAACTGATAAATTAACAATCCTACCGAGGGTAACAAGGAGAAAACCACTCCGCATTGATAGACACATTTTAGAGATAATTGTAACCAAAGCGAAAGAAGAGTTATTGTGCCTATCGCTACCAGGAGCAGTCGCCTAACAATTTAGTACAGTGGAGGCGAAGAGATCTGCTGGCATAAACGGGCCAGTACCGGGCGCGCCACTGATCAAGACGTTCAACTATATTTCCTGACAAGTTTCATTTAGGGTCTTTCCCCAGATTCAACTCAATAATATATATAACTTATAACAACACATCATTCTCAATAAAGCAATCTCTGCTTCCGTGTGCTGGACACGGTCGGGTTGTCTGCATTGACTCGGTCGCAAAATCCTTTGGATACCTGGATCGGCGAGGGCGGCCGCCAGCTCTCGGGCGGAGAACGTCGCTGTATCGAGGAGGTTGAGGCAGGATCGGCGTAACGCCCCTGTGCGACACGGACCTTTAGTACGGGAAGCCATGCGTTGAAATAAATTTATTCAGCCATTCAAGGCATTGTTGCCCTGGTACAGGTGCGTGGACAAGACGTCATTGTGCCGCACCATGCCCATAAGCTTTTTGGGGTCATCCTTGTCCACCACCACCAGCCAGGTTTCACTTGGATATTTCTTGAGGGCCTTCATGGCGGTTTCAATGGTATCTTCCGGGGTCAGCTTCAGGGTGATGCGCGTGGTGATGTCCCCGGCCACCACGATATGCCGGAGACCGGGCTCAAAGAGCGTGTCGGCGATATCGGCATATTTGATCGTCCCCAACAGCTCATTTTGCCTGTTGACCACAGGCAGCTGATCATAACGGGAACGCCCCAGTGCTTTCAGAACCTCATCAAACGGGGTGTCATTGAAAATGACCTCCATATTCCGCCGCATGATGTGGGAGACGCAGATACCGGCCGGGTGCTTTGCAGCCCCGGAAATGGCTACCCCAAAGGCATCTTTGACCTGGTGCACTGCCTGGCCCAGGCCTTCGGTAAACCCCACCGGACTCCGCAGGGCCATGAGATTGAGCACGGTCACCTCCCCGGCATTCACCAGGGATACTCGTGTCAGCAGGGGCCCTGTCACCTCAAACACCACCACTGCCGCCAGAACCACCGTCTGGATGTTTTGCCCGGGGCCGGGCCAGGACCGGGCCAGGGTACCGGCAAGACCGATGGCCAGGCCCGCCTGGGCCAGCATGGCAGGCCCCAGCCATTTCTTCCGGACATGGGATGCGCCGGCGGCAAATGCCCCCAGTGTGCAGCCGGCATACTTGCCCACGCTCCGCAACACCACATACACCGCACCGACCCATCCCATATGAACCAGGGATTCCAGGTGAAGTTCCGCACCGGCCATGATGAAAAACAGCACATATAAAGGGTAATCAGCGGCGGACAAATCCTTGATGGTCCGGTCTCCGAACGGGGACGAGTTGACCGTGGCCACGCCGGCGAAAAGGGTGGCCAGCATGGCGGACACATCCAGAAATGCGGCCAGGCCCACGGTAATGAAAACAGCGGCCAGAACCAGGATCTGCCGGTCCACCGGGCGGGTCAGCCGCTGATCCATCACCGCAACCAAAAGGCCGGTGCCGATACCCAGCACCACCGGGGCCGCAATCTGATAAACCGTTCCTGCCAAAGATCCTGCTGCACCTGGCAGCGCGATGCTCAGGAGGATGAAAGCGACAATGGCCAGCAGGTTGTTGATACCGATCAAGGGCAGGATCGTGTCGGTCAAAGGACCCTCGGACTGACACTCCCGTATGACCATCTGGGTGGCGGCCGGTGCCGTGGTCACGGACATCACCGCCAGAAATCCGGCCATCAGGACCGACCGGCTCAGCAGATAGGTGCCGGCCCCCACCAGCAGTGCGGTCAGGCCGATTTCAAAGGCGCTGATAACAAACAGCCCTGATCCGATTTTCCGCACCGCCTTCAGGCTGAAACTGCCGCCGATGGTGAACACAATCAACCCCAGAATCATATCATGGACAGGGATCAGAGCATGAAACTGCCCTGCGGTAATCACCCCGGGGATGCCCAGCATGCCGCTTACAGAGGGACCGGCCGCCACGCCCACGGCCAGGTAACCGGTAACCCGGGGAATTCCCAGTGACGTACTGATCCGGCCAGCACCCAGGGCCAGCAGATACAGAATTCCCAGAGACAGCAGCACAGGCAGCATGGTCCTCCTCCATTGTTTCACGGTTCAACAAGCAACGCCGATATGATACCATTCCCGGGGGAAAAATACCAGATCGAACGCTTAAAGAAAATCAGGATTCCAGGACATGATCTTGCCGGTGCCATAAATATCCGGAAAAATTTGGGTAAGCCGGCCCGGTGAATTTGTCACGGGCCTGAAGATCTAAAGAACATTCTGGCAGATTCTTCCCGGATAAACTATATTCCCTGCCAACATTAATCAAAGGCATTCTCCCAGAGTGTTTTTTATAATATATAAACCTACCTTTGCTTAACCAAATCACAAGCGATCCTCTGAATATTACAAAAATCAGGGTTTACCCTGATTGAAATCTCTTTCATTCTGTAGTAGTTGTTGAATGACAATTCTACGAAAGGAGATTTTCATGGCTTCATCAGAATCAAAAATCAACAAAGAAACTGAAAGCAGGATCATAAGGATTGAACTTACTAGAATTAACACCACCCCCGGATGAAAGCCAGCGGAAAGGAAAACGGGGGCGATTGAAACGGTCAAAATCCAGAAATCTCCTTGAACGGCTGAGGGATTTTGAGAATGAAACGCTGCTTTTTATGGATGATGAAAAAGTCACTTTCAGCAATAATCAGGGAGAAAACGATATTCGGATGACCAAGGTTCAGCAAAAAATATCAGGATGCTTTCGGTCCATGAAAGGTGCGGCCATGTTTTGCCGTATCCGCAGCTACCTTTCAACCTGTAGAAAAAATGGTGTGAGAGCAAGCGAAGCACTACGCCTTTTATTTGAAGGCAAACTGCCGGAATTTTTCAACGAGTAATTTTTTGATTGCAAAAGTGAGGTAAATTTCTTACCCATTCTAAACGAGCACAAAAATAGATGCTGAATAATTACAAATGATTTTTATTGGAAATATACGCATAACAAATGAGCTTTTTTTAAAAAGTTACAAAAAATGAATTTTAAAAAAGGGTATCACAGAAAATGTGATGTCGATGGCGCACTATGTCCTTTTGGGCTGTGGTGTTTCATATATAAAAAAAAATAATCACACCTAATTTTTTGTGCATGTGGTTTGTGCCAGCTCATTTATTATATTATAGACATCTTCCAGGGTTTTAATGGATCTTGCGCTGTCTTCTTCGATTCGAACCCCTAATTGTTTATCAACCATTACAATAAGATCAACTGCATCAAGGCTGTCCAAGCCTATATCTTCGTATAATAAAGCCTCTGGTTTTAGAAGATCCGGGTCAATTTCAAATTCTTCTTCCAACATCTTATTTACAATTTCAATTATTTTATCCATAAAAAAACATATCCTCTAAACCAATTTAAAAAACAAAAAATATCAAAAATATTGTCCAAACATGAAAACAACAGAATTTTGTCCCCTGTTTGAATCATTCAGGCCACCATTTGAAATATGATGTGCCCTTAATGCCATAAACCAATTTGCGCTGTTATTTTTATTAAATTCAATGCCAATGCCGGCCTGGGGATTGAAATTAAATCGATATGCCTGATTTTCCACGCGATAATCCGTGTATATCACACCGATTCCACCCTCTATATAAGGCCTAAAATTTTTTGTTGCAAGACCGTCTAAATAATACATGGCCAGCATTCCGACATTTGCGATGACTCTTGCATCACCATTCCGGGAAGATGCACCAAGACAAGCTTCAACTTTATATCTTAAATCCTCTGGGGCGTCATGAAACCATATTTTATCGTAATCCCATATTTTAAAAACAGAAACCTGTGAAAAATAAGTGTCATCTTTTGGGTCATATGTAAACCCTGAATTAAGAGAAATGCCGGTGAGTGTGGGGGCATATTGTCCGTCATCCTGTGCAGGTGAAGAACAAGGGAAAAAGCCTGCAAAAATAAACATTAAAAATATAAGGCAATATATTTTCTGGTTTTTTTTAAATATAAAATATTGTTTCATTAATTTCATTCAAACTCAATTTTATCGTTGGTGTGAATAATGATCTTTCCATACTCTTTATTCCGGCCTAATTTTATATAGGATATTTTTTTGGATAACTGGGTTGCAAAAGCCGCATCAATCGAGCTGTCTGTTGGTGAGAAACAATGTCTCCGGTTGAACGTATTGTTTTTAAGGGCCCGGCCGGAATGGTTTAAAAAAGCGTTGGTGCTTGGATTCGTGGATGATGCAGAAAGAATCAAATCAGAGTCTTCAGGGATTTCTATTTTATCTTTTTCATAATTTCCCATGGTTACCTGGTCAAACCATCCATATCTGGATGGGTTCTTTTTTGTATCCGAGACCAGAAAAAATGTGGCGCCTTCAGAAAAGGAGTAGGCCTTTTTTTTTTCAAAGGACAGCCCATGGATACAATATCCCAGGACATCACAATACTCATCAGAACTGCCGACTAAAACAGAATCGACCTTTCCTTCTTCAAGCCATATGCCGGCACTTAAAAGAGCACAAATAAAACTCATATCAAATTGGCTTATGGTCAGGCTTGGGCCCTGTATGCCATAGCAGATTGAAATATGGGCGGCAGCTGCATTATGTACTGAATTGGAAAAAAGGATAGGAGAGGCAAGATCATCTCCTTTTTCAAGATAAGAATCTAAAAAGGCAAAGGTTGTACTGAGTGCACCATAACCTGAGGCCACAATAACCCCGGTTTTTTCCTTGATAAAAACCCCGGGGTCTGCATCCTGAATGGCTTTCCCTGCAGCAAGAAGGGCCATTCTTGAAAAATGATCTATTCGGCGCAATTGTCTTTTTGACAAATATTGCGGAAGGCTTGAAGTGTCTGCGCCTAGTTTGGAAATATGATCACAGACACCGGGAATGGGTTCAGAATGTTTCTTTATTGAGCCAAAATCCTGTTCATAAACATGCCCAAGATCAGTCGCACTGCTGCCATACCCATTAACAATACCGATCCCATGGATAAACAGCTTCAGGACAAACTCTCATCAATTGCTATTTTTTGACGTTCTTGAACAAATGCGGCAAGTGTATTAATTGATTGTAAGGCAGGCCTGCCTTCTTCAATGTTTTTAATTTCAACTCCAAAATAAACCTGCAGCTGGACAACTAGCTCCACAGCATCAAGTGAATCAAGTTCCAACCCTTCTCCAAAAAGGGGGGCATCGTCATCAATTTCATCAGGGGTTACATCTTCAATCTGAAGTTCTTCAATTATCATTTCCTTGAGTTTTCGCTTTAATTCCATGCGTTTTTTAACCTTCCAAATTTTTAAAAGTTCTGGATTTATATCATTTAAACATAGACCTATCAATAGATTATAATTCTTTTTTTGGTGCATTGCTTGACTTTATGTAACGGGCTGACTACATAAGATTATCTTTAGCAACATATTATTTTAAGGAGAAGAATTATGATAAATATCAAAATAAGCTGTATCAAATCGATTTTTATTTTTTGTTTCTTTATTATAGGATTTTTATTCACACCTTATGTTTGGGCTGATGAAGGATCATTATATGCCGCACATAATATCTGGTATGAATTTGGAAAAGAAAATAAATTGTTTTGTATCAATTATAAGGCAGGTACTTTTATACCGGCAGGTACCCAAGTAAAAAATGTAAAGATAGAAAAAACAAGTGCTGCAAGACGATCAAATCGTGAGAGCCTGGCTATATATTTTGAGACGGCAAAAGATTCAAAACCGTACTGGGTTATCTTTACAACAAAATGGCATCCCGGTAAAACAATTGAAGACTATAAAAACTATATGTTTTCAACAAAAAATTTTGAAAGCCTTGTTAAAGGATTTAATAAGTCTGAAATAGACGCGATTAAGCAGGGAGGGCTTGTTGTGGGGATGAGCAAAAAAGCTGTCCTGGTTTCGTACGGGCATCCACCCGAGCATAAAACACCCAGCCTTGATATGAATAGATGGATTTACTGGATGAGTCGAATGGGGAGTAAAGCGATTAACTTTGATAAGGATGGCAGGACGTTTATTTCCAACACATTATAATTGCATGCTTGAACAGATATCATCTCTAAAAGCCAGGAGGATGAATGACACAATTGAATGGAATAATTGAAAACAAAGACAGGAAAGTCAAGGTTCAAACCCTTGATGGAAAAATGGTTTCAGGGTATATAAATATTCTTGGTTTTGACAGATTATCCGACTATCTGCTCCATCATAACGAAGAATTCATCATGCTCTATAACGGTGGTATAGATGAAAGAAAAACAGTATTTATTTATAAAAGGAATATAGTACTCATCGAGGATGCAACTGACGTGAAAAAGGAAATAAAATAATCTTGCGCAAAAAAGTAAAGCTGATTATAGTTACAGGATTTTGGAAATAGATAATGATTTAGTTGTTAATCCATAATTATAGTAGATTGTTTTGATGGAAACCGTGCCAGTCTTTGAAAAAAATATGATTGCTGATTTTTCAGCAAAAAAATATGCATCTCTTCAATTTGAATCAGATGAAAAAACTAAAGAAGTTCAAACTTTTTTATTTTTAAATCATTTGAATTATACCATTGAGCACTCTCCTTTTTATAGAGCACTCTTTGCAGAAAAAAAAATTGATGTAAACAGGATCAAGACCCTGGCTGATATTAGAAAGCTTCCTTTGACCAGCAAACAAGACCTTTGTGATACCAGCCGATTCTTGTGTGTAAATGATTCAAAGATTGTTGACATATGTCTTACTTCAGCAACGTCAGGTTCAACACCAACCATTATTTCTTTAACCAACTCCGACCTTTCAAGGCTGGCCTATAATGAAGAAATTGCCTTTGGAATGGCCGGCGTCACTAATCTGGACACAATGTTGATATGTGCAGCCATAGACAGATGCTTCATGGCAGGACTGGCATATTTTCTTGGTGGTATAAAATTAAACGCAAAAGTATTGCGAAGTGGATCAGGAAGTCCGTCACAGCATTGGGAATTGATTAATTTAGCCCATGCAACGGTTATTGTCGGTGTCCCTTCTTTGATGCTTAAAATCGGTCAGTATGCCCTGGAGAACAATGCAGATCCAAGTGCCACAAAGATAAAAAAACTCATTGCCATTGGAGAACCCACAAAAGATGCAAATCTGCAACTTCTACCTGTTGCAGAACAGCTTGAAGACATGTGGGGTGCAAAAATATATTCCACCTATGCATCTTCTGAAATTGCAACCACTTTTTGCGAATGTTCTGCCCGATCAGGGGGCCATTTACGGCCTGAATTAAATATTATTGAAATCCTTGATGATAATGGTCAGCCCCTTGAGGATGGGGAAAAAGGAGAAGTGGTAACAACGCCTCTGGGGGTTGAAGGCATGCCTTTATTAAGATTTAAAACAGGCGATATATCCTATCTGATGACTCAAAAATGTTCCTGTGGCCGCACCACCAAAAGACTGGCTCCCATTATCGGCAGAAAAAATCAAATGTTAAAATACAAGGGAACCACGGTTTTCCCAAATGCTATTTTATCCAGTCTCGAAGGAGACCCGCGATTTCACAATGGATATATTGAAGTTAAAAAAAATGCCGATGGTACCGACCGGATTATACTCTATGCGGCATTGAGTCGTGACACCCTTGATGAACAATGGATCAAGGATGTATTGCGGGCAAAAGTCAGGGTTGTACCGGAAATTCAAATCATTTTACCGGAAGCTGCAGATAAAAAAGTATATCAGTTTGATAAAAAGCGCAAAAGAATGACGTTTTTTGATTTACGGGAAACAAAATAATTTAAAACAGATGAACAGGTGACAAAAACTATGGATAAAAAGTCAATCATTACTCTAACGGGAAATGACTTAACCTACAAAGATATTGTTGCCATCGGCATTGGTGATAAAAGAGTTGAAATTGATGAAAAATCAATCGAGAAATGCAAACTATCAAGACAATTTCTCGAAGACGCAATAAAAAAAAAGAAAATCATCTATGGAGTCAATACATCTTTTGGCCCCATGTGTAACAAAATCATCAATGACAAACAGATAGAGACCCTTCAAAACAATCTGATTGTCAGCCATGCAGCCGGTTTAGGATCACCCATCCTACCATATGTTGCCATTGGAGTTTTAGTGGTCCGGTTAAACACACTTGTAAAAGGGTACTCAGGTGTCAGAATCCAGCTTTTAGAACTGATGAAAGACATGGTGAATCATGAAATAGCACCCTATATACCTGAAAGCGGAAGTGTGGGGGCTTCAGGGGATTTGATCCACCTGGCTCACATGTCTCTTGCGATTATCGGCAAAGGAAAAGTGTATTTAAAAAGAGAACTCATGGATGCTCAAAAGGCGTTTGAATTAATCGGTCTTAAACCGCTTCAGTTAAGCTATAAAGAAGGCCTGGCATTAATGAACGGCACTGCTGCCATGACAGCCATTGCGGCATTTACCCTTTTTGGGGCTCAAAAATTATTGAATATTGCCTGTATCAATGCTGCTTTTTCCATTGAAATCTTTGGTGGTATTGATGATGCGTTTGACCCGGATTTACACCTTGTAAAACCTCATCCCGGGCAGATTGAAATTTCCGATACGATCAAAAAACTGTATAAAGGCACGAAAAATATTACCATACGAAAAAGCATGCACGAAAAAATCAGGAGCCAGAACAATTGCGATATTCCGGTTTTTGAAACCAATATAAATGTTCAGGATGTCTATTCCATCAGGTGCACACCGCAAATTCTTGCTCCGGTAAAAGAAGCCATTGAAGCGACAATAAAAACCGTTGAAATAGAGGCCAATTCGACAAATGATAATCCCATCATTATTCCGGAAAAGAAAAAAATAATACATGGCGGCAATTTCCACGGCCAGAGTATCAGTTTTGCCATGGATTCGCTTTGTATTGCCATCTCGACCCTGTGTAATTTATCTGAAAGGCGGCTCAACAAACTCCTTGATAAGAACCTGAATGAAGGATTGCCGGAACAGCTTATCCCGGGAGAAATCGGTCTTACCATGGGGTTTATGGGTGCCCAGTATCTGGCAACCTCGACCACTGCCGAAAACCGACATCTGGCAAACCCCATGAGCGTGAACTCCATATCCAGCAATGCATCAAACCAGGATGTTGTCAGTATGGGAACCGTGGCTGCAAGAAAAGCGTTCAGGCTTGTTTCCAATGCCAAGCATGTGGTTACTCTTGAGATATTGGCGGATCTACAGGCACTTTCATTCAGGAATGCAGACAAACTGGGTTGCGCGACCCAAAAGATATATGACATCCTGAATAAGGAGTTTCATGTTTATGATAATTCACAGATATTTCATGACAGCCTTGTGAAATTCAGGAAGCTTCTTTTCTCAAGCCAGCTTTTTGATGATATTTCAATCTATTATTAAATAATAAAAGGGTATGGAAAAAAAAACTCCCAGGATATTGATTGTCATTCCTCTATACAATCATGGAAAGACAATCAAAGAAGTTATCAGGCAATGTCTTTGTTTCCATGATGATATTCTTGTCATTGATGATGGCAGTACGGATTTACCGGAAGATATATTTGATGATTGTGATATCACCCTTATCAGACATGAAAAAAACCTGGGTAAGGGTTCTGCCATCATGACTGCGGCCAAAGAGGCTGTAAAACGCGGCATGACCCATATCGTCACAATAGATGCTGACCTTCAGCACCATCCTGAAGATTTTTTATTGTTCAAACAGGCAATTTTAGAAGATCCAACAGCATTATATGTTGGGAAAAGGGATTTTTCTTCCCCTCTCATACCCCGATTATCAAAATTTGGAAGACAATTTTCAAATTTCTGGTACAGGGTGCAGACAGGACATTCTATCGGGGATGCACAATCAGGGTTCAGGGCATATCCTTTGTTTGTTCTTGAGGGTTTGAAATTATCCCAAACTCATTTTTCCTTTGAAGTAGAGGTCCTTGTCAAATCTTCCTGGGCAGGTGTAAACGTTCGTGATCTTGATATCAGTGTGTATTACCCTGCTAAAGAAGAAAGAGTGTCTCATTTCAGGCTCATAAAAGATAATGCAAGACTGACACATGTGAATATACTGTTGACCCTGCGATCTTTTTTACCCATACGGTTTAAAAAATTAATACAAAAAAAAGAGGTTACGTTCTCAATTTTTAAACCCGCTCAATCCATCCGCTATTTTCTTTTGAACGAAGTATCCCCATTTACCATTGCAATATCAGCAGCCATGGGTGTTTTTCTCGGTACTCTCCCTCTGATTGCTCTGCATATGTTAAGCATTCTTTTGGTCGCCGGTTTTTTTAAGCTGAATAAAATTGTTGCACTTGGCGCAAGTCAGATCTGCATGCCGCCCTTTGTTCCGGCACTGTGCATTGAACTGGGCTATTATTTAACCCATCAGGGTGAATTTTTATTGGATATTTCTCTGGAAACCCTTGGAAGGCAGTGTCTGGAAAGATTGTATGAATGGTTTTTAGGATCATTGATTGTGGCCCCGATTCTTAGTGTTTTTGCTTTTTTACTCTTTTTTTTCATCGCAAACATGCTGTCCTGTGGAGGTCAAAAAAGTGAGTCTGAACAAGAATAAGTGGGACAGTAAAAGTCACGGGACAAAGTTTGGGCACCATTTTTTTTATTTTGTCATCCGGAATGGTGGAAGAAAAGTGGCTTATTTCTTCTTGTATTTTATTGTTTTTAATTATGCAGTATTGTTTCCTTCCATCAGAAAAAAAACAGACCCGTATTTACAAAAACGATTTTTCAATGCCGGCTTTTTTGAAAGGATCAAGCACAGATATTTGTTGATACTAAACTTTGGCCGTATACTGATTGATCGGGCCATTGTTGGCATCTTAGGCCAAGAATCGATCTGTGCACTCTTTGAAGATTATGAAAAAATGAAAGCCATTGATTCAGGATTTATTTTATTGATATCCCATGTGGGCGGCTGGCAGGTTGCCATGTCCGCTCTGGATGTACTTGAAAAACCGGTTAATTTTTTAATGCTCAGACATGAAAAAGATATAGACAAACATTATTTTGAGCACAATGAGAATGGGAATTCAATTAAAATTATAGATCCCAGTCAATTTCTTGGCGGATCTATTGAGATACTCAATGCTCTGAAAAAAGATGAAATTGTCTGCATGATGGGGGACAGGATTTTTGGGGATAGTGAGCGATCCATTGAAATGGAATTTTTAAACGGAAAAGCGCGCTTTCCGTTTTCTGCATTTAAAATGTCATCCATATCCCAAAAACCAATTGTTGTATTGTATTCACATAAAGACGGACCCAGCCAATATCAAACCAGGATATCAGCAATCATTCACGTTCCGCCAAAATTGGGCAAATCAACGAAAAGATTCAGGCCCTATGTGGAAAAATTTGTTAGTTCTCTGGAATTATTTATTCAAGATTACCCATATCAATTTTTTAATTTTTACAATATGTGGATTGATGATCAAAAGGAGCTAAATGAATAAACCGCTTCGGGTTGCTGTTTCTGGAATGGGGTGTTTAAGCGCCCTGGGGATGAATATTGATGACAGTATGGAGAACATGTTCAAGCATGTCAGAAATATAAATCTTCCCAAAAGATTTACAACCAACCATGATATTAAATATCCGGTTTTTGAAATTATTGACACGTTCAAAAAACCTGAATCCAAAGCCAATCAAGATTTAACCCTGACTGCGCAAATGGTCATTGCGGCTGTTTATCAGGCATTGGATGATGCCCGGATTCATAAGGATCGGCTTGAAACAAAGCGGGTTGGGGTCTGCATGGGGACAACGGTTGGCAGTGCCTTGAATAATGATCAATTCTATAAAGATTATCGAGATAAAAAACAGCCGGCTATGGATCCCATAAAACGGTTTTTAAAATCTAACCCGGCCTCAGCAATTGCAAGAGAATTTAATTTAACCGGCCCTGTTCAGACCATTGTTAATGCGTGTGCATCCGGCACCGATGCCATTGGAATGGGTGCTTCATGGATTAAAGCAGGCCTGTGTGATCTTGTTATTGCCGGAGGCACAGACGAACTTTGCAAGACAACATATAATGGATTTATCTCATTAAATATAACCGATACAGAGCCTTGCAGGCCGTTTGATTCAGGCAGGAAGGGCTTAAATCTTGGAGAGGGAGCAGCCGCACTTATTCTGGAACCCGACAAGATCAATCAAACAATCATCAAAGATCCGAAATGCTTTATAACCGGATATGGCTCGTCATGTGATGCCTTTCATTTAACATCGCCTCACCCTGAAGGGATCGGTTTAAAAAATGCCATACACCAGGCATTGAAAGAAAGCCATCTTGAACCTTGTGATATCGGATTTGTGAATGCCCATGGAACCGGGACAAAAGAAAATGATAAAATTGAAAATATGGTACTTTCTCAAATCCTGCCGGACATTCCGTTTTTTTCAACAAAAGGATACACAGGGCATACACTGGGCGCTGCAGGCGCTATAGAGGCGGTCTTTACCATATATCATCTGAATAAAAAAAAAATACCTGAAAATATTGGATTTACTCATCCTGATGAGGGTGTAACAAAAAGCCCTGTTATGGAAAATATGAACGTTTCCTGCACATCGGCAATGTCGGAGTCGGTGGCTTTTGGCGGTAATAATTCAGTGTTGATATTTTCTGAAAACTAAAAAAAGAGAGTATTCCATTTTATGGATAAAAACCAATATGATGTCATTGTGGTTGGATCCGGAATAAGCGGCATGACCGCAGGAATAATTGCTGCCAAACAAGGAGAAAAGGTTCTTGTATTAGAGCAGCATTCTGTTCCCGGCGGATTAATGCAGACCTATAAAAGAAAGGGGCTGATATTTCCCACAGGCGTTCACAGGCTGGGGTCTTTAAACCAGGGACAACCTTTATGGTATTATTTTAGCTATCTGGATATTCTTGACCGCCTTAATCTTGTCAAACTGGATGATGATTGTTTTGAAAAAATTTATTTCCCAGGCAAGGTTTATAAAATCCCCATGGGGCATGACCGGTATAAGGAAAGACTGCACCAATATTTTCCTGATGATACAAAAGCGATTAATTCCTATTTTTCTGATTTAAAAAAAATTATATCCAACATTGGTATGTATGATCCCAGTGTAAGGCCCAATAAAGATCTGTCCATGCAATACACAGGATCAATGGATGATTATCTTACGTCAATTAATGCTTCAAGCCGGTTGAAAAGCCTTTTATTCGCCAACAATCCTTTGTATGGGATTCCCAGTAAAGACTGTACCATGTTGACCCATTTCATTATCTCGGATTGCTATTTAAACTCAAGTTTCAGAATTGATGAAGATAAAACCCCTCTGGCAACCGCTCTGGTGGATAGTTTTACATCCCATGGCGGGAAATTAATCACCAATGCTCTGGTCAAAAAACTCATCACAAAAGATGGAACAGCCATTGGTGTTATTTTAAGTAACAAGCCTGAATCTTCCCAGGAAAAAATATTTTCAAAAAAAGTGATATACTCGGGTCACCCTGGAATGATTCTCGATATCTGCCCGCCTGAATTATTCAGGCCGGCGTACAGGAAAAGATTGGAAAATGCTCAAGATTCCTTTGGTGTATTCGGCGTTGCCTTAAAATTTAAAAACCAATATTGTCCTGTTAAAAATAATGATGCTTTTGTATATGATTCATGGGATATTGATTCCCATTATTATAGGAAAAATATATTGGAAGATGATAAGGCAGGCGTGGTTTTTTTAAGTGCATTGCCACATTCATCTGATCAAGATTATTCTGTAACGGCATTAACCGGAGTGAGTGATAAGGAAAACTTGATTCTCACTCAGTATTATAAGGAATCAAAAGAGGATAAGTACAAGAAGGCTAAAGATATGATATCAAAAAAGATGATGGACAATTTAAGAACCGCTTTTCCGGATATACTTGACCACGCCCAGATTGTTGATACTTATTCACCCGTCACTTTTTCCAGGTATACGCTGACAAAAAACGGGTCTGCTTACGGTATTATAAAAACAGCAAATAGATTTTTAGAATCAATGTTTCAACCGGCCACACGGATTAAAAATTTTTTTTTAACCGGCCAGAGCATCTCTTTTTCAGGAATTCACGGTTCCATTGTCAGCAGTATTGATTTATGCTCGACATTATATGGTAAAGATTATTTAATGAATAAAATAGTAAAATAGTAAAAAGTGGATTTGTATAAATGAAACGAGTTGTCATAACCGGTATGGGAATCATATCCCCCATTGGAAACAGTCCTGAACAAGTTTTTGAATCGCTTTTAAATAATGATTCAGGAATCAAAATCATCAAAGGCTGGGACGGTATCAAAGGATTAAATACAAATATTGCCGGAAGCTGTGGCGGATTTGATGAAAAAAGGATTAACCGGAAAGACAGAAGAACAATGGGTTCCATGGCAATTATGGCATCTTTATCAGCCCTTGATGCCATTGCGCAATCCGGCCTTGACGAAAAAACAGTCCAATCGTCACACACCGGTGTTGTCATGGGCTCAACCACCGGATCTGGTGTCAGCATTGAACAGGTGTTTTCAGATTTTTCTAAAACAAAAGGCATCAGCATGCTTGAAGGCACGGCATTCATGAAAATCATGAGTCATTCCGTGGCAGCCAATGTATCCGCCATGTTGAAAACCCGGGGGCGTGTGCTTTCCCCGTGTTGCGCATGCGCAACCAGTACCCAGGCCATTGGGGAGGGGTTTGAGATGATAAAAAACGGATATCAAGACATCATGGTGTGTGGCGGGGCGGACGATCTTCATCCTTCCACTGCAGCTGTTTTTGATGTTCTGCATGCAGCCTCAAGAAATTATTGTGATACTCCTTCCAAAACACCCAAACCGTTTGATATAAATAGAGATGGACTGGTGGTCAGTGAAGGCGCAGGCGCTGTTATTTTAGAAGAGTATGAACATGCAAAAAATAGAAATGCCAAAATACTGGGTGAAATAAAAGGATACAGCACGTGTTGTGATGGCGAGCATATGACCTCGCCCCAACCGGCCGGCATGATAAGATCCATGACAGGTGCGTTAAAATCAGCCCGATGCACTATCAAAGAAATAGACTATATTAATGCCCATGCCACAGGCACCCTGAAAGGGGATATTGCAGAAGCTGAGGCGATCCAAAACCTTTGCGGCAATACAATCCATGTGAGCGGGACCAAGGGGTTTACCGGTCATACACTGGCTGCAAGTGGTGTTATGGAAGTCATTTTTTCTATTCTAATGATGAACAATGATTGTATCATTCCAACATTGAATCTTGAAACCATTGATCCCTTGTGCGCAGGCATTTTACATGTTCAAGAAAGAATAACAAAAAGGGTGAATATGATAATGACCAGTAATTTTGCCTTTGGCGGGATCAATGCAACCCTGATTTTAAAAAAAATATAAAGGAAATAACATGAATGAAAAAACAATTAATAATTTCCAGGTTGCCCTGGTAACCGGTGCAAGCAGAGGAATTGGAAAAGCAATCGCCAAAAGCCTGGCAGATACGGGTCGTTTTGTGTACATTAATTTTCATTCCAATATCGAAAAAGCACAGCAAACCCTTGATGAAATTATAAACGACGGTGGAAAGGCCCAGTTGCTGCAATTTGATGTAACCAGTAAAGAAGAATCGGAAAAAGCCCTTGAACAAATTTATGATCAACATGGCCAGATCGACATTCTTGTGAATAACGCAGGCATCAGAGATGATATGCTCATGGTGTGGATGAAAAAAGACAATTGGCAAAAGGTATTGGATACCAACTTAAACGGATTTTTTAATGTCACAAGACTGGTTGTGAAACGCATGCTTTCAAAACGGTGGGGCCGAATCATTAATATGACATCAACATCGGGTCAGACCGGCCAGGCCGGGCAGGTGAATTATTCCGCATCAAAAGCCGGTCTTATCGGCGCCACCCAGGCACTTGCCAAAGAGATTGCCAAAAGAAAAATTACGGTTAATGCCATTGCACCGGGATTTATCGAAACAGAGATGACCCAGGATCTTCCATTGGAACAAATTTCTAAAGCCATTCCTGCAGGAAGATTTGGCAGGCCGGAAGAAGTTGCAGCAGCCGTCATTTTTTTATGTTCCAAAGAGGCTGCATATATCACAGGCCAGGTTATCGGTATTAATGGGGGTGTTTTTTAACAAATTGATTTGAATAATGAATGATTTGTGTATACTATCAACTCTTCTTTTAACCATTATTAAAACAATACTCCCATGAAAAAAAACTATTTTAAAAAATCAGAAAATGATCCTGAACCCTTACGGGCAATTGTCAAAAGGCAGGTCAGGTTTAACGAGGTCGACATGCTTGGTATTGCATGGCATGGCCATTATGTCGGTTTTTTTGAAGATGCCAGGATTGAACTGGGTCAACAATATAAAATGGGCTATATGGATCTTTATGCCAATGGCATTATGGCCCCTGTGAAAACCGTGCATGTGGATTTTGTCCAGCCTTTAAAATTCATGGAAAACATCACTATTGAAGGAATTTTTCACTATTCTGAAGCATCCAGGCTCAACAGTGAATATATAATTAAAAATAATGGTGGTAAGGTCTGCGCAACCGGATATTGCGTTCAAATGATGCTCACCAAAGAGTATGAGCTTTTTTTAACCCAGCCTGAATACGTTAAAAGATTTTGTGAACAATGGAAGGCCGGCAAATTTAAATGAACAAGGTCTATATTACCCAGGCAAAAGCCATAACATCTATGGGCCCGGATCTTGACACTTTATATGAGGGGCTTTTAGAAAATAAGACCGGTATAGGCAAGGTAAAAAGATTTGAGACCAATACCTATATCAGCCCCTATGCAGCACTGATTGAAGATCTTAAAAATACGAATAACCAGTCTCTTATTTTTGATTTATCTGACAAACTGCTTGCTCAGCTTTCCGGCATTGACAAAGATTGCCTTTTAATTACAGCGTCGACAAAAGCCGGTATTGATCTTCTTACAAAAAGCCCTGCTGATTTAAAAATCAGCAGCACGGTTTTACCATCCAGTCTGCCAGGTTATATTTCCAATAAAATGGGGTTGAAAAATAAAGGATTCAATATTAATTGCGCCTGTGCCTCTTCCACCATTGCCATTGCCAAAGGCGCATCCTTAATCATGATGGGCCATGCAGATTCTGTTTTAATCTGCTGTATGGATATTGTCACCCAATTTGTTTATTCAGGTTTTTCAGCACTTGGGGCAATGAGCCCGTTTCCTGCTGCACCATTTGATAAAAACAGGCAGGGACTGACGCTTGGAGAGGGTGCTGCTGCAATTGTGCTCATGAGTGAACAAAAGATGGAATCATTAAACATTGCCCCCTTAGCTCAAATTTGCTCCTGGGGAATCGCAAGTGATGCCGCACATGTGACAGCACCGGCAAAGGATGGTCGCGGATTAAAACTGGCCATAAAAAATGCATGCACGCAAGCTCGTGTGTCATTGGATGACATATCAGCTTTTAATACCCATGGTACGGGAACTGTTTATAATGATTCAATGGAAATCCATGTCATAAAATCATTATTTTCAAAAAAGAATATTATTGCCAATTCAATAAAAGGCGCCATTGGCCACACGCTTGGTGCTGCCGGAGGGATTGAGGTTGCCCTTTGCATTAAAATGCTTGAAAAAAGATTGATGCCGGGTACGGCTGGTTTTATAAACCCGCAAAAAGATGCCAAAAATATTATCCGTTCTGATCCACAAAAATTTATGGGCGATTATATTCTCACAACAAATTCCGGTTTTGGAGGTATCAATGCGGCGATTGTTATGAAACGGAGCAGCATGTGATGAATATACATATTACCGGCATGGGCTGGGTATATAACTCTTGTATGGGGTATAAAAATAATATACAAGAGTTTGATTCAAAAAAAAATCTGCCATCCATTACCAGAAAAGGTATCTTAAAAGAGCCTTATAAGCCTTTGGGAAGAATGGATGATTTTTCAAAAGTAGGCTTTGCAGCCATTGTTTTTGCCATGCAGGATGCAAAACGTCATACAGCACCCCATAAAAACACGGCTATTATTGCATCCTCTTCCACAGGATGCCTTGAGACCGATTTAAAATATCAGGCAACTTTGTTGCGAGAAAATAATACATTTCCAAGCCCTGCAATATTTGCATATACTCTTCCCAGTTGTTTCCTTGGAGAAGCATCTATTTTTTTTGGGCTGACAGGAGAAAATTTTATTATTAATGAAGAAAACACAACCGGCATGACAGGACTTGGCATGGCAGTTGACCTTTTAGAGTTGCAACAGGCAGACATGGTTTTATGCGGTATTAATAATTCAGAGATTAACAATTTTGAGGATGGGACAAATTTTATCAAGTCAGGCGCTGTTTTCTTTTTACTTGAAAATAAGAAAACAAAAAGGACGGGTTCATATGGAGAGCTTCACTTGAATTCTTCAAATAATGAATTTTATTTTCAAAAAAATACCCAGAAAGATAATCATGATGTTAACCCGGAATCTAAAATTGACAATTTATATAATCTTGCCCAGAAATGTCTTAAAAGAAAAATATAATGGAAAAAAATATGAAAATTCAACTCATCTATCCCAATTGGCCAAAACTTGAAAAACAGACTGTATTTCATCTTCCCCCCCATGGTCCTGTCGTATTTGCTGCGGCATTGCCCGACTATGTCCAAGTTGATTTTGTGGATGAGAATGTACAAAAATTTGAGATTGATGAAACCATTGAGATTGCAGCAATTTCTGTGATGCTCACCTGCCAGCTTCCCCGTGCCTTTGAAATCGCAGATCAATATCGAAAACTGGGTATCCGGGTGTTGTTTGGCGGCATTGCAACCATGCTCCATGCCGATGAGGTCAAAGATCACGCAGATTCTGTTTTTTTAGGAGAAGTTGAAGGAAGATTGGAAGCTGTTTTTGATGATATCCAAAAAGGAAAGCTAAAAAAAATCTATGACTATATGAATAATTTTCCGGATATCAATCTGATTAAAACCGCTGATCGGACTATCTTAAAAAGAGAGTTATACAATTATAGAGGGGTGCAGATGCTTGATCTTGTGCATGCCTCAAGGGGATGCAAATTTAATTGTTTCCCTTGTTGCAATGGCTTTTTGGGGGGCAAAACATTTCGGCCCAGGCCGGTTGATCTTGTGATAAAAGAGATGGAGGCCATTCCAAACAACCGGATGTTTATCGTGGATAATTCCCTTGCCCACGATAAAAAATGGCTCATTGAATTGTTTACCGCCATGAAGCCATTAAAAAAGAAATGGGTTTCCCATCCGTTAATGGATGATGAGGAAGTTATTAAACTGGCAGCTGAGGCTGGGTGCTGGTATGTATACCAGGCCATTTTTGATACATCAGATACCATAAAAAACAGGATAGAAAGACTGCATGACCATGGCATTGGTGTGGAAGGCACCATTCTTCTGGGGACAGACGACCATGATGAAACCTATATTAAAAACCTTGTCCAATTTCTTACACAGGTCAAGCTGGATCTGGCAGAGTTTACCATTTTAACCCCTTTCCCAAAATCTCCCATCCGGCAAAAATTAAAAAAAGAGGGCAGAATATTTAATAATGACTGGATCGATTACACCTGCGGGAAAGCAGTGTTTCAACCAAAGAACGTATCGCCTGAAAAGCTTGAAGAATTATATAATTATGCCTGGGACACCTTTTATGCCGATAGCGGGTACCAGACAAAAATGGGAGAATTGTTTTTTAAATTAATGAAAAAAGAAATTCTTGATGGGACGTATAGACGATACACGCCCCGGGAAAAAAGGTCGTTTAAAAAAATTGGTCAAATATGAGTAAAATATTACTGATTTCTTCAAATACAAACATTGAACCGCTTCCTGTATACCCGATAGGAATGGCAATCATCGCCTCTGCTTTAAAACAAAAAGGGCATGATGTAAAACAGTTTGACTTTCTTTATAACCAGGAGACCTGTGGCATATCCATTGAAAATATAATTACCCGGTTTGATCCTGATTTTATTGGGATATCAATAAGAAATATTGATAATGTCGACTCTTTGACAAAAAACAGTAACTGGTATCTGGCTGATGTAAAACAGATCATTCATACCATCAAAAAAATCTCCAAAAAACCAGTGATTGTTGGTGGGGCGGCTTTTTCAATCATGCCCGAGCAAATACTCAATTATATAAAAGCCGATTATGGAATAATCGGAGAAGGTGAAATTGCACTTCCTGATTTGATAGACGATCTTTTACAGAATAAAAAGATAGATCGCATCATTCAGGCAAAGAATAATCAGATTAACAACAATGATTTTTTAGCGCCGCTCTATGAAAACGAGCTGGTAAAATACTATGTTGATAAAACAGGTATGCTGAATTATCAAACAAAACGGGGCTGCCCCCATGGATGTAATTATTGCAGTTATCCTCTCATTGAAGGTAAAAAATTTAGAAAACAGACCCCCCAATTTGTTGTAAAAAATCTTCTTGCCATGAAAAAACAATTCAATGTCGACTCTGTGTTTTTTACAGATTCTGTATTTAATGACAGCCAGGGCCATTATCTTGAAGTTGCCCGGGAGATGGTTCGTCAAAAATGCGATATGAAATGGTCGGCGTATTTCAGGCCTGATAAAATATCTGATAATGAACTTGAGCTTCTAAAACAATCGGGTCTGTATGCCATGGAGATCGGTTCTGATGCAGCGTGCGACACTACGCTTAAAGGAATCAACAAATCATTTGATTTCGACACTATCCTTGCCTTAAATGAAGGGTGCTTAAAACAGGATATCGTATGTGCTCACTTTTTTATGTTTGGGGGGCCTGGTGAAACCTATGAAACCGTAAAAGAAAGTTTTAATAATATTGAGAAACTAAAAGGCTGTGTTGTTTTTGCTTTTTCGGGTATCAGGATTCTTCCGGGCACCCAATTGCAAAACATAGCAATTGAACAAAATATTATCAGCAAAGAGAACACGCTTTTAAAGCCGTGTTACTATATTTCCCCCCATGTTGAAAAAGAAAAAATGGAAGCTTGGATAATGGCAGCCTTTAAAAAACATAAAGCATGGCTTTTCCCTCCCATCGAAGGGCAGATGAGGATGAAAGCATTGCAGGCGTTCGGGTTTAAAGGGATTTTATGGGACATGCTGATCAAGTTTTCCAAAATGAGCAGGAGAAAGAGGAAAGGACGCGTGGCATAAACAATTATGATGACTGACAATAAAATTCTTTTAATTCATCCATTGGGGTACAGCTCTAAAAAAGCAAAAACCGATGTGTCCAGAATGGCCAATATTATGCCGCCTCTTGGTTTGGCCAGTATTGCAGCATTTCTTGATCAATATAAAATCAAAAATGATATTATTGATTGTTATGCAAACCCGGATTCGGATGCCTTGATTATGGAATATTTAAAAAAAGAAAAACCCGCTTTTCTTGGTTTCTCCTGCACAACCTCCAGTTTTTTTGATGGGATAAGAATCTCCCAAATAGCCAGGACCATCATTCCGACTGTCAAAATCGTTTTTGGAGGGGTACATGTGTCATCTCTGAAAGAAGCAATTCTAAAGGACTTTCATGTGATTGATTATTGTGTGATCGGAGAAGGTGAACAAACCTTGAAAGAATTGCTTTGCACAGATGAAGATCTGCTTGAAGATGTTAAAAATATTGTAATGAGAAAAAAAGACGGAAATGTTTTTTTTACCGGTTTTAGAAAAAAACAAATAGACCTGGACACGCTGCCGCTGCCTGCGTACCACAAACTATCAGGGTATCCTGACAGTTATAAGCTTCCCATTTTTAATTATCCCAAAGCACCCAATGCCAGTTGTATATCAAGCAGGGGATGTCCGTATTCATGCAGTTATTGCGACAGATCTGTTTTCCGGAAAAGTTTTCGATATAATTCAGCTCAATATTTATATAACCATTTAAAATATCTGAAAGATACATTTGGTATCAAGCATATCAATTTTTATGATGATCAATTTACCTTTAATCGTCAGCGGGTGGAAGAATTCACATATTTGATGATTGACAACCACCTTGATATGACCTTTAACTGCGCTGCAAGAGCAGAACACCTTGATTTTGAACTCTTAAAACTCATGAAGGCCGCAGGCTGCTGGATGATCAGTTTAGGGATTGAAACAGGGGATCCCGATCTGTTGGCGCAACACAGACAGAACCCGGATCTTGAGATGATGAGGGATAAAATAGCCTTGATCAAAAAAGCCGGCATTCGCGTGAAAGCTCTTTTAATGATGGGGCTTCCCGGAGAAACCGAAGAGAGCATTAAAAAAAGCCGGCAATATGTGTATTCTTTGCCCATTGATGATTTTAATCTTGCCAAATTCACACCGTTTCCAGGCTCCCCCATCTACAAACAGATTAAAGAGCAGGGGTCACAACTTGGCACCTTTAACGAGGATTGGGAAAAAATGGATTGCATGCAGTTCCTTTTTATACCCAAAGGGATAACCAGGGAAAGAATGGAAGTCCTTTTTATTGATTTTTATAAATCCCATTTCAAACGATTTAAAGTGCTGATGGGATATGTCTCCATGATATGGAAATCACCTGACAGCTGGAAACGATTTATCAAGGATGCTTCAGGATTTATAAAGTTTGCAGCCACCAATAAACGAATGAGATGACATCATTTAACGGTTTTGGTTAACCATCCTGATCCATAAGATAATCCTGAATCTTTTTATTATTCATTATATCCCTGACAATATCTTCAAATGCTGCATCCATGGGCCTTGTCGGGGCAGTAGACATATTTAAGGGAGACGAATATGATCCCCTGGTCACCTCGATAAATTCGATATGATCATTTCCTGTTTTTACTTCTGTGTCTATATAAGCCCTGTAGTTTGGCGCTCTAAGCTGATAATCAACATTGGTCACTTTAACATATAATTTTTTTTGGGATGAATCATTTATTGTGATGCCGTTTCGCGTAAGTTCCATTTTTAAGGCATCCACGATGGACTGTGTGAATGCATTATAATTAACAATGGTTTCCCCAAAACGGAGTGTATGATCTTTACTATCCGGCTGGTCATTTATTATCGTGATAGTATTGGAAAAGGCTATATCTTTTACTACACCCTTAGCTATTGAAGGATCAGGGTTATACCGGCCGATTGAGGGCATTCCGCATGAAGATAAAACCAATATTAATAAAAGGCTTGTGAGAAAAAAGATTATTTTATCTTTTATTGTAATGAGTGAACCGTAAAATTTTTTTTGAGTTCTCAATTTTTGTGTTTTCAAGGGAATGCCTCCTAAAATTAATGGAATATTTCATGCATTTTGGTTCATTCCTGTAGATAGGCAAGAATATCGGGATTATTGAGTATGTCAATGACCGCAAGTGCGACTGCACCGTCAAAGGCTTGATCAGCCGCCATTGTCGGGGTTGAGTTGCTTGCAAGAATGTCTTTTGTGTAATTATTGCCTGCTTTAAGATTCACTTCCAAATTTGCCCGCACCTTCCAACCGCCTCGTATAAAATCAGTTTTTACAACCTTTATCTGGATGGTTTTGGATGCGTCCGGACTCACTGTGATATTGTGTTTTCTTAATTCTTTTTTTAAATGCGTTATAACTGCTTCGGTCAATTGGTTTAGCGAGCCATAGTATCGATGGGCTCCTAAGTGGGCAATAAGAAAGGTGTCGATATTTGGTTGGGCATTGATAAGAGAGACAGAGTCTTTCTTGATAAACGCATCAGATGTCGTTATTCTCGAATCGTTTATCTTGTATTCGGTCCACACATAATCATGTTTGAAGGGACCACAGCCTGATATTAATATCGTGAAAATTATTGTTAAGGCAGTGAATAATCCGATTCTCTTGTATCGGGTCGTCATAGAAGCAGCGTTTTCGTTCATAATGATTTCCTCTTTTTTATAGGAGTAAGTTTTTTTAATAAATCAATTTTATACGATAAGACGTTCATTTTTGTCAACAAAACAAAATTATAAATTCCACAACTGCAATGCCCAGATTTTAAAACAGGCTTACATGCGGGATTATTTGGATTTATATATAATGGACCTGCCTGAAGGCGGTGGCCAGTCCGGCTCTGGTAATGGGTTTGACAATATAGGTCTCATCCCCTTGTTTTAACGCTTTTTGATCGTCTGGATTCAATTCTTTTGAAGAAAGCATGATGACTTTGACCCTGTCATCCCGGGTGATATCCCGGGATTTTTCCCATTGCCTGATTTTACTTAATACCTGGTTTCCGTCAAAATCCGGCATTTCAATATCTAAAAAGATCAGGTTGTAGGTATCGTTTTCATTATGCGCCCGGACAAAGGCGTTAAGTGCTTCAAGGCCATTGATGGCCACATCGCATTCACCATACTGGGCAAGGGTTTTCTGGGCTTTTTTCCTTGAAGCAAAGTCATGGTCAACCAGTAAAAATTTCATGAAAAGATGTTTGACAGCATAGGTTACAATGAAATTTTGTAATTTTTCACAGGCTTGATAAAGTCTGGTAAATTCTTTTTCAACCAGGGTTTCATTTTTAGAATCAAAGGCTCGACCCAGTGAGAATGCGGCATCCATGGTCATCTTAGATGAAAGAAGTTTGACCGAATCTGTGAACGTTAACAGGGCATCCTTGACTTTGGAAGAGTCTGAGGCATCAATGCCGGTTCTGATATTATTGAGCAAGGCACCGTGATTTTGATTGAAATCGTCAAAACATTCTTTGACCAGGTTTTTATCGCCGTGCATGGTCTGGATGAGTTTATCAAGGTCAATGATATCATCTTTGATAATAATCGGGTCTTTGGTTTTAACCACCACAGGCTCTGTGGTTACCATCATTTTTGAGCTGTTAGCGATGGCTTCTTCTAAATTTTTTCGTTTAATCGGTTTGGTAATAAAATCATCCATCCCGGATTCCAGGAAGCGCTCCCGGTCACCTTTCATGGCATTGGCGGTAAGAGCAATAATAGGGATATGAGTTTGAATTCCTTTTTTTGTCTGCTCTTGTTTACGGATGGTTCTTGTGGCTTCAAGCCCGTCCATGACCGGCATTTGACCATCCATGAGGATGAGATCGAATCCGCCTTTGTTGTATAACTCTACAGCTTCTTTACCATTCTGGGCAATGGTGATATTGTGACCGATTTTTTTGAGCATATTGGTCGCTACTTTCTGGTTCATTTTGTTATCTTCGGCCAACAGGATATTCAGACTTTTTATTATCTCTCCCATGGTTACTTCAGGTTCTTCAATCCCAAAGCGGGTGCCGATTTTTTCTTTTTTGTCATTGAGTCCATAAAGATCTTTTAAACACTCAAGCACATGACCCCGGTAGACGGGTTTGGCAATCTGGGCATTAAATTTCATGGATTTTAAAGTGGTTTTGTCAAGCCGTTTGCCTGTATAGGTCATGAGGATCAGGTTGGTATCGGTTATATCTGGATCATCGCAAAGTTGTTTGGCAAACTCTATGCCGCTTATATCCGGCATTTCCATGTCAATGAAAATAATGTCAAATGGCTTATTGCTCTGCTTGGCATCCATGAGTTTTTCCATGGCCATGACCGTATTCTGGGCAGAGTCAACTGAGCACCCCAGAGAAGAAAGATGGAGGGTCATGGCTTTTCTGCATGAATCGGTATCATCTATAACCAGACAATTTAAGGTTTTAATTTTGGCTGGAATTTTAAGTGTTTTAGCTTCGATCCCGGATTGTTTTTCAAACTGGGCAGTAAACCAGAAATTGGACCCTTCCCCTTCTTTGCTTTTAACACCGATTTCACCCCCCATCAACTCAGCAAGCTGTTTGGAAATGGTCAGGCCAAGGCCGGTGCCACCGTATTTCCGGGTGGTGGATGCATCTACCTGGGAAAAAGATTGAAAGAGCCGGCCAATCTTTTCTTTAGGAATGCCGATGCCGGTATCAATGATTTCAAATCGCAGGGAAACAGTATTGTTTTTTTCTCCGATAAAAGAGACCTGTAAAAGGACTTCTCCTTTTGTAACAAACTTCACAGCATTGCCTGAAAGGTTGAGAATAATCTGTCGAAGCCTTGTGGGGTCGCCCTTGAGAAAATTGGGGACATTTTCCTCGATCAGACAGATATATTCAATATTATTTGCCTGGGCTTTGGTGGCCATTATCTGGCTGGTGTCGTGCAGGGTTTTAGCCAGGTCAATATCAATGATTTCAAGATCAAGTTTGCCTGCCTCTATTTTAGAAAAATCAAGAATATCATTGATGATATTGAGCAGGGCATCGGCGCTTTGGCGAATGGATTCTGCATAATCGATCTGTTCTTTTGATAATTGGGTTTCCAATAAGATATCGGCCATGCCCAAAACGCCATTCATGGGGGTGCGGATCTCATGGCTCATATTGGCCAGAAAAGCACTTTTGGCGATATTGGCGGTTTCTGCTTCTTCTTTGGCCTGTTTGAGATGAATCATCTGTTTTTCGATTTGTGTTTCAAGGTCTTTTTTGGATACCTGGCTTTGAAGGTGAACCTCAATTCTTGCTAACAACAATTCCTTGATAAACGGTTTGGAAATAAAATCGCTGGCACCGGCGGAAAAAATAGCTGATTCTGTTTTCTGGTTGGCCTGGGAAGTCAAAATAATAACGGGTATGGATTTGAGTTTTGGGTCGGTTTTCATCTCTTTGCACAATTGCTCGCCATCCAGAATCGGCATGTTTAAATCGGTCAGGACAATATCAATTTCAGGGGCTGGTTTGCTGATTAAAAAGTTGAGGGCCTGGGCACCATCCTTTGCGGTATGAACCTGATATCCTTCTTGTTCCAGGATTTTTCTTACATTCGACCGGATTAAATTAGAGTCATCTACAACTAGAATCGCAGGCGCGTTTTGTTTTTTCAAGATAATGACCTTTTAATTGAAAAATCGACAAGCATGTGTGATATGGCTGATAATTAATATTGTAATTTCACAGAGAATACCAGATATGTTCTAACGGGTCAATATCTACGTTGGGGTTTTGCCCTGGGTATAATAATGAATTTGTTTTGTGCAATTTCTTATAAAATTAATGGCGGAATGCCGGTTTAGGGTTGACTTTCACTGAATGATCGCTCATATAAATCACGTATGTGTAAATTTATTAAAAAGCCTTGTTTCACATCAACGGGCAGCGTTCAATATTGTGGGACAAATTATGCCAAATGCCGGAAATTATGCCTGGTTAAGCATTACAGGCATTTTGGGGGTTGGGGAAAGCACTTTTTTTGAAAATTTAGGTGTTTTTTTTGAAAAAAAAGGGCATAATACGTCGGTTATAGTTTTGGCCCGCCAATTTGGTTCACTGGCCGGCTCAGTGTGCGGTACAGTGGGGGCGCAATTTTAATGGGCAAGACATACAAGAATAATTGTCTGTTCATAAACAAGAAAGATCGGAGGCAGTGCAGAACAAGCACGTTATATTAAAAATAATCTGACCAAATCAGTCATCGGCTTTACGTTAAACTTACTGCTCCTTTCGGCAGGAGAATGGAGCATGACGGCGCCTATCTGTGTATCCAGCAGTACTACAGGCGCAGCAAAGATAAAGGCGTTTAAAGACAATGACTTACATGTCTGTGAAGATTTATAAGCAGATTGGCCAGGTTTGTAGAACTTTATAATAGATTAACCTAAAGGAGGTTAAAAAATTGGATAGTTACATCATCGAATCAAATAAAAAAAAGAGCAGACTACCGGCAAGGCTTGACTTCGCTCAAAGCGCAACCGGCCTCATACTGGGACTGTTCATGTGGGTGCATATGATGCTTGTGGGCAGCATCGTCCTGGGAAAAAGCGCATTTAACTTTGTAGCCAAAACAATGGAGTTGGCCTTCCTTTCTCCGGACGGTCATGGTTACCCAAGTGCGGTATTCTTTGCTGTTTTAGCTATTTTTTCACTGTTTATCATTCATGCCATGTTAGGTGCCAGAAAATTTCCGATTTCATGGAAACAGCACAGGATCATGAGAGATCAAATGCAGATGATGAATCATGCAGATACCAATCTGTGGTATATCCAGGTGGTTACTGGTTTTATCATGTTTTTTGCAGCTTCATTTCATCTTTACACCATGTTGAGCAACCCGGGAGGCATCGATCCTTATCTGTCTGCTGACAGGGTGTTTTCTTACAACATGTGGCCCCTTTACCTGGTTCTTCTTATTTGTGTTGAACTCCATGGTGTCATCGGGCTTTACCGATTGTGTATGAAATGGGGATGGTTCTCCGGTAAAAATGCCACTGAATCAAGAAAAAAGCTTAAAAAATTAAAAAACAATTTGAGTATTTTCTTCCTGAGCCTTGGCGTTGTTGCCCTGATTGCATTCATGTACCATGGATACAAACATAGAGACAATGTCGGTGAAAGATATAATAAACACACAATTGTTGAGCAGGTTGAAGATGCTGTTAAATCTGCAAAAGAAACACACTAAAAGGGGTAGCTCAAATGAAAGTCATATATACGGATTCACTTGTAATTGGCGGCGGGCTGGCAGGGCTTAGAGTTGCCATTGCAGCTAAACAGAGGGGTTATGATTCCATCATCCTCTCCTTAATTCCTGCCAAAAGATCTCACTCTGCAGCTGCCCAGGGCGGTATGCAGGCAAGCCTTGGTGCATGTATCAAAGGCGAAGGGGATAATGAAGAGGTCCATTTCGGGGACACAGTAAAAGGAAGTGATTGGGGCTGTGATCAGGATGTAGCCAGAATGTTTGTTAACACTGCTCCCAAAGCTATCCGGCAATTAGCTGCCTGGGGCGTGCCCTGGTCCAGAGTCAAAGGCGGTGACAGAGAAGTTGTTATTAATGGTGAAAAAGTCACTATTACAGAAAAAGATGAAGCGGAAGGCTTGATTACAGCCAGAGATTTTGGTGGAACCAAAAAATGGAGAACTTGCTTTACCTCTGATGGTACAGGCCATACCATGCTTTATGCCATGGACAATAAAGCCATCCAGATGGGTATTCCTGTTCATGAACGAAAAGAAGCCATTGCTCTGATTCATGAAAATGCTGTCTGTCAGGGCGCAATCGTCAGAGACTTGATCACCGGTGAACTCAGTGCGTATATAGCAAGAGCCACCACGATTGCCACAGGCGGTTATGGACGTCTCTATTCTGTAACCACCAATGCAGTTATTTCAGAAGGGATTGGTAGTGCCATTGCCCTTGAAACCGGTATTGCTCAATTGGGTAATATGGAAGCGGTTCAGTTTCATCCAACCGCCATCGTACCTGTGGGCATTTTGACCACTGAAGGCTGCCGCGGTGATGGTGGTCTGCTCCTGGATAAGGACGGGTACAGGTTTATGCCTGATTACGAGCCGGATAAAAAAGAGCTGGCATCCAGGGACGTTGTATCCCGTCGCATGACCGAACACATGAGAAAGGGCAAAGGGGTACCTTCCCGTTACGGTGACCACCTCTGGCTGGACATCACACTGCTTGGCCGCACACATATTGAAAAGAACTTAAGAGAAGTTAAAGAAATCTGTGAATATTTTCTGGGTATTGACCCGGTTGAAGAATATATCCCGGTTCGACCCACACAGCATTACTCCATGGGTGGCGTTAAAACCAATGCAACCGGTGAAAGCCCCACGCTAAAGGGTCTTTTTTCTGCCGGTGAAGCAGCCTGCTGGGATATGCATGGCTTTAACCGTCTGGGGGGTAACTCTGTTGCAGAAACGGTTGTGGCCGGCATGATTGTTGGTGAGTTTGTTGCAGATTATTGCGAAGCTCATCCTTTAAACGTCAACACAAGTACAATCACTCATTTCATGCAGCAGGAAGAAAAGAAAATTTCAGATCTTCTGGTCAGAGATTTTGGTGAAAATCCGTTTGAACTGAAATCCCAAATGCAGAAAATCATGATGGATAAGGTGGGTATTTTCAGAAATGGTGAGGATCTTGCTCAAGCTGTCGAAGAGCTTAAAGTCCTCAACCAGAAAGCCAGGAATATTGCGTTGAGAAATAAAATCAGTTCTTCCAACCCTGAACTGGTTGAAGCCATCAGAGTACCCAAGATGATCAGACTGGCACAATGTGTTGCCTATGGCGCGCTGCTGCGAACAGAAAGCCGTGGCGCCCATGCCCGTGAAGATTTTCCGGAAAGAAATGACAGAGACTGGTTGAAACGGACCCTGACATCCTGGAAAGATCAAGCAACAGATGATCTTCCGGAAGTGACTTATGAAAATCTGGATATCATGAAGATGGAAATGCCTCCAGGATCAAGGGGCTATGGTGTGGACAATACTGTTCATCATCCAGACACTGAAAAACGGGAAAAAGAGATTGAAGAAATTAAAGCGGCCAATCCGGGTGTTGACAGGTTTGAGTTGCAGGAATTGTTGAATCCAACACCCATTCCGGAAAAATTTAAAGGTAAAAATGAGCGTATAGGCAGGGGGTTTAAATAATGAGTGACCAAATTATTGATCAAGAAAGAGTATTGAAATTTCAAATATTTAGATATAATCCCCAGAAAAAGGGAGATAAACCTCGTATGGTTACCTACGAGGTGACTGAAGCTCCGGGGATGACCATTTTTATTGCATTGAACGATATCCGCGAGACTCAGGATCCGTCCCTTCAGTTTGATTTTGTCTGTAGAGCGGGAATATGTGGTTCCTGTGCCATGGTTGTTAATGGTTCACCCACCCTTGCATGCAGAACCCTGACGTCACTTTATCCAACCGGCGAGATCAAGCTGTTGCCACTCCCGGGATTTGAATTGATTGGTGATCTTTCCGTCAACACGGGCAAATTCATGCGGGCCATGTCTGAAAGAGTGGAATCCTGGATTCATGATCAAAATGCGGATCAAGTCAACTATGACAAACTTGAAGAACGTATGGACCCGGATGTGGCAGATCAAATCTATGAGCTGGAACGGTGTGTGGAATGTGGATGTTGTGTATCTGCCTGTGCCACCAAACGGATGCGCCCTGATTTTCTTTCAGCAGTCGGCTTTATGCGGCTTGCCAGATTCGCTCTGGATCCCAGGGACAAACGGTCTGATGATGAATTCTATGAAATCATGGGTGATGATGATGGTGTCTTTGGCTGCATGACGCTTTTGGGTTGTGAAGACTATTGCCCGAAAGACTTGCCGCATCAGACACAGATCGCGTATCTTCGAAGGAAGATGGTTCTTATTAGATAAGATTGCTCAAGTGATATAAGGCAATATCTTATCATTTTAAGAGTATTTAAAGAAACACTATCGGGCAGTGGGCATTCAATGCTCACTGCCTTTTGATAATTAAAAGGGTAAATATAATGAGCGAATTTAAATTTGATACCATGTTCCCGCTGGGAGAAGATACCACTGAATATCGTCTGTTAACCAGGGAACATGTTACAACAAAAGAGTTTAACGGCAAAGAAGTTCTGGTTGTGGCACCCCAAGGGTTAACCCTGCTTGCCAACGCCGCTTTTAAAGATGTGGCACATCTTTATCGTGCAGAACATCTTGAAAAAGTAAAACATATTATTGATGACCCTGAAAGCAGCGACAATGACCGGTATGTGGCATTGGAACTATTGAAAAACGCAGTCATTGCTTCCCAAAAAATTTATCCCATGTGTCAGGATACCGGAACCGCCATTGTCATGGGTAAAAAAGGCCAGGATGTATGGACAGGCGCTGATGATGAAAAAGCACTGTCTGAAGGTGCATACAATGCCTATACCCAGAACTATCTGCGGTATTCCCAGAATGCGCCGTTGACCATGTACAAAGAAGCCAATACCAAGAACAATATGCCCGCCCAGGTGGATATTGCATCTGTTCAGGGTGATGCATACAAATTTTTGTTCATGGCAAAAGGCGGCGGATCAGCCAATAAAACAGCGCTTTTCCAGATGACCAAAGCAGTATTGAATTCTGAAGAAAGCCTGATCAATTTCATGCTCGAAAAAATGAAAGCCCTTGGAACAGCAGCCTGTCCGCCATACCATATTGCTTTTGTTATTGGCGGCACTTCTGCTGAAACCAATTTGAAAGCTGTAAAACTTGCATCTGCCAGATACCTGGATTCTCTACCCACAAGCGGCAGTGCAACCGGTCACGCCTTCAGGGATATTGATATTGAAGAAAAAGTATTGGCCAAATCCTATAAACTTGGCCTTGGCGCACAATTTGGTGGAAAACATTTTGCACTGGATATCCGGGTGGTTCGTCTGCCCCGTCATGGTGCGTCATGTCCCATTGGAATCGGTGTTTCCTGTTCAGCAGATCGTCAGATCAAGGGTAAAATCACTAAAGACGGTATTTTCTTAGAACAGCTTGAAGAAAATCCAGCAAAGTATCTGCCGGCTCAGGAGCCTGAAATGAAAGAGGCCGTTATGATTGACCTGAACCGTCCCATGGACGAAATCAGGGCGGAATTGACCAAATACCCGGTTGCCACACGACTTTCCTTAACCGGTAAAATCATTGTTGGAAGGGATATTGCCCATTCCAAATTCATGGAAAGATTTGAGGCAGGTAATGGTCTGCCGGATTATTTAAAAAATCATATCATCTATTATGCAGGTCCGGCTAAAACACCGGACGGACAAGCATCCGGATCATTCGGTCCCACAACAGCAGGAAGAATGGATCCCTATGTGCCGATTTTTCAAAAAGAGGGTGCATCCATGATCATGCTGGCCAAAGGAAACAGAACCCAGCAGGTCACTGATGCCTGTAAAAAATATGGCGGATTTTATCTTGGCTCACCCGGCGGCCCTGCTGCCCGGATCGGTAAAGATTTTATCAAGAATGTTGAACTGGTTGAATATGAAGAATTGGGAATGGAAGCCGTGTATATGATCACGGTTGAAGATTTTCCTGCCTTTATCATCGTGGATGACAAGGGCAATGATTTTTATGCTGATCTTTTGTAAGATCGTTTGAGTATTAAATATTAATGCCCTGGTGGAGGTTGATTTTCTGCCAGGGCATTTTTTTATTATAGATTATGAACATTTCATCAACACATGTGATCCATGGATTAAAAACCGCTTTTGCAGCTGTTCTTGCTTATGGGATAACCACGCTTTTAAACCTTGAATTTGGATATTGGGCTGTCATATCAACCGTTATTGTGATGCAGGTGTATGTGGCCGATTCAATAGAAATGTGTCTGTATAGATTTTTCGGCACAATCGCCGGTGCCCTGTTCGGTGTCCTGGTCATTCTGGTCACGCCTAAAACTGATTTTTTCATTGGATTGGCTTTGTTTGTCGCCATTGGAATATGCAGTTTTTTAACCCATTACAAAAACAGATACCGGTTGGCGGCCATCACCGCTGTGATTGTCGTCATGACGGGCATTGATGCTGAAAATATTTTTATTTTCGGGTTAGCCCGGGTCTTTGAAATTTCTATTGGTATTCTCTGTGCTTTTGTGATCTCGGTTTCAATTTTTCCTAAAAGAAGGGTGGATGTTCTAAAAGAAAAGCTTGAAGCACAATCAAAAGAGTGTTCCCAAAAATGTTGTATTCTGGTGAATGCTTTTTTATCAAAACAGCAAAATGTCGAGGAAACACTTGTGGATGATCTGGTTAGAGATGTTTGGGAGAATCATGCATTGCTGCAAAATATCCGACAGCATGAGGCCTTGATCTATTATAAGAAATTCAATAAAAATTTTTCAAGTCAAGTCACACTCATGAGCCGTTCGGTTGAACATTTGCGCAATATGGTTAGAACGCTTAATTCTCTGGATGGTAATGGGTATGATATTATTATGTCCCAGGAACTTGAAATGCTGGCCCGGGGAAGTGGAAAAACGCTTGTCGCACTTATGAAAAATGAATCGTTGTCGGAAAGAAATGATCTGAAGGACATGGTTGATGCTCTGGATATAAAGCTTTTAAATATTAGAAAAGAAGGCTTCATACGCAGATTTGATTCAAAAAGGCTTATACAGGTTTTTTCATTTTACAGCAGTCTTTTGTATTTTGCCGAGGATATTCTTGTGGAGACAAGAATATCCTCGGCAAAAAGAGTATGAATACGCTTGATAAACGGCCGGGTTTTAGGGTAAATAAAAGCTTGGGCCTATATAATCTTTTTACCCCATGACATTGGCAAGGTGAGAACTTTTTAGAATAGAATCTATTTCAATCGGGTTGATGGCTTAATATTGAAAGGCCTGCATTAAACTTACAAACCGGAGAAATTTATGCAAACTAGAATTGAAACCGATACCATGGGCGATGTTCATGTACCTCTGGATAAGTATTGGGGAGCCCAGACCCAGCGGTCTTTGCAGAATTTTAAGATCGGTGATCATAAAATGCCCATGGCGATTATCCGGGCATTTGCTGTTTTAAAAAAAGCCGCTGCCATGGCCAATTGTGATCTGGGCGGTTTGACTGAATCAAAAAAGAAGAGCATCGTCACGGTTTGTGATGAAATCATAAACGGAGAACTTTCCGATCAATTCCCGTTAACCGTGTGGCAGACCGGCTCCGGTACCCATACCAACATGAATATCAACGAAGTTATTGCCAACCGGGCCCATGTCCTTTTGGGCAACACCCTTGGAAAGCAGGAGCGATTGATTCATCCCAATGATGATGTCAACCAGTCTCAATCGTCTAACGACACTTTTCCTTCGGCCATGAATATGGCAGCTGTCTGTATGCTCAAAGATCAGACCCTTACCAAAATAAATAACCTGCAAAAGGCCTTGTCTGCCAAAGCCGTTGAATGGGAAAAGGTTATAAAAATCGGTCGCACCCATTTGATGGATGCCACTCCCCTGACGCTGGGCCAGGAGTTTTCAGGATATGCAGCCATGCTGGATCATGGGATAAAGGCTTTGGAAAATACATTGCCCCACCTTTATGAACTGGCATTAGGAGGCACGGCAGTGGGCACCGGGTTGAATGCACCAAAGGGATTCGATGTGAAAACGGCAAGTATCATCGCTGATCTTACAGGGCATCCATTTGTCAGTGCACCCAATAAATTTGAATCTCTGGCTGCCCATGATGCACTGGTCTCGTCACATGGCGCTTTAAAAACGCTGGCCGTCAGTTTGATGAAAATTGCCAATGATATACGATTTTTAGGTTCAGGCCCGCGGTGCGGGATCGGTGAATTATTGTTGCCGGCCAATGAGCCCGGGTCTTCCATTATGCCGGGAAAAGTTAACCCCACCCAGGCAGAAGCCTTGACCATGGTCTGCAGCCAGGTTATGGGCAATGATGTCACTATTAATATTGCAGGTTCAAGCGGTCATTTTGAACTGAATGTTTACAAGCCGGTGATTATTTACAATTTTTTAGAATCTGCGCAATTGCTGGCCGATGCAGCACAATCTTTTACCATCAATTGTGTGGATGGGATTGCGGCAAATCAGGAAAACATTGAAAAACATTTAAAAGAATCTCTTATGCTGGTAACTGCCTTAAATCCACATATCGGATATGAAAAGGCAGCTCAGGTGGCAAAAAAAGCCTATCAGGAGAAAAAAACCTTAAAACAGGCCGCCCTTGAGCTTAAGGTGGTAACAGATGAAGAGTTTGATCGATGGGTGGATCCTGAGACGATGATTTCAAAAAAATAAAAAGAGCATATATTCACATATATTCAATGGACGAAGAAAAATATGACAAAGGAGTATAGACCATGGAACATCAGGTGGCAGTGTTCAAACCATATCCGTTTGTTATTGGTCAGAAAATAAATATCAATGGGTCCCGCAGGTCCGGTGACTGGGAAGTGATTTCAATGACAGAGACAAAAGTTACGCTTCAATGTCCTATTTCTAAAAAAGAATTGACCTGGGACCGGTTCTGTTATTTTGTTGAAACAAAAATATGTCAGTGGCCTTCAGATTAACTCGTTATACTATCACTGGGAAAGTTGTAAAATAAAGGATGCGAAATGAAAGTAACGCTTGTGATGGCAGTGACAGCAGATGGGAAGATTGCAAGGGATTCAATGGAATTTGTGAACTGGACCGGAAAGGCAGATAAACAATATTTTGTTTCAATTACAAAAAAAGCCGGTGTAATGATAATGGGGTCCAGAACTTTTGATACCATAGGAAAAGTGCTGCCGGAAAGAAAAATGATTGTTATGACAAGAGATAAAACACGGGTAAGTGACCACATTGATCTTGAGTTTACTGATCAACCACCACAGGAGATATTGAATGATCTTCAAGCCCGGGGGTATGAGTCTGCCACCCTCATTGGCGGATCAATTGTGAACACCTTGTTCATGGAACAAGATCTGGTGGAGGAAGTCCACCTTACCATGGTACCGCTTCTGTTTGGCGCCGGTCTTTCCTTGTTTAATAAATCCCTGGAAATCAAGATGGAATTGCTGGACATGCAGGCCATTGAAAAAAATTGTCTGCTATTAAAATATCGAGTGATCCATTAAGGCTTTAAAATATAACCAAAAAATAAAACCAAAAGCTGCAATCAAATATTCAAACGAACCAATAAGGGCTCACTACCTTTTATCAGGTTTTTTTTAGTTTCTCCTAACCAAGAAACCTCAGAAATTCCTAATTTTTCAAGGATTCGTTTATGGGGTTCATTGATTGCTTTTGCTATAATATGACGAATACCAATCTCCTGAAGATTGAGAACGGCCAGGATAGAGTGACTGAGAACAGATCCAATACTGACCACAGCTGTATCCATATTTTTTACCCCAAGAGTATTCATTACTGTAGCATTTGTGGCATCAGCAACAATGGCCTGGGTGACTTGATTCTTTATATTCTGAACAAGATCCGGATCCGTGTCGATGGCCATGACATCATGTCCTTTATTATACAAATGGGTGGCCAGATAGTATCCAAAATTACCAAGTCCAACAACGAGATACCATTATTGAGAACATGCTTTCATGGCACCATTCAGGTTTTAACGTGTATATTGGTGATCGGAAAGACCGGAAGTCCCGGAAAGCTTTCAACGCACTGGACTGGTTGGCCGGGCTTGTGACACATATTCCCGGAAGATATGAGCACACGGTTAGATATTATGACTTATTTTTCTAACAAGTCCCGGGGGCTGAGAAAGAAGGCAGAAACTGATGATGCAATTCCAACAATCATGTCAAATAAGATGTCTTCCAAAGAAGCAGGACAGAACTGGGCCAGGTTAATAGCGCTAAAGCTTCACTTCGTGCCAGGCTCCCAGATTCCGGTATTTGATGAATGGTATTGATTTTTTTAATTTTTGTTTGAGGGATTATGGTGGACTATGCTCAAAATTAGCTCAAATTTGAAGTTTTGTATACTTTCCCAGCAAATATCAATATAGTTTCTCTTTTTTTCAAAAGCTTGAAATCTTTTCTTGTCTTCAATTTGCTACCCTGATACAGGTACAACATGTTGTACCTGTATCAGGGTGGAGATAATATTTCGGATTATGGAGGGTTTTTATGGTTTTGTTAACAAAAAACAAGTTCTGGTACCTATCCCTATCCCTATCCCTATCCCTTGCTTTTTGTCTCAGCACTTTTCTTTAGATAAACAGACCCTTTGTCTGTTGGAAACCGAGAGGTAATTTAATGAACACCAAAAAAATATGTATCACCACTTTGTTTGTTTTTTCTGTGATATCGCTGTGCTGCAGTATTTCCCCGGTCCAGGCAGATATTCAACAATACCGGCAGGATCTGAAACAAGCGGTTAGAAACCTGCCCGAAGATTCAATTATCCTTCATGATAAACTGCTGGATGCAGGACAAGAGTTTGAATCAGTTGGTATTTTCTCCGAAGCCAGACGGGCCTATCAATACCTGGATCTTATATGGGAAAAGTATCCTCCAACTGACAATGCACGGCATCAACTGTTAAAACAGAAGATTGCAGCCCTGAAAAAAAAACAGGATACTCCTCTGACCGGTGCCTTAACCCTTATCCAAGAGGATGCTTTAGGCCTCTATCAAGAAATCTACCACCCCGGGCAGCAACTGGAATGCCGTATCACCCAGAAAGAACCAGGCGGTGTATGGCTGCACCTTATCCCGGTTAATCCGTCTTTGGATGAAAAAGAGAAAAAACTTCAAATTACCTCGCCTGTCCTCTATCCTGCCCCGGCACTTGACAATAATCTCCAGGTCCAACTGCCTGATGTGCCGGCAGAATATGTACTGAATGTCTATGACAGCAACGGTCTTTTTTTAACCCAAAAGAAGATCACCATTCAAAATCCGGTTGAATGGGCGGGAAAACTTAAGGTACAGACCCAGGGATTTCCGGGGTTGGGTGGTACGGCTATAGAACCGGGAGCCGAATTTAATGCAGTTGTTCACAATACCCAGGAATGGCTCACCGGTGTAAAAGGAAAACGTCCCTGGGTGGGCCTGTTTAAAAAAGATGACCCTGACGACTCAAAAAAGTATATAACATATTGGTATATAAAGCAAAAAACAGAATTTACCCGGATAAGCTATCGGGTGAAGGAGGCCGGGGAATATCAGCTTCGCATCTTCAGCGAGGACAGCGGCGACAAGCAACTTTTACTCAAGGTCGACCTCATGGTTGGCGATCCACAACCCGTGCAGCTGGTAAAGGGATTTAGCAAAACCGGCTCGCCCCTGGCTTTTGATAAAAAACAGCGGATTGAAATTGCAGGCAGCGGTTTTGGACTTGATGCAGCCAAAAATCAGGATCCCTATTGTATCGTGGTGCCGTCATGGTTTGTGCCTGAAGATATCAGGCACGGGTTAAACCATGCTCTTTCAGTGAGCAAAGACTTTTCCGGCAAATCAAACCTGAAGGTGGATCTGCCGGACACAGGGGGCAGTTACGATATCCTTTATTATCCTCACTGGCGCGCCCTTAAATCAGAGGTTTTAGCTAAAAAACTGGCCGTGGTGCAAATCCAGGGCAAAGATACGGTAACACTTGTGTTGCCCGAGACTACCCTTCTACCAGGGTCAAATATCCGGGCAGGCATTCATGTGGGCGGCGATGCAAGCCATCTGAATGCCTATGTTTTGAATAGAGAGTATCTGCAGATAACTACATATAAAGCCGGAACTGTCATGGACAAACGATACGCCGCCGCCCTGAATACGGAACAGTTTACCAATGGCAGCGGCTGGTTTGATATCACCGCCCCTTTAACCCCCGGACAATACTTTCTTGCGGTCTACAATCAAAGACAGCTTTGCGCAGCCAGCCCTTTGACCATTGTCCCGAAAACACAGATCGGAGCCCTTATCCAGGTGGCACAAGGATCGTATCAGACGCAAATGCCGTTTAATTTTAAAATATTTCCACCGGCCTCCGGGATTCCAGAGTACGGGATTGTCCGGTTTATAAAAGACGATAAAGAGGTGTTGGAAAAAAATCTCTACCCGCAGTCTATGGATTATCCAGTCAATATTAAGGCCCCTGCTGAGGTCGGCACTTACCAGGTCCTCTTTTATGTCAAGGGCAATGAAGAACCCATGGCCCAGACAACCGTTACCTTTCATGAAAAAGTGGATATGCCCATGCCGGATGCTGATCCTGACATGCCATCCATAAGTCCTGAGGCGGTTGCCGCCTTTGGGCAAAAGACCCTTCTCGAAGATGCCGAGTTTGCCGAGTTTAATATGTTTGCCTCCAGGTTTGTGCCGAAACAGGAGATGCTGATCAATTATTCAATCCCTGAAAAAGTGACAGCGTGCCTTGTTCTTCACCCCAAAGGACAGGTGCCGGAATCACTGGCCCTGGCCATTAAAGAGGCCCTGACGGTGAAGGAACTGGATTTTCGCAGGGACACTATCAGCCTGGAGGCTCCGGAACCCGGCAGTTACGTGTTCTATGCTTACGATACCCTTCAATGGACCAAGGCTGGACCACCCAGACTGATCACTCAAATGGAATTTACAGTGGACGATGTTTTTCATACAAAAATAACCACGCCTGAGCCTGCCTATGCCAAAGGAAAACTTGTGCTTACGGCAACTGTAAATCCTGAGCCTGGATTTTCCCGGGAATTTGAAACAGTGTATCTCTATCCCGAGGATATCAATACCATCCACAACCTTCCAGGGTCATCGGCCAAGGCTGGATTTAAAAAAATCAAACAAAATGTTTTTCAGGCAACCCTTTCAGTTGATATCGAACCTGGTAATTATCAGCTTTATATTGCCGGCCTTCAGACCGTGTACCCCATCCGACTGACCGCACCGCCAATACCCGGCCCTGAAGCAGATATCCGCGTGACTGATTCGGACATCACCCCGAATGGGTTTACAACAATAGAACTTATTCCCTCCTCAACCTGGAAAAATGTAATGGCCTGGGCCCTGGCCGGAAAAGATGACCAGGGAAATATCGGGTTTATCCGTCCACCGGAAGTTCTCAAAGATAACTCGGAGAGGGTCATTCAAACCGCTTTTACCGCACCGACCAGACCTGGTGAATACAGCGTCTGTTTCTGGGAGGGCACAGGAAAAGAAATTTTTTCTAAACTTCCCGACTCGGCGGTCATCCGTACCATCAATGTCCGCCTGGATAAAGAATATCTGGCATCCCATCAGCCGGCAGTTGATCTTCAAGCGTATTTTGCACAAAATAAGGATCTGTATGCCGGTATGCACACAACAGGCAGTTTCACAGCCTCCATTGCCTATGACCCAAGTGCGTGGATCGGTATCCTGCCGGAAGGCATTGCTTTGGAAAATATAGATTCAGCTGCAGCAAGCAAAGCAGCCCTCAAACGGGTTGTGCTGAACGGTAAAGACACGGGTAATTTTTCTATGCTCATGCCGGAAACACCGGGTAATTACCAGCTTTGCATTTATGACAGTGTCAAGAACGGCCGCCTGGTGCTGCACCGAATTATCTCTCTGGCAGTCCCGGATATGGCAAAACTTGAACAGGAAGCCAATGACGTGGCAGATGCATTTCTCGAATCCCTGCCGGATTATGATGAGGAAATGAAAGC
Source organism: Pseudomonadota bacterium (assembly GCA_043826275.1). Taxonomy (GTDB): domain Bacteria; phylum Desulfobacterota; class Desulfobacteria; order Desulfobacterales; family Desulfobacteraceae; genus Desulfobacula. Next base: position 81,664 of record JBDRQO010000004.1, read on the forward strand.
CATTGAAAAGATATATCAAAATCAGTATGAAAAGAATATTGAGGTGCCCGGTCTTACTCCCATTTTAGTCACTCCTGAATTTTTAAAATTGCTTGAAGGCAAAAGCGAATCAGCGAAACGCACCATGCTTGCTCAATACCTTCTCGCCATGTTTTCTCCTTCCCCGGCCTGTGCCGCAGGCGCGGGAAAAAGGGATTGTGAGGACGATGTCGACATGATCCTTGAAAACATGCGCAAGGTAAACATTAATTTTGGCGATGGGGTGGACTTAAGAAGTGTGGTGGGTAAGCTGGCCACCCAAATGGGAACAGACCTGATCATGGGCGAGAAACATATCGCCCAGGCAAAAGAATATTATGACAAAACCCAGGGCTACTATGACAAGGCCATGAAACTTAAATCCAATGTTGACGAAAATGGATGGGAAGACACTGTCAAAGGTGCTCTCTGGGATTCCACAGAGGCCATGCTCAAGTCCTGCGCGACTGGAGAGTGCCTGTCCAGGCTGGGTAAAAAAGCGATCGAATATAAACTTCAAAGCTATAACCCCCTTAAAATGACCAAGGAAGAACAGGCTGCCTGGAAAGAAGAGTATGCCAAGATGGTGATTCTTCTGGACGACAATGATATCAACGAATTGAAAAAAAAGACCGCAAAGTTTGCCGATCTTGCCGGACAGCTCAGTGTCCCAAATGCAGATGCCAAGGCTGTTGAAATGGCCCGGGCAGCCGCTATCAACGCTATGAAAGGGGCTACCATGGCGATGGTAGAAAAAATTCCAGGCTGGTCTGCCGTGAAAGCCTATTATGAAACACTGAATGTCTTGAGAGGTGCGCTGATCGACAGTCAAACCAAGAATTTTATGGATAAATATAGAGAACTGAGAAAAGAAGGCGGCACCATCACTCAGGTGAATGATATTACGAGCAGCGAGGGGGCCATCCATTTAAGAACCTCCCTGCGCAGCCGAATTGAAGCCAACCCCTTGGGGTACAAAGAATATTTAACCCCTGAAAACAGACGTCTGGCCTTAAAAGGCCTGCCCATAAAGTTAGGTGCAGATGAAATTGACAAGACCGTCATGAGTCATCTGGAAAAATGGTACCAACAAGAGAAAAAAGACAAGAGTCAGGACAAATTTTACCAGGAGATGAAAGATGCCTGGTACAACAGCAAATGCAATTTTGAGTCCTATATGAACCAGGTAAAAGGCAAAGGTTTTTTTGACACGATCAAAGAAGGCTCCGGCCATGCCTATGATAAAGTTTCGGGTTTACTTTCAGGAGAGCAGACCTATTCGTCCATGCCATGTGCCCGCAAAGCCCTTGCCTTTAGAAGCTACCTGGACTTAAGAGCCCAGGTACTTCAACAGATGGCCGGCTGGCAGGGCAAAGACAGCGCATGCCAATTGGGAAAAATAGAAAATCAGCAGCTGCAGGACCAGCTGGTATGTGAGGCCTTGACCAATCCTGCTTCCTATAAAAAAATCATGGCCGCCAATGCACAGGCATGCGGTGCATTGCCCAAACCCTTGCCCACCAAGAGCACGCCCATGGTCAAGGAATTGTCCAAAAAATCCGCAAAAGCCATTCAAGTGTTGTTAGAAAGAAGCGGGAATATTGATGTATTAAAATGCCTGTGCAACCGGCATTCGATCATGGGATCAAGCTGTACCTACCATCCGGCCGCTACCAGTGGGAAAAGCCCTTCATGCGACAGTCCAGGCCCTCCCTGCATCCAGGGCAACTGGGGGTGTGGGCGGGTCGATATGGCCACAGACAGCGTAAGTCTTGAGGCCTGCCAGGTGGGAAAAGCAATCCGTGAATTCAAGCGAAAGGACAACGAAGCTTATCAAAAGTGGTCAGAGCAGCGAAAAAAATATATGGCAAAATAGATAGAACTTGGTTTTTTGCAAAGCCAAACATCGAAAACCATAACGGAAGTGAAATCCTCGTGCTATTCAACACAATCCGACGCACGGCCTGAGGCCGGTGTGCAATACATTACGGTGATAAACAAACGCAAACAGGGAATTTTGTTCAATATCCAGCGAAGTTCCATCCATGATGGTGCTGGTGTGAGAACTGTTCTTTTTTTTAAGGGGTGCCCGTTGCGGTGTGTCTGGTGTCAAAACCCTGAGTCACAAAATATTGAAATAGAATATGCATCTTTTTTAGATTGTGACGGTCAAAGTGCAGGGTACCTTATTGGAAGCCCTTATAGCCCGGAACAGGCGTTTGCTGAAATCGAAAAGGTTTTGGTTTTTTTTGAATCAACAAATGGCGGGATTACCTTTTCAGGGGGAGAACCCACACTTTAACTGGAATTCCTTAAACAGCTGGCCTGCTTTTGTAAATCAAAAGGGATTCATTTTGAAGAGTTGGAGCAGGTATGGGATTATATGTATAAATCCCGGTACGGCTATTGGCGGACTTATGTCATGACTGTTATTTAGGTGTGACCTTGGGTTATAAATATCTTGACTGTGGCGATCTGCATTTTGGATTTGCACGCCATAGTTTCAGATGGATCTTTCGTGAAAGATGGCAGCTTTCAGACTGCATCAGTATTTATGCTTGAAGACCTGGAAGAGGCATTTCAGTATGAGGTGCTAAAGATGCTCAAAAAAGAGGGAAAGATAAATGATACTATTATTGAGAACATGCTATCATGGCATCATTCAGGTTTTAACGTGTATATTGGTGACAGAATTGAGCCTGATGATAAAGCTGGACTTGGCAATCTGGCAAGATATATCATTCGTGCCTGTTTTGAGCGCTAAAGCTTCACTTCGTGCCCCAGGAAAGAATGGTTTATGTCCCGGCAAAAAAATCCGATGATGGTGTTGCCAAAGTGATTTATACATCCAAAGATAGAAAAACCCGAAAAGTGTTTACTGCTTTGGACTGGCTTGCCAGGTTGGTAACACATATCCCCAGCAGATATGAGCATACTGTCAGATATTACGGTTTATTTTTCGAACAAATCCAGAGGTATGAGAAAGAAGGCAGACGCTGATGATACAATTCCGACTATCATGCCAAATGAGATGCCTGGAAGTGAAGCAAGGCAGAACTGGGCTCGGTTAATTCAAAAAATCTATGAAGTTGATCCACTTGTGTGCCCAAAATGCCAGGGTCAAATGAAAATCATCTCTATCATTGATGATTTCGAAATAATTGATAAGATTTTAAAACATTTGAATCTCTGGGATATCCGCAACCATGATCCGCCTGAGATAGAACCTTTTTATATTCCTGAATTAACATACGTTGAAGATTCCGATTATAATAATTCAGGCTCCCAGATTCCAGTATTTGATACCTTTTGGAACTGATATTTTTGAAATTGAGTTGAGGGATTACAGGTGTCCTATACTCAAATTCAGCCGTTTCCGATCAATTTTAACAAAAATGACATTCTTTTTATTCATTACAACTGTCCGCCTATTTTTCCCCTGAACAGCTTTTTACCCCACCCAGGAAGGGCACAACATGTTGTGCCCTTCCTGGGTGGGGTGCATATTTCATATATTTTTTTCTATTTCTTGACAAAGGGCAAAAAAGCATTTACTTATCCTTAAGCCCAGGCCGAAGCCTTTACCAAGAACTACACCGTCATCGACCAATACGACGGTATGGTAGAAAAGACCTATTCGGATGATTTCGGTCAGATACATACTTTTCTTGATCCCACTGGTTTAAATGTTACTCTTTTTAAAGATAAGACCAGTGAAAAGCAGGGTGCTGTCCAGATTCGTGCGTAAATGCACTCTAAGGCAGATCAAATAACAATCAATCCTTGAATCTTTCCGGCCATCTCATCGCTGTGTGCATGACTCTTAAAATAAAAATAACGCCATCTTTTTCCACATAAGGTAGAGAAACTGCTGGTAAGCAAGAGATAATAGGTTTATTATTCAATTAGTTAAATGGCTGATGTGATAAAAGATTGCGGGTCATCCAACATGGTCACATCATTGAAGATGAAAATTTATCCCGGATTTCACCGATGATGCACAAACATGTTTTTGTTATTGGTACCAATGATTTTTCAAAAGAACATTTATTGTAATACAATTAAGTATAAGGAGATACATTATGGGAAAAGAGTTAAATGGACTTTTAGAAGAGGTATTAAATATGCCTCAGCAGCAACGTGCCTTTCTTGCCAGTCAATTAATAGATAGCCTTGAACCTCAAGTTGATATAGACATTGAAGCAGCTTGGCAACAGGAGGTTAACAAACGAGTATCTCAGTCAAAAGAAGGATTGGTAACATTTATCCCTTGGGCCGAAGCCCGACGAAGGTTGAAAGGGGTTTAGCTTGCTGCAAATAGAGATACATCCAGAGGTTTATAAGGAACTGGAAGCGTCCAAAGCCTGGTATGAGGAACAGTCAAGGGGGTTAGGTGATCGGTTCTTAAATGAAATTGATCTGGCAATGGCTGTTATTAGTGAATATCCTGAAACCTGGCCCGCTTATGTTTCTGGAACCAGACGATTTTTGTTACACAGATTCCCATTTGCCATTGTATATCTTCATAATGAAACAAAAATAACGGTGGTTGCCCTTATGCATTTTCGGCGTAAGCCAGGTTATTGGAAAGCCAGGATTGTCTAAAGTCATATATAGCTGGAAGCGGTAACAAACCAGAGGATAGACTGGAATCATTCAATTTCAGGCTTTCTGGGGTACTGAGGATTTCCATCAATTTGAATATTTGTTAAATCCAGAATTGGTACAGATCTTAACGTGTTGCCCTCAGTTTGGCCACCCTCCCAGATGGCAGCATACTCGTGATGGTGAAAAACTGTTGGTAGGCAAGAGATGATTGGTATATTATTCAATTAGTTAAAGGGTTGACTTCCTAACAGATTACGCTTTTTAGTGCGAAGGTTGGGGTTACCCCTAATTAATAGGGCATCCGGCTGGTAAACAACATTTTTAACATCCCCAAGGGGATTAACTTGGGGATTAATTTTTATTTAAATGGGTTACCCCCGGTTTATGGGTATGATATAAAAATTTAATGAGAGAATATCCTAATTGATCTTATAGAAGAGGAGGCCTAATGAAAATTAACGGTGTTGATCAGTTTGAATGTTGACAATACTCGTGAATCAATAGATGAGCTGAAACAGAAAGATTATCCTATCATTGGTGGCCCTCGTCCATTTAAAGGGTGTGACTTTGCATTTGTTCATCCTAAAAAAATGAATGGGGTCTTACTTGAGCTGATTGATTTTAAAGGAACTGAGTTTGATAAAGATTAAATTTTAGAATTTTTAAAGCTATCGTCCATCGGCCAGACTTTTCTTTAAAGCTCTTTTCCATAGTGGCTTTTATAATATTCATTCGTCCAAATTAAAAATTTATTTTCCAGATATGAACAATAATATTCTTGATCTCCAATTATCTTCATGATCTGTTTTGTTCAGGAGTTGTCCAGAATCCGAGCAGCTGCGCACGCCCGGCATGTGCCGGATCTAAACCGAGTGGCATCGGAAAGCGAAAGCACCCCCATGACAGGACCCTTATCTGTTTTTTTGACAAATATCCGATGGATATCAAATAAAAACATCTTCTGGATGGCATCGGACAGAAGGGTGTCCACAAGGCAGATGGCCACAGGTGTATTCATGATGCTCCCAGCGGGCTCATCAAGGGGGATCCCCCTGATATAGGAAAGAACCAGATCGGTTTTGGAAATGATGCCCAGGGTCGGATTGCTGTGATCCGAGACAAGAACGGCTCCAAGTTTTCGACCGGACAGGATTTCAATCACCTGTGTGATGGGATCGGAAGCCCTGCAGACATTGGCGCCCGAGGTCATGACATCCTTTACCATGAGCCGGGGGATTTCTTTGGTTTCCATATCTGTTAAACATCTCCCGCTCCTGATACATGCCCGGCAGTACCGGTACAGCAACCCCACAATATCTGAATAGGCCACCTGCCCCACAACATGATTTTTTTTTTCAGATCTTACATAAATCTGGTGAATACTGTTTTTCTGCATCTGATCAATGGCGGTTTCAAGGGTGTCTTGAACCTCACAGAAAAGGGGCGGGGCTACCATGATATCTGAAATCGGGGTGCCCAGGGAAAGTCCGGCATAAAACGCACCGATAATATCTGTTTTGGAAATCACACCTGCCGGGGTTTGATCCGGTCCAGTGACCATGACGGCATTGGCTTTGAACTTGATGATGGTGCGAACGCACTGAGTGACGGGTGTATCAATTGGGAGTTGAACCACCTGTTTCTGCATGGCCTCTTTAACCGTTATCCCGCTGATGACACTGCGATGTTTAAATACCGGCATGATGTCAGCTGCTCCCGTCATCAATGAGTTTTCCCATCAGAAGATGAAACAGGTCAGAGCGGTACAGGATTCCGATGACCCTGTTATTTTCCACCACCGGCAGCCGACGGACATGTTTTCGGATCATGATATCCATCACGACCAGCAGGTGTACATCAGGTTTCACAAAAACAAGGGTTGTGGACATCAGATCCTCCACCCGGATTTTCTTTATCCGGCTCAACAGGCTTTCAAACAAAGGTTCCGGTGAGATATCTTCCATTTCTCCCAGTATTCCGATGTGCTTGGGCTGAATATACAAAAGAATGTCAAACATGGACAGCATCCCCACCAGTCGATCATCATCAATCACCATCATACCGAAGACTTTTTTGCCTTCCTTTTCTCCAGCGGTTTTGAAAAGTCGGATCGCTTCAACAACAGACTGCTTTGGATGGAGAAAATGGAATCTCGTATCCATCACTTGTTTTGCAAACATGGGAATACCTCTCAATCATTTTTATTAAATATGAAACATGGTACCGTTTTTTTATATGCCACTTTACCTTTTTAAACGGTTTGCATAAATTTTGCCAGACATTCCCTTGCTTCTTTAAGAAAAACCCCATGCTTTTTCAAACTGGATTTATTTTTTGGTGGAAAGGATATCCATAATTTCTTTTTTGTCTGCTGTGGGATTTTGGGACAGAAGAGTTGCAATCTTGTTTGCAGCAAAGGCAGCAGAAATGGAAGTCCCGGCATAAATGCCGGGATCTGCCTTGTATCCAACCGGCATGTCGGCAAACCCCGGAAGATAGACATCCACAAAGTAGCCGTAATTTGTGTTTTCCCAGTTTTGGCCATCCGGTGCCAGGGCGCCAATTCCGATGACGGATGGATACGCCGCCGGGTAGACCGGCTTACCCGTGCGCCGTTTGCCAGGGCAAAATCAATCCCGTTCATCAAAGCAATGCTGGGCCTGGGCGTGTATCCATTTGTATCAAATGCCCGGAATTAAGAACGGCAATGGGTACGGAATCGTCGGAAGGTGGCTTGAAGTCAAGCCGGGGGGTTGTTTTGGCATCTGTCACATATCGGTAGGGCAGGGCAATGGGATAGGCATAGTTTGGCTCTGCCATCTCAATACCAGGGAGGTCTTTAATCTGTTTGACCAGATTTGGGATGTCTGCCGGGTCCGGCAGTTTTATCCTGTAAATACCGAGCGCGCTGTTCTCCTGGATCAGTGTGCCGCCAAGCTGTTTTAAAAGTGTATTCAACAGGGTGATATCCATCCCCGGTTTGAGGCGGAGGAGCAGTTCCCCTTTAACGTAAAAGGAACCATCTTCCGGGTTGCGGGCGATCTCACGGTTAAGAGCCTTTTCAGCGGGAATGGCGGGGTCTTTTTTGTTCAGTTTGAAGATATGTATTTCAGCAAGTCTGATACGGGAGCCCGAAGATGCAGGCGTTGATTCCCATTCCAGGACATGGTTCAATGGCGTTAAAATAGATTCCAAGGCGCTTTGAAGGTCTGTGTTATTAAAATCAGCAGTGATATAGGGGTTCAGGTCAGGGTCAATGTGAATTTTAATGTCTGCCTTTTGGGACAGGTCGTTCATCAGTGTCTGCAGTTTTACCCGGTCGGCATGGAGGGTGATTTTATTCTTGTTAAGGGTCAGTTCATTAATGGTTTTGCGGGGAGCTGGCTGTCCTTTAAGCAATCCTTCAGTGCTTAGATCTTCATCCAGATCCGGCCGATGTATCCCGAATCCACCCCCGCAAACCTGCCAGTTGTTTAACTGGTCTTTGCTTGCATGGAGCAGCCTGGGATACCATGCCAGGGGAACAGTAATGGTGCGACCGTCATTTAGATCAACACTTAAAGTATCTTCGGTAAAATGGATGTTTTTTACCCGTCAGCATGTTTTTGTTGGGATTTTCGCATTTATCATTCTTATATTGTTTATATTTTTCAACAAAGTCTCTATACTATACAACCATATTTAATTTTCAAATGAGAGTTCTTGAAAATCTTACCATTATTTCAGGTTTAATATGGCACAATCATCACTATATGATTTTGATATTTATCAGCCTCGCAATCCTAAAGCAAGTGCTCACTACAAGTGCGTTGAAAGTCATTTTGAAGAGTTGGAGCAGGTATGGGATGATATGTATAAAACCCGGTACGGCTATTGGCGCACATATGTCATGACTGTGATTTACAAATATCTGGATTGTGGAGATCTTCATTTTGGATTTGCCAGGGTGCGTTGTGAAGATTGTGGTCATGAGTATTTGTTGGCATTCTCATGTAAGCGTAGACATTTTTGTCCATCCTGTCATCAGAAAAGAGTAGTTGAATATGGTGAATGGCTGCTTACCAATGTTCTAAAGGATGTTCCTTACCGGCAATGGGTTTTCAGCATTCCTAAAAGATTGCGGATTTATTTTCTTTATGATCGCAAATTGCTGGCAAAACTCTTTATATGTGCATGGAATGTTATCACGGCTTACCTTAAATCCACTGTGCCATATGATGATGCTGTTCCCGGCGCCAGTATTGCTGTGCAGACCTATGGTGATTTTCTCAATTTAATCCTCATCTCCACGCCATAGTTTCAGATGGTTGTTTTCTAAAAGATGGCAGTTTCCAAACTGCATCAATGTTTATGCTTGAAGACCTGGAAGAGGCATTTCAACATGAGGTATTAAAAATGCTCAAGAAAAGGTTAAAAATATTCGTGATGGAAAAAATATCCGAGATGGAAACTTGACAATCTTTGAGGTTTTGGTTTAGTTTAGACACCTTTAAATAGGAATGAAAGTATACATTGAAGCCAATACAACAGGGTATTACAAAAAAGAAAAATATCGTGGTTCGGTTTTTGGTTCGGTTTTTAGAGTGGATTGCCAGGGAGAATAAGCGGGAAATTAAAAAAGGCAATTTATGCCGATCATGACGGCCCAAAAGATAGTCACCGGTCAGGTGAACAAAATTTAAACAGACAAAGAGAAGAGATATGAGCTTAACAGCCAAAGGGTTATTACAAAAAATTAATTTTATCGAAATCGATATGGATTTGCATAAACAGATCCTGGTTTCCATTCCTTCCAAAGATACTGACCAGATAGAAACCGTTGTTCAAAAGATAGCTGACCAGAAGAAGCAGATTGATGAGTTGAGAATGGAAATAAAAAAGACAGATGCAGATGAATATAATAAAATCATTGCCATTGAAAAAGCTACCCAAGCCTTCCAGCAGATTGCAGTGAATAAAAAATTTGTCCTTGTCAGTACATTGAATGAAACCGGAGAATGCTTTATCACACTCAATGATGATACCCGGATTGACTGTCTGGTGGCAGCACAAGATGACAATGGAAATTGGACCATAATGACACCGGATGGAGAAACAAAAGAATATCCAGGTGGCCTGATTAAATAAGAATCTGAATTAATAGGGGAAAACTCATGAAGTCGTTAAGTTGTTGGACAGATATTTGTGGTGTTTTATTGGTTGCAGGTTTGTTTTTGTTTGCAACTCAGGTTGTTGCATCATCGGAAAAGATCGTTGAACCCAAAAAGGTCACTCTTGAAAAGAAGATCATAATTGATCAGTTTATTTCTCCAGAAACCTGTGCTGGCTGTCATTCTGCGATAGTTGAACAATGGGAAAATTCAATGCACAGCCTTTCTCATAAAGATCCTGTTTATTTCAGGCTGGCAAAAATGCTTCGCAAAGGCCTTGTGGATAAAGGAGAGATCCAGGAAGCTGAATCCTGTGTAAAATGTCATACGCCTGTGGGGAATGTTTCAGGGTTTCCCAAACAATTATCAGATGACCTGTCCAAAACACCAGAGATAGCCACTAAAGGCATCCAGTGCGATTATTGTCACAGTGCCCGGACCATCAAAAGAATGTACAATAATGGTTTGGTATTAAACCCTGGGAATGGAGAAGATGATCCAGGCATCAAGTATGGCCCGTTTGATGATGCACAACCTGATTTCCATGAGGCACAATACTCAAAGATTCACACTGAATCAGAGATTTGCGGTACCTGTCATGATGTCAAACATGTGGCTTTTGGCACTGATCTTGAAACCACCTATACTGAATGGAAAAACAGTGTGTATAATTCCAAAGATCCTGAAAAAAAGATTACCTGCCAGGGATGCCATATGTATCAGCGACCCGGTGTCCCGGCGACAGGCTCAACATTACGACCTGAAAATCCAGGCAGTGCAACTGATTATAGTGATGAACGCCCTCATATTTTTACCCATTATTTTGTAGGGGGCAATGCTGCTGTTCCCGCAATGTTTGGAGACCAGGACAAAAGCATCATGGCAACAGACCGCCTGAAAAATGCAGCAACCATTGGGATTGATACAGGTCACATCAATCAAAATAAAATCAATGTGATAGTGACCAATACAGGGGCAGGTCATTCAATCCCCACAGGCCTTGGTGATCTTCGCCAGGTATGGCTTGAAATTGTCGTTAAGGACAAAGACAACCAGATACAATATGCCACCGGTCTTTTAGATACAAAGGGTGAATTGTCGGATGATGCTCTGGTTTTTAAAAATTATCTGGGTGATGGCAAAGGTAACTCTGTGATAAACGTTTCAAAGGCAAGACAGATTATAAAAGATACAAGAATAAAGGCCAAACAGAGTGTTGTAAATACCATTGAACTTGGGTTTAAACCTCAAAAAGATGCAGTTATTACAGCTCGGCTCTTATATCGAAGCGTACCCCAGAAAATTTTAAAGCTGATTCCTGGAAAACCATTTGATCCCTTGCCAGTGATTGAAATGGCAAGGGTTACAAAAAGGCTTTAGAAGGGCCAGAAATTATTATCATTCCAGACGTTTTCTATCAAGGAAGCATCCAGGGCCATTAGTTTATTCAGATGGGTTTTTTCCCAGGTAGACAGCCATTGGTATAGTTTTTTTTCTTCAGGATCTGTGGCTTCTTTGGAACGATCTGCATACATTTTGATGGCTTTTTCTTCAAAACTGATGGCCGCTGTAATGGCTGTGGCTTCAAATCCCGCTGCATTGATTTTATCTTTTAAGTTCTGGTCAAGAATGTTTGGTGCTGATTCAGCATGTCCGTCGTTTACAAAGCCTCCGGCCATGAATTTGCCATTTTTCATATAGGCTTTAAATTGTTGTTCAAGGATATTCATATGTTCCTGCTCATCATCGGCAAGGTCTGAAAAAAAAGTTTTTACACTCTCATCACTTGCGTGCTCCATGGCTTTTGTATAAAGGCTTTTTCCTTTTCGTTCCATGAGAAAAGCGTGTTTGAGTATGGTCAGTGTATTTGATTTGTCCATTTTAAAATCTCCTGTTGTTGTTGGCAGGTTGTGGTGTTCAGATAAGATACCATAATATTTACTTGAAGATCAAGCCTGTCAGGTAAGTGTGGTTTTTATCGATTGCACAAAAAAAATAGATCAATCATAATAGCACGATGTCAATTATTGAGATCATATTTATTGCCATAGGACTTGCCATGGATGCATCGGCGGTTTCTCTTGCCGCGGCAGCGGCAGGATTTGCAAAGGATGGCCGGGCTGTTTTCAGGCTTGCCTTTCATTTCGGACTATTCCAGTTTCTCATGCCGATAATCGGCTGGTTTATGGGTATTAGTTTTGTTTCATATTTCAGGGCGATTGATCACTGGATTGCGTTTGCCCTGCTTGCGTTTGTTGGATTCAGAATGATTTGCGAAGGCTTTGACCCAAAATCCGAGGAACTCAAAAAAGATCCTTCCAGGGGAATGACCATGGTCATGCTCAGTGTGGCCACCAGTATTGATGCCCTGGCAGTGGGCTTAAGCCTTGCCGTCCTGGAGGTCAGTATCTGGAGACCAAGCATCATCATTGGTGTGATTACAGCAGGGATGTCATATCTGGCAATCAAAATAGGTACACGGATGGGGACATTATTCGGCAGTCGAATGGAAATCCTTGGCGGTATGGTCTTAATAGGTATCGGGTTAAAAATTCTTTTTTTTCATGCGTGATGACTTGTCCGGGTCAGTGAGAGATAACACAGATTTCAATCTCTTATATTTTTTTTCCCTGGCTCAGGAAGGCCACTAACTCTTTGTCGGAAATTGGTTCGCAAAAATAATAACCCTGAATTTCATTGCATCCGTTTTGTTTTAAGAAGTTAAGCTGTTCCTGGGTTTCCACACCCTCAGCAACGGTTTTCAGGTTTAAATTTTCGGCAAGGGACAAGACGGTATTGATAATGGCACAGGACTCGGTATTGTTCGGGGCATCATCCACAAAACTCTTATCTATTTTCAGTTCGGTCAAAGGCATTTTTTTTAAATAGGATAACGAAGAATATCCGGTTCCAAAATCATCAATTGAAATCTGAATCCCCAAGGCATTGAGTTCTTTCAATGTTATTATGGTTTTGTCTATGTCTTTGATAACCATATTTTCTGTGATTTCTATGGTCAGCTGGTGGGCGGGCAGGCCAGTCTTCTGCAGAATTTTTTTGATCCGGGTGATCAGGTCTTTCTGGGAAAATTGTTTGACAGAAAGGTTCACAGCGATATTTAAATCTCGTCCGCAGATTCGGCCAAATTCCAGGATGCGTGTGCAGGCTTCTTCCATGATCCATTCGCCCAGGGTATAGATGGCACCGGTATCCTCTGCCAGAGGGATAAATTCTGATGGAGGTACAATTTCCAATCCTCTCCGGTTCCATCGCATTAGTGCTTCCATGCCGGATATCAGGCCTGTCTGGATATCTGCCTTGGGCTGATAATAGACCATGAACTCTTTATGGGGCAGGGCACCTCTCAGATCGTTTGACAGACTGATCCGGCGCAGCACTCTTACACTTAATTCAGGGGTGAAAAAGGAAAATTGGTTTTTTCCTTTTCCCTTTGATCGGTACATGGCAACATCTGCATTTTTAATCAGGGTCTCAATATCTTTTCCGTCTTCAGGATATCGTGTGATACCGATGCTGATCTGGGCATATATTTGTTTGCCTTCAGATATAAATGGATCGGCAAAGGCATCAAGAATTCTTCTGGCCAGGCTGGCCGCAGCAGGTTCATTCGTCCGGATAAACGGACAGATAATCGCAAATTCATCTCCGCCCAGGCGAGCCACAGTATCTTCATTGCGACAGCAGTCAATTAATCGCTCGGCCACTTGTTTGAGCAACAAGTCTCCAGCATAATGTCCCAGGCTGTCATTAATATTTTTAAAGTCATCCAGATCACAGAAAAACAGGCTCATGGGAAGCTGTTCTCTTGCGCAGTGCGTGATGGCTGTTTTAAGCCGATCATTGAACAATTGACGGTTGGGAAGACCTGTCAAAGGGTCATAATTAGCCTGGTATTTGAGTAGCTTTTCATTCCTTTTTAACTCGGTGATATCGTGAAACAGGGCGACATAGTAAATAGTTTCCCCGTTGGGATCCTTGATGTCATTAATTGAGAGCCATTCCGGAAATGTTTCGCCATCTTTTTTGCGGTTCCAGATTTCTCCTTCCCATGAACCATTCTTATTGACACTCTGCCAGATTTGTTTATAAAATGCCGGATTATGGCGGTCTGATTTGAATACCCTGGGGTTTTTGCCGATGATTTCATTCGGAGTAAACCCGGTGATGGTGGTAAATGCTTTGTTGACTCGAAGGATATTGCCTTGCCTGTCTGTGATCATAATGGCTTCAATGGTATTTTCAAATACACCGGCAGATAATAGCATCTGCTTTTCATATTGCTTGTGCTCTTTGATTTCATTTTTTAATATGATATTTGAATCAATAAGGGTTTGGGTCTTTTGTTCAATCCTTTGATCTATGGTGTCAGCGCAGTGTCGCAGGTTGGATTCAGTCTGTGTCAATAGTTTGATGCTTAATTTAAACCTTGAACACAGAATGATAACCAGGGAAAAGAAAACCAGGTAAGCCACCCCCATGGCCCAGAACATTTTTGTCCAGGTGATTGGCAAAGTGGTTTTATCGATATTTTTGCTTAATACATTGGTAAGCTCGGGAAATATAAAAAAGAAGATATAAAGGGCCAGGAAAAAAAGGCTAAGAATTGAAATGGTCAAGATGGTCTTAATCAACCGGGTGTCTGACATCTATTTCCCTTGTTAATAGAAACGCTTGTATTCATGTCTTTCTATCATGTCTCAGTTTTGAAGTGACTCTATATGGAATCCGGGTTTTTATCAATGAGAATTATGGATTGTGAGAATTATGAATTAACTTTTGAGTTTATGTTCTGTGTTCTTGAAAAAAAGAATCCAGCCATTACTATAGATTAAAGCAAGGTTGATAATAATGTTCCATTAAAGAATTTTTATTGTGTAACAAAAGGAGATATCCCATGGCGAATACTAAATTAGCTGGAAAACCAGTCCAACTGGCAGGAGAATTCCCAACCCTTGAAACTACTATCAGCAATCTGACAGCGGTTAAACAAGACTTGTCATCCTTAAGTCTTGAAGATTTTAAAGGCAAACGAAAAGTCTTAAATATTTTTCCCAGCATTGATACGGCTGTGTGTGCAACATCGGTGAGAACGTTTAATAAACAGGCTTCCCAATTAGATAACACCCAGGTGATCTGCCTGTCCTATGATCTTCCCTTTGCCCATAAACGATTCTGCGGTGCAGAAGGCATTGAAAATGTTATTACCGGTTCTTTGTTCAGAAATTGTGATTTTGCAAATACGTTTGGTCTTTTGATTGAAAACGGCCCCTTAAAGGGCCTGACTGCCCGGGCAGTCATTGTTTTAGATGAAAACAATAAAGTGATCCATGCCCAACTGGTGGATGATATTGGTCATGAACCAGACTATAATGCAGCCCTGGCAGTTATTCAGTAATCATCATTGGGAGAGATCTTATGAAAAATATTCTCAAATGGGTATTCATTCTTGGCAGCGGTTTTATCGTTGTAATCATTGCCGCCGCCCTTATTGTTCCCAAATTTATTGATGTTAAAAAATATAAGCCTGTTATTGAAGAGAAAGTGACACAGGCCACAGGCCGATCTTTTACCATGGGTGATGACATGGATGTGTCAATTTTTCCATGGGTGGGCATCAAATTGACTGATATTCATCTTGGCAATTCTGAAGGATCTGCAACAAAACAGATGGTATCAGTAAAAAATTTTGAGGTCAGGCTCAAGGTCATGCCCCTGTTATCTAAAAAGATTGAGGTTAAAACCTTTGTGCTGGACAGTCCCATGATTTACCTTGAACGGCAAAAGGATGGAACTGCCAATTGGGAAGGGATCGGCAAATCACCGCCCAAGACATCCAAAGCAGATAAAAAAGCACAACCATCTTCATCCGGACAGGGATTGCCAATTGATTCTTTAAAGGTGGATAAATTTTTAATTGTAAATGGACAATTCATATATAAGGATCAAATAACAGGCCAACAAAAGCAGATTTCTGATTTCAACCTTGAATTGGCAGATATCAGCCTTGATAAACCGATTTCAATTTTGTTCAATGCCATGGTTGATGGTAAACCGGTTTCACTTAAGGGCACGGCAGGGCCCATTGGGCAGGAGCCTGGGAAAGGGACGATGTCCATAGACCTTGCATTAAAAGCCCTGGATGCTCTGGATACAAAAGTGAAGGGCACGGTTATCGATCCTGTGTTCAATCCACAATTTGATGTCAATATTGCCGTTTCTTCTTTTTCACCTCGAAAGCTTATGGCCGCTCTTGGTCAACCTTTTCCGGTTCAGACATCAGATCCCAAGGTGTTGGATAAGATTTCTTTAACAGCACAAATCAAAGGAACACCCAAGAATTTTTCTGTTTCCAGGGGACAGCTTGTTATAGATGATTCAAAATTGGATTTTTCAGCAACAGCCAAAGATTTTACCCGGCCGGATCTGACATTTGATCTGGCTCTGGACAATATCGATCTGGATCGATATCTGCCAGAACCATCCAAATCGGATTCATCCCCCAAGGACGGATATGCTCAACCTGCCACTCCCACCACCACAGCACCGGTAAAGAAAAATACAGATTATGGTCCATTAAGAAAGCTGGTGATGGATGGTAAAATAACAGCAGGTAAAATCAAAGCCCATGGCGCAGTGACGGAAAAAATAAATATCCATATCACAGCCAAAGACGGTATAATTACTATTGATCCATTTGGTATGAACCTTTACCAGGGCAGCATTGCATCAACATTAGGACTCGATGTTCGCAACCAGGAGCCTAAAATCAGCTTGATACTGAAAGCAACAGGTATCCAGGCAGGGCCATTGATTAAAGATGCCATGCAAAAAGAGATAATTGAGGGGACCTTAGCGTCTGATATCAATTTTACCATGCAGGGCGAAGATCCTGATATGATCAAAAAGACACTAAACGGTAAAGGCAGTCTTTTGTTTACTGACGGTGCTATTATCGGGATTGATATTGCCGGAATGATGAGAAATGTGAAAGCCAAGTTTGGTGGAGAAAAACCAGCGGGCGAAAAGCCAAGAACCGATTTTGCCGAACTTAACATTCCGTTTACTGCCAAAAACGGCTTGATTAAAACAGATGGAACACGGATGATGTCACCGTTGATCCGGATAATTGCAGCAGGAGATATCGATCTTGTTAAAGAGTTGCTTGATATGAGAGTGGACCCCAAATTTGTTGCCACATTAAAAGGTCAGGGTGATACCAAAGAACGATCAGGCCTGATGGTGCCGTTGCTGATTACAGGTTCTTTTGCCTCGCCTAAAATCCGTCCGGACCTGAAAGGGATGCTGGGCGACGGGGCTAAGGGACTGAACATTGATTCGTTAAAACAGCAGGTGTTAGAAACAACAGGGGATGAAAAATCTAAAAAAGAGATGCCTGTAAAGGATATTGAAAAACAGATCAAAAATCTGTTGCCTGGATTCGGGAAATAAGCGAAAGGTGAAATACGTATTTAATGGATGATTTTAATCAGATAATAAAAACCATTTCAATCACCATGGGGGCTGCATGGGGCAGTGGCATCAATTTATATGCCACCATCCTGGTGCTGGGGGGATTGGGGTTAACAGAGAATATTGTTCTTCCTTCTGGGCTTGAGGTCTTAATGAACCCTCTGGTCATTGGTGCAGCCGGGCTGATGTATGTGGTGGAGTTTTTTGCTGATAAGATTCCGGGTGTTGATACTGGATGGGATACGATCCACACCTTTATCCGGATTCCTGCCGGCGTTATGCTGGCAGCCGGAGCTGTGGGTGATGTTAATCCTGCTGTGGCCATTGCCGCAGGTATCTTGGGTGGCGGAATGGCAGCATCCACCCATGCTGCCAAATCAGGTACCCGGCTGCTGATCAATACCTCTCCTGAACCGATAACGAATTGGACAGCTTCCGTGGTTGAAGATGTGGCCGTCATCGCAGGAGTATGGACAGCCCTTACCCATCCACTTGTTTTTATAGTGGGCCTGGTATTGTTTTTTCTCATTATGATATGGCTGTTACCGAAATTGTGGGGAGCGATTAAGAAATTTTTTGCATTCCTGGGTCGATTGTTTAAGAAAAAAGACAGGCCGAATATTGTAAACCCTGAACCCTGAACCTTGAATCCTGATATCTTAAAATTTTGATATCTTGGCATAATGATGAAATAACTCGATACGGAGGACTAATAAAATGATGCATTTTAAAATAATACGGTTGTGGATTTGGCAATTTTTAATGATTGTCCCGTTTATCCTGCCGGTCCGGTCCATGGCCGCAAATTCCTGGCTGGATAAGGGCGGCAACTTCTTAAAATCGTTGGGTGGTACAGACACAGCAAAAGCACTAACTGTTGACGAGATCGGTTCAGGACTTAAAGAGGCCTTAAGGGTTGGTTCTGAACGTGTGGTCAAACAATTGGGAGCTCAAGATGGATTTAATACAGATTCCAATATTCATATTCCATTACCCAAAAGTCTTGACACTGCAAAAAAATATTTGAGCAAAGTGGGTATGTCAAGCCTGTTTGAAGACCTTGAACTAAAATTGAATCGGGCGGCAGAAGCAGCCACGCCCAAGGCAAAACAATTGTTTGGCAATGCCATTACCCAGATGACCCTTGAAGATGTAAAACAGATTTACAACGGGCCTGATGATGCTGCCACCCAGTATTTTAAAGGCAAAATGACACCCCAGCTGGCCGAGGAAATGAAACCAGTGGTGGATGACACCTTGTCCCAGGTCGGGGCCATTCAATCTTACGATAATATGATCAAAGCATATAAAGATATTCCCTTTGTGCCGGATGTAAAAGCAAATCTGACCGAACATGTGGTGGGTAAAGGAATGGATGGTATCTTTTATTATCTGGCAAAAGAAGAGGCCGCCATCCGCCAGGATCCGGTTAAACGGACAACTGAACTCTTAAAAAAGGTATTTACCAAATAAAATATTGATTTGAACTCTTAGCAGTAAGTGAGGTCTCTTATGGATGTGACATTCTATGGTGCGGCAGGTGAAGTGACAGGTTCCATGCATCTTCTTGATACAGGTGCGGATCGGATTTTATTGGATTGCGGTATGTTCCAGGGTAGACGAAAAGAGAGCAAGGAAAAGAATCAAACCTTTTCCATTGATCCTAAAACCATTACCAACATGATTTTATCCCATGCCCATATTGATCATTCCGGTCGGATTCCATTGCTGGTTAAAAATGATTTTTCAGGCCGTATCATCACCACGCGACCCACAGCAGATGCGCTGGATTATATGTTGATGGACAGTGGTCATATCCAGGAGTCAGATTCACAATATCTGAATTATAAATCTCTTAGATCTTTTTTGTATCAATTGGAACAGAATAATGTAAAACAACCTGTGTCGGGAAAACAGAAAAATCAGATTAAAAACATGCTTAAAAAGAATGCGCATGAGCTCAATGTCGAGACCATTAATAAACTTCAAAAAGAGCATGGAATTGATATTGTCACGCCCCTGTATACCATGGATGATGCCAGGCAGGCCTTAACTTCCATTGATGGATATCCATTCGGGCTTCCAGTGACCATTGGTGAAGAGACCACAGTGAAGTTTTATGTGGCTGGTCATATTTTAGGATCTGCATTTTCAGTGATCACTGTCAAACGCGATAATAAAACATATAAAATACTCTATACCGGGGATGTGGGCCGGTTTGGCAAACCCATCCTGAGAGATCCCACCCTGGTGTTTGATGAAGAAGATCGGGATATTGATCTGCTGATCACAGAGAGTACCTATGGGGACAGGGAACATGATCCAGTGGGAGATCTTGGCTCAAGCTTGAAAAAGGTTTTGAATGAAGCGTTTGAAAGAGGGGGATCTGTGATCATTCCTTCTTTTGCTTTTGGCCGGACCCAGGAGCTGATTTATATCCTTCATGAACTTTACGACAATGGAGAAGTGCCCAGACGACCCGTCTATGTGGACAGTCCTTTGGCAACCAATATCACAAAAGTGTTTGGTGAGCACCCGGAAACCTATAATAAAGAGACCCATGCAACCTTTCTTGAAAAAGGGAAAAACCCGTTTAGTTTTGAGAAAATCCGATTTGTGCAGACGGTTCAGGAATCCATGCAGCTTAATAAGGATGATTCCTCTCACGTGGTGATTTCTGCTTCTGGAATGTGTGAGGCCGGCAGAATTCTGCATCATCTAAGATACAAGATTCATGATCCGAAAAATACCATTCTGCTGGTGGGATATATGGCCCAGCACACCCTGGGCAGACGGATTGAAGAACTGGGTGCTGATGGTGCCCCAACCAATGGAAAAGAATTCCCTGTTGTCAAGATTCTTGGAAAAGAATATCCGCTTAAGGCCCGGGTTGAAAAAATTGGTGGGTTCAGTGCCCATGGGGATAAACATGAGCTGGAACAGATTATTATTGGTTCCAATCTTCGAATAAAAAAGATCGCGGTTGTTCATGGTGAAGAGGCTCAAAGCGCTGCGTTTGCAGAACGATTGAGGCAAAAAGGCTATGAAACCATTGTGCCCAAGACTGGTGAAAAGATATCTATTTAAAGGCCCATGGATTTAAATAATAAAAGGCAGTCAGGTATAAACCTGACTGCCTTTGTTTTATTGGGGAATTAAATATTACAATTATTATATCTTATCTAAAGTTGTTCAGATTCGATCAGACATGACCGCCAAGCCAGCCTGGGGCTTCATTTCTTGAATTTGCCGATCGCACGCTCGGGCCTGATCCTGTGCTGTATTTTTGGGTTCTGATTTTATTTTGACGTTTTTTTTCGCCTTCACCAACCAAATCTCTACATTCACCTTCACAATGTCCGGAAATGTCTCTTGATGGTATTTTATTCATTTTAATATCCTCACATTAGATTGTTTGTCATTATAAAAAGGAAAGAAGGCTTTCCATTGGGCTCTCGCCAGTTAGATAGAAATTAAGGCTTTTAAATTGTTAGTCAAGCCGAACAACTAATATTTTATTTATTTTTATAAGTCTTAGGGTTAAATAAAAATTGAAGTTTGATCAAATGGCCTTATTTTAAAAGTAACTACCGTTCCCAAATAAAAAAAAGGGAGTGACACATGAATAATTATATACCAAGCCTGCCCAATGCCTATAATGAACCTGTCAAATCTTATCTGCCCGGCAGCATTGAGCGAGTAGCACTTGAGCAGGAACTGAACCGGCAATTAGAGAGACAAATAGATATCCCTTTGATCATTAACGGCCAGAAGATTTGCAACGCCAATCAGACAGATGTGGTTTGCCCCCATGACCATGGACATGTACTGGCAAGGTTTAGCCGTGCTGAAAATAAAAATGTGCACCAGGCCATCGCTGCTGCGCTTAAAGCCAAACCCTTGTGGGAGGCTATGCCCTGGGAAGAACGGGCATCTGTGTTTCTAAAAGCGGCAGAGTTGATTTCACAAAAATATACCTATCTGTTGAATGCAGCGACCATGCTGGGGCAGTCGAAAAATGTATTCCAGGCAGAAATTGATGCCACCTGTGAGCTGGTTGATTTTTTAAGATTTAATGTTCAGTTTATGGAAAAGATCTACCAGGATCAGCCCCAAAGCGAAAAAGGGGTATGGAACCGGATGGAATATCGCCCCCTGGAGGGGTTTATCTTTGCATTAACCCCGTTCAACTTTACCGCAATTGCGGCAAATCTTTGCATCGCCCCGGCCATCATGGGCAATACCATTGTCTGGAAACCATCTTCCTCGGCTGCTTTGTCAGGCTTTTACCTGATGCAGATTTTCAAAGAGGCGGGTCTGCCTGACGGGGTGATCAACTTTATTCCAGGCAAAGGATCTCAAATCGGTAAGATTATCCTGACCCATAAAGATCTTGGTGGGATCAATTTTACCGGCTCTACAACTATATTTCAGACCTTGTGGAAAACCATTGGAGAAAATATTGAAACCTATCGTTCGTATCCTCGAATTGTGGGTGAGACCGGTGGGAAAGATTATATTTTCATGCACCCGTCCGCAGACAGTGATGCGGTTGTGACTGCAGCTATCCGCGGAGCTTTTGAATACCAGGGACAAAAATGCAGTGCCTGTTCAAGGCTGTATCTTCCTCGATCTCGATGGGAAGAGTTTGAAGAGAAAATCAAATCAAGGTTAAAACAAATTCGATCAGGCAGTGTTATGGATTTTAAAAATTTTGTCAATGCCGTGATCGATGAAAAGGCGTTTGAAAAAATAATCGGATATGTCCAGCGGGCAAAGGTTTCAAACAAGGCACAAGTGATTGCCGGTGGTGGGGCAGATAAAACAAAGGGATATTTTATTGAGCCCACCCTGATTTTGACCACAGACCCGTATTATGAATCCATGACCCAGGAAATTTTCGGGCCGGTGCTGTCCATATTTGTTTATGAAGATAGTCAACTTGAACAGACCCTGGATATTCTGGACAGCACATCGATATATGCGCTCACGGGTGCCATTTTTGCCACAGACCGGGGTGCGATTGAAAAAATAATGAAAAAATTGACTCATTCTGCCGGGAATTTTTATATCAACGACAAGCCATCCGGTGCTGTGGTCGGATATCAGCCATTCGGCGGTTCCAGAGCCAGTGGAACCAATGATAAGGCAGGGTCCTATCTTAATCTGTTAAGATGGACCTCGGCCCGGACCATAAAGGAAACCTTTGTACCTCCCCATGATTATACTTATCCGTTCATGAAGGGTTGAACTATTCCTAAAATCTTCTTTGCAGATAGCGGTTAAAGAAGAATTGCCATGGCACCATTTAATAAGAATGGGGATAAGGAAAACTTGTCTATTTCTTTTTAACAATTACCCATAAGGCATGGATACTGCCGGGAAGAAAAAAGCAAATGGTTAAAATGATATTGATCAATAAATGCATACCAATACCGGCCTGTAAGAAAACAGCCAGAGGCGGAAGAAAAATTGCGAGAACGATTTTTAATAGATCCATGATATCTCCTGTTTAAATGGGCACATCTTTATTTTTGATTATCTGAATTTATACCATTTTTTTATTCATGACAAAGAAAAAACTATTTTCATTGGACATTTGTTCTAACTGCCTTATCTTGTTCTCTATTATTTTAAACATATGATAAGGGGATGTCCCCGGAAAGGATTAACAAACAATGACAGATAAAATTAAAATCGGCGATACCATATCGGTTGATTATACAGGCAGGATTGAAAATGGTGATGTGTTTGATACATCCGAAGGAAAAGCCCCTTTAAAATTCACTGTGGGATCGGGTATGCTGATTAAGGGATTTGATCAGGCGGTGATTGGAATGAAGGCCGGTGAAAAAACATCGGTTGTTATTCCGCCGGAACAAGGATATGGCCCCATAAATAAAGAACATTATATCGATATTCCCAAAAAGCAATTTCCTGATGAAATTCCTCTGGAAATCGGACTTCAGCTTGAGCTTACCGATCCCAATGGACGACTGGTTCCTGCAACTATTTCAAAGATAACTGACGAATCTGTAAGAATGGATATCAACCATTTTCTGGCCGGTAAAACGCTTGAATTTGACATTAAGATAGTTGAAACCGGCCTTGAACCGGATACTGTTCCTTCCTGCGGTTCAGGGTGCAATTGCGGAACAAGTTGTGGTGATGGCTCTCCATGCGATTCTGACGGTTGCCATTAGCCCGGATATTTAGAACGATTTTGAATGGACCCCTTTTGTTTTAAAGGGGCCATTATTTGTATTGAAATGGATTGCTTTGTCTATCATTTTACGATAACCTGCCAAAAATAAAGCCTACTGAAAGTGCCACCTTGGTTTTAGCAGTCAAACAATTATTAACAAAGACATAGTTTGACGTTCATCATTAACTGATCCGGCAGTGATTACGGGATTTGATATGGATGTTCTGATTTTCGGCGGTTGTTTTGCAATGATTGCCATCGCCTCAAAACAGATTGGAACCAGCCTTTTAAAAACCGGTCTTCCCTTGATCAGTGGTTTCCTTATCACCGGTATTCTTGCCGGACCACATGTTCTTGATCTGGTTACCCGCGAAGCAACGTTGAATTTACGATTTGTGGATGAAATAGCCCTTGGGTTTATTGCTTTTTCAGCCGGCGGAGAATTGTATTTAAAAGAGCTTAAGACCCGCATTAAAAGTATCGCATGGATAACCACAGGCCTTGTGGTTTCTACGTTTACCCTGACCAGCCTGACCCTGTTTTTTATTTCCGAGTTTGTTCCTTTCATGAAAGTCATGCCAATGCCGGCAAGAATCGCGGTTTTATTTTGCTTCTAATTTCAGAGATCAGCATAGCTGTGCTGATTGGTTTTTTTGCATCTAAAATGATCATAGGGGCTTTATTATTACCCGTTCAAAAGATGATCAAAACCGGTTTAATCCTTTTGACCGGATACCTGGTTTTTGTGTTTTCCAGTGGTTTCCGCCACGTTTCCCAGGAGTTTATCAAGGTCGAAGTTCTTTTTGAACCCCTTTTGATATGTATGGTTGCAGGATTTCTAGTGGCAAATACCCTATCGTTTAGA
This sequence comes from Pseudomonadota bacterium, assembly GCA_043826275.1. Taxonomy (GTDB): domain Bacteria; phylum Desulfobacterota; class Desulfobacteria; order Desulfobacterales; family Desulfobacteraceae; genus Desulfobacula. The sequence goes on from JBDRQO010000004.1 coordinate 106,001, forward strand.
AATGAATTTTTAAAGATATTATTTGATATCAGCCTGCCCATCTATATTGCTTTTTTTACTCTCACCGGAGCGTCTTTATCACTGGATGTTCTGGCCAGGACCTGGCCCATTGCCGTTCTTTTGTTTTTTACCCGGATGGGGGCGATTTTTTTAGGGTCTTTTGTCGGAGGTACACTGGCTAAAAACCCGGCCCACCACAACAGGGTCAGCTGGATGGCTTATATCACCCAGGCCGGAGTTGGATTAGGCCTTGCAAAAGAAGTGGTGGTGCAATTTCCAGAGTGGGGCAATCCATTTGCCACCATTATTATTGCCGTTATTGTTTTAAATCAGATGGTGGGCCCACCATTATTTAAATATGCCCTTAAACGGATTAAAGAAGATCATCCCAGAGCCAAAGCGTCTGAATTTGATGAGGCCAGGGAGGCTGTGATTTTCGGTAATGACGGACAGGCATTTGCTCTTGCCCTGTCGCTGGTCTCCAGGGGCTGGCAGGTCGGCCTGGCAATTACCGAACCCGGCAGTCATCATGAACAGGCGACAGATATTCACATCCATGAGATTTCAACCTTTGATCGAGCGCAACTTGAAAGCATTAACTGCCACCGTGCCGGCGCCATTGTGACCATGCTGTCAGATGAAGATAATTTTTTGATCTGTGAAATAGCCTATGAGCAATTCGGTACCCAGACCCTGATTGCCAGACTTAATGAACGGGAAAATTTTATCCGGTTTCAGGAGTTGGGCGTGTTGATTGTCGACCCTTCTACAGCCATTGATGGTTGGTTCTCTTGCATCATTAAAAGAAATGTCCCTGCGTTTTGATACAGATCAGCAGGCAGCCCTGCGTCAATTGATGAAAAAAGTGGTTCCAAAAGAATTGACCGCTAAAGAAACTGATATGGGACAGATAATGACAAGCGCTCAACAAGGCGCTAAAGATCGGTTTGACATGCTGGTGGAAAAAAGTCAGGCTATTGATTTAAAACAACCCATGGACAAGGCTGCTTTTTTTGATATAGTCTCTGACATGATGTCTAAAACCTTGGATATGGATGCAAAGGATTTAAATCGGCTGATGACGACAAGGGAGGCTGAAATGACTACAGTACTCGCCCCCGGACTTGCGGTTCTCCATATCATTGTTGAAGGGGAAAAAAAGTTTTCAATGCTCATTGTCCGTTGTAAAAAGGGCATCTGGTTTTCATCGAACCATCCGCAGATATATGCCGCTTTTGTGCTGATCGGATCAAAAGATGAAAGGCATTTTCACCTTCGTGCTCTTTCTGCCATTGCCCAGATTGTAATGGATCCAGGGTTTGAAAAAAAATGGAAGCGCGCTAAAAATAAAAAAGCGCTGAAAGACCTCATTCTCACAGCCCAGCGGAAACGGGAACACAACGTTCAAATTGAACCATTTTCAACATGAGGAGAACAAGATGGCAAAATCATTTAAAATCCAGGTAAAAGACCTCAATCATAAATACCCCAAAAATCTTTTTGATTTTAAGGACACATCAGAGCTGGCACCTCTTGACAGTATTATCGGCCAGGAACGCGCGGTTGAAGCCATTGATTTTGGTTTGAACATGAAAGGGGCGGGATATAATATTTTTGTCACAGGCCTTGAGGGCACTGGAAAGTCAACCATTATAAAAAAATTGTTAACTGATCATGCCCTGACGGAAAAAACCTCTGAAGACCTTTGCCTGGTCAATAATTTTGACGATGGTTATTGCCCGGATGTCATTGAAATGCCGACAGGAACCGCTGTTTATTTTTCCAGAAACATGGCCCGGTTTGTGGATGTTTTGAGAAAAAAAATCCCCCAGTTTTTTGAAACTCCGTCGTTTAAGGAAGAACAAAACAAGATTCAAAAAGAATGTTCTTCTCGTCAAAAAGAATTATTTGATGAGATCGGCCGGCTTGCCGCATCTTTTAATCTTGTTATTGGTCGCAGTGAAGATGAGTACCAGGTTCTTCCTTCATACCCGGTTCAGCCGGATCAGCCGGCAGATCACCGGCCGGATTATCAGCCGGGCCAACCCATGACTGAGGAGGATTTCCAGGCGTTGGGTGAGGCAGAACAGCAGGCGATTGACAGCCATATTGAACAGGTAGAAGAAAAACTCGAAGCCGCTCTTGATGAGATTGAAAGGGTCGGAGAAGAGATGAAAACCATACTCAGATCAATTGTGGCCTCACGGACAGAGCAGTTGATTTCAGAGCAGATTGATCCGGTACGGTATGACTTGAGAGATTGTAAGCCCATTCAGAAATATCTCAAACGGGTGAAAGAAGATATCATCGAGAATATTGCCTTGTTCCTGGGAACTCAAGGGGAAACAAAAGAATCCAGGCCCCAGGAATTTCATAATATGGCCGGCTCCCTGGTTAGACGGTATCAGGTCAATGTATTGGTGGACCGCAGACGAGAGCAAGGCGCACCTGTCGTGATTGAGCCCAACCCAACATTTGCGAACCTGTTTGGAAAGATTGAAAAAAAACCAACCATGGGCTCTGTTGAAACCGATTTTACAATGGTTCAGGCAGGCTCTCTGTTAAAAGCCAATAATGGATATCTGGTTATTGATATTGAACCGTTATTGATCAACCCGCCGGTTTGGGAAGCCTTGAAAAGAACGCTTCAGGATTCAATGCTCAGGATTGAAGATATGCCGGATCAGGCAGATTATGGGATGCCGTCCTTAAAACCTGCCCCCATTCCCTTAAGGGTTACTGTGGTTTTGATGGGCAGGTATGAACCTTTCAGGGTATTGCAAAGTGCTGATCCAAAATTTAATAAGATATTTAAGGTCAGGGCTGATTTTGATAGTGAGGCTGACCTGACAGACGAGAACGGCCTTTTGTATGCCCGGTTTATTGCCCGGGTGTGTGAACATAAAAAATTGTTAAATTTCACCCCGGACGGTGTATGGGCGGTGATTGAATACGGCAGCCGGATTGTTGCGGATCAAAAGAAATTGTCATTGAGATTTGGTCATATTCTAGGGGTGTTGCAGGAAGCTGATTATTGGGCAAAACGAGAAAATGCCCTTGTCATTTCCCGGGAATTTGTCCTGAAAGCCATTAATAAACAACGGTTTCGTCATAACCTGTATGAAGAAAAAGTATGGGAAGAGTTTTTAAATCAATCTGTGTTACTGGACGTTAAAGGCGAGGTCATCGGCCAGGTCAATGCTCTGGCAGTCTATGATATGGGAGAAATCGCATTTGGACGACCCACACGGATTACTGCTGAATCATATATGGGAAACCCCGGAATCATCAATGTTGAACATGAGTCAGACCTGTCCGGCCAGACCCATGACAAAGGGATTATGATTGTTTCAGGCTATCTTGGCAGGATGTTTGCCCAGAATTATCCGTTGAGTGTGAGTATCAGTATCACATTTGAGCAGAGTTATGACGGTATTGATGGTGACAGCGCCTCGTCTACAGAATTATATGCAGTTCTTTCCAGTCTTTCCGGTTTTCCCATCCGTCAGGAAATCGCAGTGACCGGATCAGTGAACCAAAAAGGTGAAATCCAGGCCATTGGCGGGGTGAATGAAAAAATAGAAGGTTTTTTTGATATCTGTGTTAAAAAAGGATTTACTAAGAATCAGGGAGTAATGATTCCTGCGTCCAATGTGAATAATCTTGTTTTAAGACCGGATGTGGTCCAGGCCATTCGGAAAAATGAATTTCACCTGTATCAGGTCAAGACCATTGAAGAGGGTATCCAGGTGCTCACCGGAGCCAAAGCCGGGAAGGCAGATGCCAGTTTTAACTATCCGGAAGATACGGTTTTTGGTCAGGCACAAAAAAAGCTGCGACGATACCATGAATTGTCCATGAGGTATGGCAAATAGGGCGATATAGCAAATAAGTATTTTGTCTTTGTAAATCATGGCCTTTTATCTGATTTCAACAGATCTTTCATTGCTTTTTTTCATGATTGCGTTATCTTAAATGCAAATGTGAAATTTAATGAATGATGTTTGGAGATAATATGAGCAAAGTAATTGCAATGGCAGGTAAAGGGGGTGTTGGCAAAACAACTGTTTCAGCACTGATAACCCGATATTTTGCAAAAAACAGCAATAGCCCCTTGTTGGCAATCGATGCAGATCCTAACTCCAACCTGGGCGAAACGCTGGGACTGGAAATTAAAAAAACAGTGGGTGATATCCGTGAGGACTTTATGAAAGATCCTCAGGGAGTGCCGTCGGGTATGGACAAAATCAACTACCTTGAAATGCTGATGAATCAGGTATTGATTGAGCAGAAAACCTTTGATCTGCTGGTCATGGGTCGCCAGGAAGGTCAGGGATGTTATTGTATGGTCAATAATATTTTAAACCGGTTTGCCGATGAACTTGAAGGCAATTATAAATACCTTTTGGTGGACAATGAAGCCGGTATGGAACATTTAAGTCGGAGAACCAGTGGTAAGGTGGATGTGTTGTTAATGGTCACTGACTATGCTCTGCGCGGATTAAGAGCCGTGGGAAGAATCAATGAGATGCTGGGCGATCTGAAAATTGAAGTGGCAAACAAGGCATTGATCGTGAACCGGGCCCCTGAAGAATTGAGTCAGGTTTTTCTAGATGAAGTCGCCGGCATCGGTGTACCCATCATTGCCACCATACCCGACGATAACAACCTGCTTGAGTTTGACATGGAACGACGATCCATCCTTGAGCTGGGTGACGATTCTCCAGCAGTGCTGGCCATTCATGAGATGATGGAAAAGGTCAAAGAGATAATTGATTAATTATGGGATATGTATTTGATTTTAAAGATGCCAATGAATATGATGCCAGGTTTGACCAGGCAAAGAATCGATATTGTCTGGATCTTGAAATCAAATTAATGCTGGACCTTCTGGCCCCTGCAAAAGGACAAAGTATCCTGGATATCGGGTGTGGAACCGGGATAAGCCTGGAACCTCTCCTGAACCGGGGTTTGAACCTGACCGGAATCGATCCGTCATTATATATGCTGGATATTGCAAAAAAACGGCTGGGCAGTCAGGTGGATCTTCATCGGGGAGTGGCCGAGGAATTGCCTTTTGAAGATAATGCCTTTGATTCCGCCATTCTTTTTACCAGCCTGGAATTTACAGACAGGCCGGCCAAAGCAGTTGAAGAAGCCTGCCGGGTGGCAAAGGATACCGTGATTCTCTGCGTACTCAATCGCTATGCGCCGCTGAACATGGCCCGTCGATTTAAAAGTTTTTTTGTGCCTAATCTGTTTACCTATGCCCAGTTTTTCAGTATCTGGGAACTCAAACTATTGTTATCGTCCATACTGGGTAAGGTTCCGGTGCGTTGGAAAACCACAATACAGTTACCCTTTGTCTGTAGTAAAATATCCGCCTGTATTGAAAACAACAGGCTGGTTCAAAAATCTATTTTCGGAACCCTCATCGGCATGCGGATCAAACCCGTGCCCACGTTTCGGACCCGCCCCATGGAGCTCAAAGTAAAAAAAATAAAGGGGTATGGTCCGGCAACCGGACTGGCCACACGTATGAGGTCAAAATAGAAAATGATTGAAGCCCTGCTGTATACAAAAAAGGATGATAAAGGGGTGGTCTGTCATGTGTGTAAGCATTTTTGCCGAATCAAGCCGGGTAAAAGAGGGATTTGCGGTGTGCGGGAAAATCAGGACGGGCAACTTTTTTTTCTGGCCTATTCAAAGGTAATTGCAGCCAGTGTGGACCCCATTGAAAAAAAGCCGATCTACCACTTGAAGCCAGGGTCTTTTTCTTACTCCATTGCCACACCCGGGTGCAATTTTAAATGTGATTTTTGTCAGAATTCAGATATTGCCCATATGCCACAAAACAGCAACGGAATGATCCAGGGCAGGGAGATTTTGCCTGAAAAAATAGTCTCAGATGCCGTCAATGCCGGGTGTGAGAGCATTGCCTATACCTATACCGAGCCCACTATATTTTTTGAGCTGGCCATTGAAACCGCAAAACTGGCCAGAAAAAAAGGACTGTTTAATATTTTTGTGACCAATGGATATATGAGTGGCAAAGCCCTTGAGATCTTATCCAATGTTCTGGATGCGGCAAATGTGGATTTAAAATCGTTTGATCCCCAATTTTATGAGAGTTTTTGCAAAGCAAAATTAGAGCCTGTAAAAGAGAATTTGAGACAGATGAAAGAAATGGGAATCCTGGTGGAGATTACCACTCTTTTGATTCCCGGATTAAATGATGACAGCGATCATATCAATGCTATGGCCTGTTTTATCGCCAATGACCTGGGACCTGAGACCCCCTGGCATATTTCACGGTTTCACCCCAGTTATCAGATGACCAACCGGCCGGTCACATCGGTGGCATCCCTGGAGAAAGCCTATGATGCCGGAAAAGCTGCCGGGTTAAGATATGTCTATATCGGTAATCTGGCCGGTCATGCCAGTGAAAATACCCATTGCCACGTGTGTAATAAATTGCTGGTTCAGAGGCATGGCTATCAGATAAAAAATAATTTGACCCATGCCATGAGTGGGGTCGGCAGATGTCCGGATTGCGATACAATGGTCCATGGTCTCTATTGAGCGGCTATGGGCACTGAGAGTTTAATAATATGAGTATGATATCAAAACAAAAACTGCTTGATTATGCAAAGATGATCAAATTTTCCCATACTATTTTTGCTTTGCCGTTTGCATTGTCTGCCATGGTCATGGCCTGGGAAAAAACCCCTTTGTCTGCATGGGCCTTTGTCTGGATTATTGTCGCCATGGTGGGGGCACGATCTGCGGCCATGGGATTTAACAGGATCGTGGATGCAAAGATTGATGCAAAAAATGAGCGGACCGCCATTCGTGAGATTCCGGCAGGAATCTTGTCCCAGAAAGAAGCTTTGGTTTTTGTCGGAATTTCTTCTTTGATATTCATTTTTTCAGCTGCCATGCTTTCCCGCCTTTGTCTTTTGTTTTCTTTCCCGGTTCTGTTTTTTTTATTGTTTTATTCATATACCAAGCGGTTTACTAAATACTGCCATCTGTATTTAGGGTTTGCCATCAGTCTTGCCCCAATCGGGGCCTGGGTGGCCATTGCTGGAAATCTGTCATGGAGCATTGGATTTTTAAGTCTGGCACTCATGACCTATATCGCCGGTTTTGATATCCTTTATGCCTGCCAGGATATTGAATTTGATCAAAAACAAGGCCTTTTTTCTCTGCCATCCAGGATTGGTCCTAAAAAGGCCATGATGATTTCTTCCTTGCTTCATTGCCTGACCATGGTTTTTTTTGTGGCCATGTACATCAGTTTTAACATGCACCCGGTCTTCTTAGGTTTTTTAATAGTGATTGCCATCCTTCTGGTGGTGGAGCATCGGCTGGTGAAGCCGGATGATTTAACCCATATCAACATTGCTTTTTTTCACATGAATTCAATTATATCGGTTACCCTTTTTGTCGGTGTGCTGGTGCAGGGAGTGCTCAAATGAATAATCAATCGATTATAGTGGGTATCAGCGGCGCCTCGGGTTCTATTTATGCCATCCGGCTGATAAAGGCGCTCATCGAGGCAAAAACAAAGGTCATGGTGATCCTTTCAGATGCCTCAAAAGGGGTTCTGGCCCATGAGATGGGATTTGATCCCAAGGCATTGTTTGCTGACTTTTTGAATGAGTATGGCGTCCGGCTGGACGGCCAGGATGATCTTGAGGTTTTTTTCCAGGATCAGATGGCCAGTGAGCCGGCCAGTGGATCTTTTGTCCATTCCGGCATGGTGGTCTGTCCGTGTTCCATGAAAACTCTGTCTGCCATTGCACACGGATTTGCGGACAATCTGTTAACCCGGTCAGCCGATGTGAGTTTAAAGGAAAAAAGACCCTTGATTCTGGTACCCCGGGAGACGCCCTATAATCTGATCCATCTTGAAAATATGGCAAAGGCTCACCGTGCAGGAGCTATTATCCTGCCGCCAAACCCCTCTTTTTATTCTTTTCCCCAAACCATTGAAGACGTCGTGGATACGGTGGTGGCAAGGATATTGGATCACTTGAACGTCACACATGCGCTTTTGCCAAGGTGGGGTGCTTGATTCGTCTGTTCATTCCAGAACCTGTTCGCTTTGTTTTAGACCGGCTCAGGACCAACCAATTTAAATCCTATGTTGTGGGCGGCGCGGTCCGGGATGCGCTGTTGAATAAATCCTGCGAGGATATGGATATTCTGACCCATGCCACCTTAGAACAGATTAAAAATGTGTTTTCTGATCAGAATGTTAAGATTGTGGGCAAAACATTTTCCGTCTGCCTGGTCAATGGCATTGAGGTGGCCGCTCCCAGATTATATATGAATGGACCGGATATAACTGGATCAGACATCACTGGACCCAATCAAGATATCCAGGATTTTTTACACTCAGATCTGTCCTGCCGGGATTTTACGATCAATGCCATGGCCTGGGACCCGGACACCTTCGAACTCATTGATCCTTTAGGTGGTCAAAAAGATCTTGCCAAGCGGCTCATCCGTTTCACCCTGAACCCTGAACAGAGGATAAAACAAGACCCTGTGCGCATGATCCGGGCCTGCAGGTTTTTGAGTCTGATGGACGGCACTATTGATCCTGCATCCCGGGATATGATCATATCCCTTGCAGGCCTTATTGAAACCAGCACTGCTCAAGAGCGGATAAAAGAAGAGATCATCAAAGCCATGGCCCTGGAAAAGCCGTCTTTGTTTTTTACGGCATTGAAAACAATGGGTTTGTTGGAAAAAATCTTTCCAAGTCTTGATCGTTGTTATGGCCTTGACGGGGGTCCCTTTCATGGGGAAACCGTATTTGAGCATTGTCTGCTGGTAGGAGATGCATTGTCGGCCAAACAGCCGTTTTTAAGGCTTGCAGGCTTTTTACATGATACCGGTAAGTTTGATGCGGCCCACATCAAAGACGGGCGGCTGACCTTTGCCGGGCACCAGACCCGCACCCGGGCCGTGGCCAAAGATCTGTCTCGGTTAAAGTTCTCCAATAACGATATTACTTATATAATCGCTTTGATCAGAACTCACATGAGACCCTTAAGTGATGAGACCACGCCAAAGGCAGCCCGGCGGCTGCTGGCCATGCTGGATCAAAACAAGCTTTGTGTCCAGGATTTCATGCGGATAAGGATTGCCGACAAAAAAGGCAATTTAAAAAAACAGCCCTATACGTTCAATGAAATACGAGTCAGGCTAGAAAAACTATATAATGAAATAAAACCTGATATGGCATTGAGCGTGAACCGGTTAAACATCACAGGCAATGATATCATAAAATTGATGAACATTGATTCCGGTCCCCAGGTGGGAAAAATAAAACAAATACTGTTTGAACGTGTGCTGGATGACCCCAGCTTGAATACCCATGAGAAATTAATCAAAATATGTCAATCCTTGAAAATAAACGAATAGTCCTGTTTTTAGGCTGTCTGGCCATTTTTTTTCACGGCGCCTTTGTGTTTGGCTTTCCCGGTGTCATGGCCTCGGAATGGCAGACCATGTTCCAGGTCAACAAGGCCCAGATCGGCCGGTTGATGTTTTTTATTCTGGCCGGAACAGGTTGTTCCATGTACCTGGCCGGCAAATTCCAGGAAAAATGTGACACCCGTGTGATTATTTTTATGGGCAGTCTGGTCTGTTCTATTGCCACGTTTTTTGTGGGCCATGCCACCAGTATGAATCAGGTCTATATCTGGGCCTTTGTGGAAGGTTTTTTTTGCAGTTTTGTTTATATCCCGTGTCTGACCCTGTTCCAGCGGCTTTTTCCTGAAAACAGAGGATTGGTTACCGGTATCGTCAATTTGACTTTTGGCGGGGCTGCTGCCGTGATGTCACCGGTTTATACCTGTTTTCTGGTTTCAAAAGGGTATTTGTTCACATCCAATTTTGCCGCCGTCATTTCTTTGTGTATCGGTACCATTGCCGCCCTGTTTGTCTGTTCCCCCAAAGGCATGGACAGCCTGGGAGGAAGGCCTGTGGCCACACTTTCGTTGAAAAAAACATTGCAGCTTGCTCCTTTCTGGTATCTGTGGTGTATCTGGGCACTTGCCGGGGCATCCGGGATATCCTTGATTGTGTTGACCGCTTCTTTTGGGCAGCATCTGGGATATGGCATCACCGAATATGTCTATATCTTAACCAGCTTTAATATTCTCAACGGTATCGGGCGGCTGGTCTGCGGCAGGCTGGCGGATCAATATCCCAAGCAGGGGATCATGATGGTTGTATTTTTAATGGCAGCACTTGCATATGGGTTTATGCCCTTTGTTCAGGCACTTTACCTGGTTTCTTTTCTGGCCTGCTTTGTGGGTCTTGCCTTTGGGGTATTGTTCACCGTATCAGCCCCCCTGGTCACTGAAGTATTCGGGCTGGAGAATTTTGGCCGTATTTTCGGCCTGGTCTTTACAGCATATGGATTTTTAGCCGGCTTTTTAGGCCCATGGCTGTCAGGTATCATCCTGGATGCGACTGATTCAAATTATCAAATTGTTTTCTGGCTATTTGCTTTATTTTATCTGATTTCTTCGGTTTTAATTTTAAAGGTAAAGCTCCTAAAGTCATAATTGGAATCAAAACAGGAAAATAAAAAAGATGAATACAAATCAAGGCAGGCAAAAATATGCTATTGAAAAATGAATGTCTGGTCTGTTGCGTCAAAGGAAGTCTGGATGTGGCAAAGCTGGCCACAGACGATGAAGACTTACAGCAACAGGTTGTCAGGATGGTATTGAAAAAATTGGCCACAATGGATCTTTGTATTCCTCCCCCATTAATGGCATTATTTATTCACCAGACCATTGAGGGGATTACCGGGGTAAAAGATCCGTTTAAATACCTTAAAGACAAATACAATGACTTTGCTTTGCAGCTTTATCCCCAGCTGCTGAAAAAAGGGAAACATGCTGATTTTGAAACCGCAGTCCGGCTGGCCATTGCCGGTAATATTATTGACTTTGGGGCTCACAACAGCGTGGGCACCCAAAAGGTTTTAACCACCATTGAAGAGGCGCTGGTTGTTCCCATCAATGGCGATGTGGCTCATTTTCAAAGGGCGTGTGAAAAGGCAAAAAAAATATTGTGGCTGGCAGACAATACCGGTGAAATTGTTTTTGATAAATTATTGCTGGCCAGGCTGGACAGAACAAAAGTTATTTATGCCGTTCGCGGTGGCCCCACCCAGAATGATGCCACCATGGAAGATGCCCGATATACCGGGATCACAAAAATGGTTAAAGTAATTGATACAGGTGCTGCCATTCCCGGCGTGATTTTAGAATATTGCTCAGATCAGTTCAAACAGGCCTATCATGCAGCAGATCTGATTATCTCAAAGGGGCAGGGGAATTTTGAAACCCTTGATTCAGAGGACGAACGAATATTTTTCTTGTTTAAGGCAAAATGCCCCGTGGTGGCTGATCATGCAGGAGTAAAACTGGGTGATATAGTGATCAAGAATATTGGAAAACTTCTTGCCAACCATTGCCAAGCAGCGATATAAGAGCAGTACTTCATTTGATTTTTAATAAAGGTATAAAGAGGGCAGATGCAATGAGTGACGTGGTATTGATCAATATTACCGGTAAAGACAGAAAAGGGCTTGATGCTAAATTTATAGGGATTCTGGCAGAATATGGCGTCAATATTTTAGATATTGGCCAGGCCGTTATCCATGACTATATCTCCCTGGGTATCCTTGCTGAAATACCCAATTCAAATGATTTTTCTTCCATCTTTAAAGACATGCTGTTTGAGGGCCATAACATGGGCCTTAAAGTTGATATCAAGTCTGTGGATTCTGATGATTATGAGCGCTGGGTTCATGCCCAGGGCAAGGAAAGACGGATTATCACCTTTCTGGGCAGAACCATTTCTGCCCGTCAAATAACTGCGGTGGCCTCGGTTATTGCGGAAAATCGCATGAATATTGACAGCATCATACGACTCACCGGACGGATTTCTTTAAAAAACCCCCAGCCTGATCCAAAGGCAAGTATTCAATTTTCAGTGAGTGGCAAACCCCTGGATATTAAAAAGATGAGGCAACGGTTCATGGATATTTCCCAACAGGCTGGGATAGACATTTCTTTTCAAGTGGATAACCTTTATCGAAAACACAGAAAACTTGTGGTCTTTGATATGGATTCTACCTTGATCCAGGCTGAGGTCATTGTTGAGCTGGCCAAACTGGCTGGTGTGGGTGAGGAGGTGGCAAAGATTACAGAAGCCGCCATGCAGGGAGAGATGGATTTTAAAGAAAGCTTTGCACGCCGGGTGGCTTTATTAAAAGGCCTTCGTCAGGAACAGCTTGAAAATATTTCAAAAACCCTGCCCTTGACCGAAGGTGCGGAAGTGGTGGCGAAAACTTTGAAAAGTCTGGGGTATAAACTGGGTATTTTATCCGGCGGATTTACTTTTGTCGGGGACTACTTAAAAGAGCTATTAGGCTTTGATTATATGTACGCCAATGAACTGGATATTAAAGACGGGAAGGTCACAGGTAAGGTGGTGGGAGAAGTGGTGGATGGTGAGAAAAAAGCGGCCCTGCTTCGCCAGATTGCTCAGAAAGAAAATATTTCTCTGGAACAGACCATTGCCGTGGGTGATGGAGCCAATGACCTGCCCATGATCAGCATTGCAGGACTGGGTGTCGCCTTTAATGCCAAGCCGATTGTCAGACAAAAAGCATCCAATGCCATATCAAGTTTGGGGCTGGATGGACTCTTATACCTGATCGGTATCCATGAAAGAGAAATTAAGGAAGAGGTCAAGCAGATGACCATGGATCTTGACCCTTCATGACAGCAAATAGTAACGATTGAATATAGCACAATGAAAATACGCAAACTCACTCCTGAAAATTATGCCAAGGCTTCTGCCTTGTTGCGACAGGCATTCTCCGGCAGCACCTTTGAAGTACAATTAATTGAAAAATTCCACAAGAATGGTAAACCAGTGCATGAATGGGTGTGTATCCATGTCAATTCAATCATAGCCTATATTGCTTTTTCAAATGCCTATAACGGCCCTGATGTCTGTGGTTTGCATCTGGCGCCCCTGGCTGTGAAACCTGACTTCCAGAACCAGGGGATCGGCTCGGAATTAATCCGTTTTGCTTTAAGACAGCCTGTCATAAAGTCAAACACCCTTTTCGTTTTAGGTGATCCTTGTTTTTATCAGAAATTTGGATTTAAACCCTGTGCCAATCCAATTTGTCCCTTTGATAAAAACAATGCTCATTTTTTAAGTATCCGCAATAACACAGATCGCCCATTCACAGTGGGGTATGAAACAGAGTTTGATGATGCTATATAGGTTTGCAGGCAAATTATTTTATACCTTGTCAGATCAATGCTTTTTTGTATACTTCTCACTTGACACAAAGGCACTCCTATCCTATTGACACAAAGGATCTTTCTATCCTGAATCCATTGCTTCCTATGTAAGCGACAGGGCGGAGCTATGAATCTTAAAACAAGATCGGCCTTCACATATCCAGAGAATCAAGCGGGCTGTTTATACGGGAGATATCCTTGTCCATTACATGGGTATAGCGCTCGGTGGTTTTGACATCTGCATGACCCATGATTTCTTGTAATACCCTGATATTGATCCCGTTCTCCAGCATGGTTGTGGCGAAACTGTGCCGCAGAGTATGGCAGGTGACTCTCTTATCAATGCCTGCCCTTTTCGCAGCTCTTTTGACAGCCTTTTGCAGGCCAGACTCCATGATGTGATGCCTTCGTTCCCGGCCCGATCTGGGATCGATGGACCTATTTTTTGAGGGGAAAACGTATTGCCACTGAGTTTCCATCGCAGCCTTTTTATATTTCCGGCCTAACGCCTCTGGAATATACACTTCACCAAAGCCCTCTTCCAGATCGCAGTGATGCAATGCTTTGACACGGTCGATATGACTTTGCAGTTCAAAAATAATCGGTTCGGCCAGGATGGTGCTTCGCCACTTGTCTCCCTTACCAAGCACAAGGATCCGTTTTCGGTTAAAATCAAGATCTTTGATCCGCAGGCGCACACATTCCATTAGCCGCAGGCCGGAACCATAAAGAATTTTGGCCATCAGGGCATGGGTTCCATCAATGTACCTGAAGAATTGTTTGATTTCATCTTTGCCAAGCACGGTTGGTAAATTGGGTCTTTTTTTTGAACGAACCGGCTGGATTTTTCCATCCAGGGGAAGATTCAGTACCTCGCGGTAAAGAAAGACAAGCGCGTTAAGGGCCTGGCGCTGCGTTGAAACCGACACCTTCCCTGTGATCGTTAAATCAGATAAAAAGCGCTCGACATCACGGTAACCAAGATCTCGAGGATGAATTTTGCCACCAAAAAAACGGATATAGCGCAGTATCCACTGATAATAGGTTTGTTCAGTACGATATGCGTAATGATGATATCTCAGAACTTCCTGGACCTGATCCATTAGCCTAAGTGTTGGATCAGGACGGAATTTAGGTTTATTTTCCATGTTGGGTGTGATAATAGCACAATAAGATGAAAAATAAACAAAATTTTATAAACGGCCTGAATTTTCCATTTTTAATCTTTGATATCGCAATAAGTGGAAAAAGCGGCCATATATTACAGTCAATAGCATGGAAAATTTCCACTTATTAACACTGTTGGGTGACAGCGAGAAAATGGCGGAGCGAAGAGAGTACAAGAAAACGAGAGAACCGAAAGAAACTGAGAGAGCCGAAAGAACTATAGAACCGAGGGAACCGAAAAAATGAGAGAACAAGCATGAAAAAATGCATCGAAAGGATACGGACTAATCGCCGTCCAACCCAGCCGTTGCAGCGGACTTAGGCCGCTGAACTTAGCGTTGGGTGACGGAGTGATAGTCGCGAAGTGAAAAGAGTAGAAAACGAGGCAACCGAAAAAAACTGCGATAGCCGAAAGAATGATGCAACCGAAGCAAACGAGTCAATCGAAAGAAACTGAGAGAGCCGAAAGAACTCGACAACCGAGTCAGCCGAGTCAACCGAAAGAAACTGACAGAGCCGAAAGAACTCGACAACCGAGTCAGCCGAAAGAAACTAGAGAACTAGAAAAAAACCGAGAGGGCGGAGCTTTGCGAAAACGAAGAACGAATACGGACTAAACGCCGACCAACCAACCGTTGCAGCGGACTGAGGCCGCTGAACTTAGCGTTGGGTGACAGAGAGAAAATGGCGGAGCGAAGAGAGTACAAGAAAACGAGAGAACCGAAAGAACGATAGAGCCAGCATGAAAAAAATATATCGAAAGGAGAAAAAATGATTGCTCAAGAACTACTTGATATTTTGGCCTGCCCAAAATGCAAAAAGAAGGTTCAGTTAAACGGACAACGAGAGGTTTTGGTCTGTTCAGACTGTAAGCTTTCTTATGAAATCAAGAATGATATTCCCATTATGCTTATCGATGAAGCGAAAGCTTGCGATGATGAGAATGGAGAAGGCAGATTATGAATAGACAGGCATTTTTTAATATTTATTGGAAGCTTCAGTCAATGATAGCACCTGGGTTAAAATACTCTCAGGCAATATATGAAGATGTATTGAATGAGTATTGTGAAGAACCCCTTAAATGGCTTGATTTAGGTTGTGGTCATCATCTCTTGCCACCGTGGAGGTTTGAACAAGAAAAGACGCTAATTAATAAAGCAAAATTGATAGTTGGAATTGATTATGACTATTTATCATTAACCAAGCATAAGACTATAATAAACAAATTGCGTGGTGATATTAGTAAATTACCATTCCCAGACAATACATTTGATCTGATAACATCAAATATGGTTTTTGAACATCTTGATAATCCGGAAAAACAATTAAAGGAGATTTGCAGAGTATTATCAAAGGGAGGGAGGCTTATTTTCCATACGCCAAACAAGTTCAGTTATGCAACATTGATAGCCAGAATGATACCTGAATCTATCAAAGATAGGATAGTGTATGTTTTGCAGGGAAGAAAAGAAGAAGATGTTTTTCCTGCATTTTATAGGATCAACTCCCCCTCAGAAATAATTAAGTTGGCTAAGTTATCCGGTTTTAATATTTTAAAAATAAAGCTGATTTGTTCTTCCGCTCAGTTTGTTATTGTGCCACCAATAGTTTTATTTGAACTTATTTATATCAGGTTCCTTATGTCAAAAGCAGGAAAATCGTTGAGAACCAATATAATAGCAATATTCGAAAAAACATAACAACCGCATCAACTCGGACTGGCAATTCCGCTATGCTCCATTGCCAGCCCGGTAGGATGGATTGGATGACACTACATGATGGATTGTCATCCATCCTTCGAAACTATGCTTGTGATATGGGAGAGAAGAAAAAAATGCGGACTAAACGCCGACCAACCAAACGTTGCAGCGGACTGAGGCCGCTGAACTTAGCGTTCGACTTCAATGAAATATCAACACTATTATATTTAGAAAACGCTTAGTAATCCTAAATGATGGGAGGTGTTTAGTGATTGACAACGTAACTGCAATAAGTCTTAAAGACCTACAAGATGAGAATGCAACCACTCTTGAGACCATAGGTGAAGAGTTATTATCTGAATGGAAGACTGCTGGGAAAAAAGCCCTTTGGCTTGGTATAGGAATGTCAGCCTTTTTTGTGGGTCTATTGCTGATTACATGGAATATGGGAGATGATAATAAGTTCTTTATAATTATTCTCACAACTGTTTGTTTCTTAGGAATAGTTTGGAGTATCAAGAATATAGTCTCTGGAATTTCTAAATTTTATTCAACCCCACCTCTTGCAGGTAAAACCGCAGAAGAGTCTCTTGTAAGGTTTTTTGAAGCATGTACACTAACACTATATATAAATCACTTTGCAAAGATGGGGGTTGTTCCAGCGGTTGAAGCATTTACATGTCTCCTCAATAAAGCTAAAAAGCAAACTGGCCAGCACAAAGGCTTTGTAGAAACATTAAGAAATGATGCACAGAAATTTTGCAAAGAACTAATCCCTCTTTTTAAAGAATTGTCAGAAGCTGATATTGAAATAGAAGAACTGAAATCAGTAGATAACGAAGGATTACTTGTCAGATACGAGTGTTTTTTTTCATTAACAGCTTATAAAGGGTTGCACGGCAATTCAGTAAACCCTATAAAAGAAATCGGCAAACTCCGGTTGAAGGTTGATAAACAATTGGCTGAGATAGGAGGACGATTTTACCTTACTGATGCTAGATGTAACTGGACAATTTTAAAGTAAATTAAGCCATTCAAAATTGAATAAATAAACAAGGAGTACACCATTAATTCAAACAGATGCTGCATGAATAAGAACTACCAACACAGAAAGGAGATAGCTATGAAAGCAAAGCAAACGACGAAGAACGCAATCCACATCCTCGCTATTCTGATGACAGGCCTGATGGCCATCACAGCTTTTAGCGAAGATAGCAAAGCTGTCAAACATTACAAGTCAGTGACTATTGGCTCACAAGAATGGATGGCCGAGAACTTGCATGTGTCCACATTCCGAAACGGGGATGATATACCCGAGGCCAAGACTGCAAAGGAATGGTTGGCTGCCTATCGAAGTGAAAGCCCTGCATGGTGCTACTACAACAACGATCCGAAGAATGGGGAGAAGTTCGGCAAGCTCTACAACTGGTATGCGGTTAACGATCCACGAGGACTGGCACCCACAGGGTGGCATGTACCGACAGATTCTGAATGGCAGAAGTTGATAACTTCGATGGGAGGAACAGGTGCTGCTTTCGGTAAGCTCAAAGCATCTAACGGCTTCGCAGCGCAGCCCAGTGGTGCACGATACTACAAAGATGCGTCCTTTAATCACAAGGGCAATATTACATTCTGGTGGTCAGCAGGCAAAAAAGACAAATGGAATGCATGGTATCATGCAATGCACTTTGGATACAAGCAAGTTGCCAGAGATAACGGTGGCATGAACACCGGACATTCAGTAAGGTTAGTCAAAGACAAAAAATAATAGGAGACGGAATCATGAAAACAGGCCCATGTATTGCAGTTGTTGTTTGCGTACTACTATCTTTCCTAATCAACCAAGCAACCACTGCTCAGGAGCTACACGATAAAAGCAGTCAATTCAGGGTCGGTCATTTCATGGTTTCAATTCCTCATGGGTGGGGCTCCTTTTCGGATAGTGACAAGGCTTTAGCAAGGAGAGGATTCTCTACCGACTTAGCTCCTGGGCTAAAACAATACGAGAAGGTGGGAGAATCCGCGCCGCACATGGGTGAATTCGAGATTTACCAGAAACCAACGGATGGTCAGTTGATTGGTTGGACGCTTGTGATTCCTGATCAAGCTGATTTTCTGAAGGAAATTCTGAAACGAGAAGACGTCCAGTTTGAAAAGGGGAAAAGCCTATCGGGCGGCCGCATCAAAGGTGGCTCATGCAGGCTCTTTAAAGTGAGTGGTTTTGATGTCGTGCGGGTTGATGTTGAAATGGCGAATGGAGGAAAGAGCACGAATCTCCACTTTTGGTCTCCGAAAAATCCCGGGATTATCAGTACATTGATGATTGGCGTGAGACCGCACAAGTCCGAACAGACGGAAAAAGAGTTTGAGAGGATTATATCTTCAATAGCTGTAGACGACGTGATTAAGAAATAACAAGAAAGGAAAGAAATCAATGAATGATATCGGGGATATTCTTGGCACGCTGTTAATCGACAATCCGCAGTTTATACCCATTTATTTAATTGGCCTATGGTTTTTTATAATCAAGCCCATGATGAAGTGATGAGCCTTCTGAAGGCAGGCAAAACTATAACTTATTAGATAATGTTGACGACAAGTCATAATTGTACAGATTATAAAAAGTCGAACAAGGCGCTGCACTTGAATGCAGACCAGCGGTGATGATTTAGCTTTTGTTTGGCTTATGGTTTGCGAATTGACTTTCAGCTTGTTTATGAGCTTCATGGTCTGCATCAGTGAGCTTTGCGTTATGCCTCATAGGTAAAAATGAAAACTGCAATATCTTTAGCAAAAGAACTAATAGAAGAAATCAAGGGTTTCCCTTTAGGCAATTGTGCCCCTGATGACCCGCCTGACAAAGAATATGCTTATGTTTCAAGTTTTCGAGATCTATCTATCAGATTCGCTGCAGCTATAAAAAGAATTGGAGATCCAGATCTTTCTGAGTCAATAGCAAATATTCAAGTGTATCCTGAAAATATTATAGAAGCCCACACTTTACGCGCTGAATTATTTACGGTAATCGATCAATTTGAAGAAATCGCACAAAACCCTGACTATGAATCAAACGCCGCTAAAAATGCTGCATTTTTAGATTATACAGTCCTTAAAAACTTACAAGGAATAAAGAACCAGCATTTTGATACAAGCAAGCTCTGTAGAATGTGCGAAGAGCTAAACGATGCTTATGCCAGAGGGAACTTTGTTTCTTCTGTTTTGCTTTTGCGTGCAATATTGAATCATATTCCACCAGTCTTTGGATTTAAAACTTTTGCACAAGTAGTTTCCCAATCTGGTAGAAGTATAAAGGCAATTCTTTCGCGTTTAGAAGAAGACGCTAGACCAATAGCAGATTTGCACACTCACATCCTTATAAGAAAAAAAGAACAATTGCCAACAAAGAACCAAATTGAACCGTACAAGGCTGGATTTGAGGTTCTTATACAAGAAATTATAATGAAGTTATCTGAAAGTGAGGCATAACCAGTCGTTGCAGCGGACTGCTGGGGGCGAAGCCCCGGTCCCCTCGCTACGCTCGGCAGCCCCTGAACTCTAACGTTGGGGATCATCTATGAGTGAGGAGGCATAATGGAAATAGTTTTTGAATGGCACACAACTAAAATATCAGATGACAAAAAGAAGGAAGTGGAGGATGAGCTTGCAAGCAAAATTAGAAACCACTATGGTCAAATAATTAAAACACCAGCTTCAAAATTAATTGTTTCTCTATTTGATGAAAAACCTGGATATTTGCTAACGGGTGCAGCCGTTAGCGTCAAAGGTGAAACGGTTGAAGAGGTGATAAAAAATATTTCATATGATCCGGGAATCCATCTGGAATTTATTCCAAACTAAAAATCTGTTTTGCATAATATGGACGTAAGAAAAGGGTAATGAAATGGCACGAATTAAAACAAAACTATTAGGGCTCTTGTTGGGGGTGTTTATTGCACTCTATGCGCCAACTTCAGCCCAAAGCCAAACGGCTCAGGCGATTGCCAAGAAAGCCTTCCAATCTACGCTTCTATTGGTCATGGAAGACGCTAATGGTCAGCCCCTTTCGCTTGGTAGCGGATTCTTTGTTCGTGACGGTCAGATTGCAAGCAACCTGCTCGTTGTCGAGGGCGCTTCCAGAGGGTATGCAAAGCTGGTTGGCCAAAAAACGAAATATGACATTGAAGGAATCACCGCAGTTGATTCAGTTCGTGATTTGGTTTTACTTCAAATCTCAGCATCTGGATCGATGGCTCTTTCACTTGGTAGCAGCGAAAATGTTCAGGTCGGAGAGAACGTATACGCTGTTGGGAATCCACAGGGCCTGGAAGGTACGTTTTCCCAAGGGATCGTAAGCAGCATACGGAAGGTTGGTTCCGACAAAATACTCCAGATCACGGCACCAATTTCTCCTGGTAGCAGTGGTGGTCCTGTCTTAAATGAAAATGGCCAAGTAATTGGGGTGTCGGTTGCAACTTTTAGAGGAGGTCAGAACCTTAATTTTGCCATTCCATCGGATTATTTGAAGAGCTTGCTTGAAAAGGCAAGCGGCCCAAAGCCACTATCACAAGTTAAGCCGACAAAAACCCAGCGGTCGATATTGTCAGATTTGGGAGGAAAGAGTTCAGAAGGCGTGCTCGGAACTCAATTCGTCTGGCAGTCCTTCGTCGATTATGAACTGACTTTTCCCTATGACGGAGACTATTCATTGTCTTTGAAAAATCAGCTTCGCGAACCGGTAAGGAATGTATACATGTTGGTTGTTTTTTATGATTCACAGGAAAGTCCTCTTGATGTCAATGTTATTAGGTATGCGGGGTTAATTCCGGCAGGTTTGGCTAAACGAATCTCAGGTAAAACTGATGGAAGTGTTCAGAAACTCACGACACCGAGAAGAAGTGCAAGCCCATCAACAAAAGTAGAATTTCGCGTTCTTGATTTTGAGATTGCGAATTGATCGTAAAATAGCCCAACCAGGCTAATTCAGCCGACGCAAAAAGCCGCGCGGCTGATTAGCGGCGTTAGGCCAATAAAGAAAACACCTAATCAAAGCGAAAGGAGAGAGTTAATGGCTGGTCAAATATGTCCAATCTTCGAACGAGAGACCGAAGAGAAAATCAATCTCATCGGGGCCTGGATGCAGCATCCAGTAAATCTTAAGATTGTTCCCGATGAAGCAAATTTTATGGAAATTGGGCACGTCGCACCGATGCTGTCTGCCTTTATTAGGAATGAGGAATGCCGTGAAGTCCCTAATAACGAGACCGATGTTGGCCACGGGTGCAAATTTATCAGTGGTGCTTTCATCATGGGTACAACGCATCCCGCGCCAAATGAACGGGGAGGTCGTTCAGGAAAGGATTACGAGTATGCTATGAAACAGAACGACGGAGTCACCATCCTTGTTAGAGAATGCCACCCGGGTTCTTCTGGATCGATGACTGCCAACGGCTCAGAGCATTCGTCGCAAACGAACAAGCGTTGGTGGCAGTTTTGGAAATAGTTCATTATAGAGAGGAGGATACGCTACATGGCAATCTACAAAGAAACGTTAGAGGAGGCCAAGCAAACAATTTTGGAGAACTGGGCCAACAATGAATCGAAGCCGAATCTTTTTGCCCATGTCCAAATAAAATTTGGTGAAAAGTACATGATCGACTACACAGAGACCTATATCCGACCTGGAGTTGAGGTTATAGAAGACCTGATGCATAAGGTGGACGACATCTGTGCCGGGGATGAGGCAGAAACGGAAGATCAATCAGCTGTCATCATCACGGAAGATCAATCAGCTGTCATCATCGAGGAAGATACCACGTTACATGAGGCGATCATCCAGAAGAACCTGGAAAAAGTAAAAACTCTCATTGCTCGCGGGGACGATATCCAGGCTGTCGATAACGATGGCGCTACTCCCCTTCATTACGCAGCATACTTACCGCACGTTCAGATTGCGAGGCTCCTCCTGGAAAATGGCGCTCGTGCTGACGCAAAGAACGCGAAAGGAGAAACACCCCTGCATGAGGTTGCTGGACATCTTCACCAGGAGGGTGACGAGGCCACGATAGGAGTTCTCTTGGATGCGGGCGCATCCTTAAGTGCGCAAGACAATGATGGAGCGACGCCATTACACAAAGCCGCAGTGGGTGGCCACTGCGAGGCCGCGAAAATTCTCTTGGATCGAGGGGCTGACATCGAAGCAAGAGCTCAACAGCTCACTCCCCTACATTTTTCTGCCTTTGCCGGAAAACCAGAGGTAACCCAACTTCTTATCGAACGTGGCGCAGATGTGTTCGCTGAGAAGGATGGAATGAACCCGTTGTATGCAGCGCAGCAGCCAAGTCAGTCAACACAAGCAGACAAACAGACCGTTATTCAGATGCTGGAACAAGCCATGGCCGCAGGAAGACGGACACGAACGACTCGTTCCACCAAAGAAAGCAAGATTCCCTCCATCGAAGAGTCGGATGGAGCTGTGGACCAAATCAAAGACGAGTCAGAAAAGAGTCGGAAAAAATGGTGGCAGTTCTGGAGGTAGATCATGAAAACCAATGCCTAACAAAGCAAATTAACTCGGATGCAAATTCCGCTACGCTCCATTTGCACCGGTTATTTGCGGCGTTCTTTTTCAAAAAATGACAGAAACACTGCTCAAATAGGAAAATGATTAAAAAAATCATGGATTATTTTGATATTTCAAAAACCAGACTCACTATCCCAAAACTTTGGGAAAAAGACTGGGATGCTCTTATCGAAGAAACAGACAAGGAAATGAGAGTCCTTCCTGAGGCCCAAAAACGGATAGCAGCTTTATTCAAAGATATTGATGATAATTCGTTCACTTTTGGCCGTGCAGCTTGGCTTTGTTTGACAACGAGATTATTTAACATCATAAACGCTGTTGTCGGTGCGTGCCATAGCAATTCAGATCTGTTATTTGATGTTCTTCAACGAATCACCCTTGAATATTGGTTCCAAGTCTACACAATGGCACTGGAGTCCCAAGACAAACGAAGGGATTATCTAAATGCTTATGCGGCCTGGAGCTTAGATTGTGACCTTATGTATCAAAAATATCTTTTAAAACCTTCCGTAATGGATGGAATTTGGGACATCGAAGAGGAAAAAGAATATATAGAGAGCAGCGAAGAAGAGAAGCTAATCAGGGAAAAACTTTTTGGACCTACCAACACCGAAAAGTTAACAGCGGATTATCATGAAGCCCAAAAAAGAAAGATGGATCATAAAAGCGAAGAGTATAAAAAAAGAGATAGAATTAAAGAATGGCTTAAACATGAAGATATCAAACCATGGACTGAAAGAATCAACAAGATAAGAAGGAACAGAAGGAATCCAAACCTTTCTTTTTATGAGCTGTTTGATAAAAGTCAAACCAGTTTTTATCAAAAAATAAAATCGAAAGAACTGTCTGACAAAGATTTGGAATTTCTGTATGCTGAATATAAAAAATCATCTATGAAAATCCATGGTTCCTCTTTTCTTGATAACTTTACTGTTAATTCCAAGATTTTGTTTCCTAAAATTTTGGGAGACAGCGACTCTAATACTGAAAAAGCGATTTTGATTGGGAGTATGGCCACCTCTCTAATTTTACCATTACTATTTTTGAAAAAGGCTGTGTGGTCTAAATAGCGCAATTAAAAAAAGCAATAAAAGAACAATCCGCTCGAGTGGGACCGGGCTGACAGAGCGGCTTTTCGAAAATCTGTGGTTCAAGAAAAATCAACTTTTTATCGAAGCTTTTGGGGTTTTAAAGCCCGGCCCCTCAGCTTTGCGTTAGGTTTCATAAACAAGTCAGAGAAAAATGAAAACAGACAAAATTATAGTAGATAACATTGATTCATTTTTATCAAATTTTGATGAAGAGAATGTTTGGCCAGAGTATCAAGAGACATTTCAGATTTTTTGGAAATCCAAAATTATGAACTTAAAAGTTCAGGTAATAGATGATTCTGAAATTGATCCCATTATTCGGATGCTAGATCTTAACGGTATGAGGATAACTGGTCTGACAAAGAAGGGATAAAATACAACGTTTCTTCTGCTTTGATCAAGCCTTCAAAGGCGCGTACTTTAGCATATGCACTGATGGTACAAACGCCCTTTCACAATTATTTGCCAATCAAAGATGATGATTTTTCCGATCATTGGTCACGTTGTGGGTTGGAAAATCCATTATCCCCTCTCATAAGCGGATATCGGGATGAAAGCACCCGAATGGATGAATATGACCCATATGGAATTGGCGGGGCCAATGAATGGCTTCAACCTCATGAGGACATAATAAAAGACTTAAAACTCACATTTTCAAATGCCGATGGAAAGAAATGGATTACACAGGATAACACCGTTGTTTTCTCATCTCGAATTTGGGGAGCAAACTTCGGCCGTGGAAGACACCGGCGCGAAAAAAAAGGAAGCGACTTGAAATGTTCGAGAGATGGTCTGGAGGCACTGCTTCAGAAAAAGAAAAAGTCTCTAATTGTTTTAGTCAAAGCTCAAAAATACCATGAGCACAAAGAAACAGACCATAAGTTCATTAATAAGTCTGCGGTCATTATAATGACGGCCAATGGAAAAATTAGAGCCGTTCAAAAGATACCCAAAGTAATCAAAGACGGAGCCGATAAAATGCATCCTCATCACCGTTGTGATGTTATGGACTGTTACAATATGGTTTTAAAACATCTAACACAACAAAGCTAAATGGTTAAGTCGGAATAAAGGGGGCGGATTTATTTTTCAATTTTTCCAACCAGCAAAATGAACCGGACGAGCCGGTTATTTAGAGTGTTAACCAGGACGCCGGGCGCGGGATGGACAATCGACTGATTATATGTTACCGCTGGTTTTCTAATGTTTCGATAAAAAGTCATCATCCATATATATGTATAATGAGCAACTTCATAAGTTCATATATATATGACTTGACAATCCAACTATGAATATATATATATGAACTTATGAATGTCAAACGTATACATGAGTATGACCAATATGAAAAAACAAAACAAAATCATTCGAGAACAATTAGATGACACTTTAAAACGTTTTTCGAGTATTGCCTCGGTAAACAGGCCGATGAGAGGATGGATTCGTGCAATACGCGATGCGTTAGGAATGAATATGCGACAATTTGCCAATCGGCTTGGCGTCAGCAAATCTCGAATTCCTCGAATAGAGCAGGATGAAATTACAGGAAGCCTTACGCTTAAAACCATGAATCGAGTTGCAGAAACGCTTGATTGTGTTTTTGTTTATGGCTTTGTTCCCCGGACAAGTTTAGATGAAACTGTTAAAAAACAAGCTTCACTTGCCGCAAAAAAGCGAATGAGCAGGCTTATGCACACTATGAATTTAGAAGCTCAAGGACTTTCATCAAAAAATGCAAAGAAAGCATTTAATAATATGGTAGACGAAATAATCGATTCACAGTCTATGTTGTGGGAGAAAGAGAAATAATGATTGAGTATGATGATGGTGCTACCCCTCTCGATTATGACGAACTCAAAGGACTTTTGCCCACACATATTACGACACGTGGTGAACTCGATTTTTTGGAAATGGAAAATATTAACCAAGCAATCATTTGGAGTGAGAGCCTTAAAACCACTGATATTATAAATGTCGAATTCATTTGTAAACTTCACGAAAAAATGTTTTCCAATGTCTGGAAATGGGCAGGAAAATTCAGGAAATCCCAAAAAAATATTGGTACCCCATACATTCAGATCAAAGTGGAGTTGAAAACATTGTGTGATGATGCTCAAGCATGGGCAGAATATAACACATATTCTCCTGATGAGTTCGCAGCACGATTCCACCACAGGTTAGTCTTCATACATCCTTTTTCAAACGGAAATGGCAGGCATGCAAGACTTATGGCAGATTTAATCCTTGAAAAATTATTCACCACAAAAGCTTTCTCTTGGGGTGGAGAGAATCTTGCTAATCACAATAAAACCAGAAAAGAATATATTAAAGCTTTAAAAATGGCAGATGAGCATGATTATTCTCTGTTGCTTGAATTTGTCAGATCCTGAAATTGAGTATTAAGTATATCTTTTTGAATCTCAACAAAAAAATGAACCGACGCGAGCCGGTTATTTTCAAAGGTTAAGAAAAAACAAATAACGTCAAAAAAAATTATAAAATTTTTGAATTAGAAGCAGGGAGACTAATGAAAGAAAAAACCAAGAAAAACATTGATACAGCATTTATCGGTGAAGCCAAAGCCTATTTTCGACTGCTGGCCTTTGCCGAAAAAGCTGAAGAAGAAGAGCTGCCTCAGGTGGCGATGTTGTTTCGGGCCATTGCCGAGGCGGAGCGCATCCATGCCACCCGTCAGCTAGGATTGATTAAAGACCTCATTGTCAAAGATACGGAGGCCAACCTGGAAAAATCCTTCCAAAGCGAAAAAACCGTCAGTGAAAATGTTTACCCGGACTTTATCAAAGACGCCGTAGACGAAGGCGAAACTGCCGCGGCCACAGTCTTCACCTTTGCCCGGGACGCTGAAAGCTACCATGCTAAGCTGTATGAACGGGCAATGATGGACGTGATTAAGGACAAGGTTAACGCTTACCACGTTTGTCAGGTGTGCGGTTATGTGACCCACAAAAAAATTCCCAACGAATGTCCGATCTGCGGCGCACCCAAGGAAAAATTTAAAACCATTGAATAAATGTTTACGTGTAAATATAGCTATGAAATGCAAGAACTGCTCATCAGAAATTAATATTTCGTATGTTGATCCTCCCCCAAAAAACTGGAGGTAAGGTTAAGCATCTTTTTACAGTTATCAAACCAAAAAAAATGCTACGGACTACGCCGCAGATTTTGGTAGTTGAGACGGACATAGCACAGCGAAAGCTTCAACAGCAAGTTGATGATAGCCCTTATAAAAGAAGGTTCCAAATATATCACCCCGGAAGGTGAACGACAATTAACTGAAGAGCTTCAGTACTTGTGGAAAGTTGAACGACCACAGGTGACCGCGAGAGTTGCGGAAGCTGCTGCACAAGGTGATCGTAGCGAAAATGCCGAATACATTTATGGCAAGAAACGCTTGTACCAAATTGATGGCAGGATTCGATTTTTATCGAAACGTCTCGACGGAATAACTGTGGTGAATTATATTCCTGACGATCAGGATAAAGTTTATTTTGGTGCTTTCGTTACCCTCGAGGATGAAGAAGGGGAAGAGGTCGAATATCGTATCGTTGGACCCGATGAGTTTAATGTTGTTGACGGAAAACTCAGTATGGATTCGCCCTTATGATGGTATATTTTTAATAGAATTATGGGAAAAGGGAAAAGGCTTTCATATGGATCTCTGTTATTTAAATGACTTTGCATTGAAGCATCAGGGCTCCGAAATGATAGTTCCGTCAATTAACCGTTATGAAACAGATCATTTTTTAGATAAATATTATAAACTTTTTGGAAATCTTAAGAGTTTTGCCAAAATATAACACAACTATCCGTCATTTTTATCAAGTAAAGGCAGAACCAATGGGTGAACCGGACAGCAAGGGTCAGCTTTTTTAAACATTGAAACACCTTTGAAATGGTGCTACTTTTAATTAATTTTATTGGAAACCCTTGCTGCCCGTTACCCTTAACGTTAATGTTGATCATGGGCGAGCTGAAACCAGTAACATTGACTTTTTCGGATAAAAATCCGAAAAAGTCTTGACTATTTCGGATTTCATGTCAGAATAGTTTTTATGAAACGGTATATAACAAAATATATTCAAGAAGATTTGGATAAGAAAATTATCCTGCTTACAGGACCGCGACAGGCTGGAAAAACAACTTTGTCAAAAATACTGGATAATAATTTTGACTATTTCAACTATGATAATGTCGATGACAGAATAAGCTTACTGGAAAGGTCCTGGGACCGATCAAAACCTCTTATTATCTTTGATGAATTACATAAGCTGAAAAATTGGAAATCATGGATAAAGGGGATTTATGATAAGGAAGGTATTCCTCCGTCATTACTTATCACAGGTAGTGCCAGGTTAGATACTTATAAAAAAGTCGGAGATTCTCTGGCAGGTCGGTTTTTCCAATTCAGATTGCATCCATTGGATCTTAAAGAAATCAGCATGTTATTAAAACCAGATGACCCTGAAGATGAACTGGACAAACTTCTATTGTTTGGTGGTTTTCCGGAACCTTTCTTAAATGGAACAAGCCGTTTCTATAACCGCTGGAAAAAATCCCACCTTGATATTATTTTAAAACAAGATCTTATTGAACTTGAAAATGTTCAGCAGATCACCCAGATAGAAACGCTAATTCAATTGTTAAAACACCGGGTGGGAAGTCCAATTTCGTATAGTTCTCTGGCGCAGGATCTGCAATGTTCCGATAAAACGGTAAAAAAATGGTTAACAATACTCGAAAATATGTATGTGCTTTTTAAAGTACCGCCTTTCCATAAAAACATTGCCAGGGCTATTCAAAAGGCACCTAAATTTTACTTTTACGATACAGGGCAAGTGCTGGGTGGTCAAGGTATAAAACTGGAAAACGCAGTAGCTTGTGCAATCCAAAAAGAGTTGCACTTTCGGGAGGATTGCCTGGGAGAAGAAGGAAAACTGTATTACATAAAAAATAAGGACGGTAGGGAAATTGATTTCTGTGTTTCAAAAGAAGGTACCCCTTCACTATTAGCAGAGGTAAAATGGAACGAGAACAACCTGAGCCCTAACTTTGATTTATTTAGAAAATTTTTTCCCAAAATTAAAATGGTTCAAATTTCAAAAAAACTGGACCGGGAAAAGACTTTTCCAAATGGGGCAGAAATCAGGCTTGCATCAAAATGGTTGTCAGAATTAAATTTGCACTGATTGTCCATTTTCAACGATCAAATGAACCGGTCGAGCCGGTTATTTGTGGGGTTGGGCAGCCATTGATACTTTGATGTTCCTACCCTGTTAAAACTCGATCGACCTGGTATGGTTGATTTTTTTCAACGCTTTAATCAGTTAACCTTAGACCTATATACGCTTCCATTACCAACCGCCTGTGCCATTTCAGGCCATGCCATTGGTGGGAGAAATATCCTTGCTCTTACCGGTGATTATCGATTTATGGCTGAAGGGAAAAAGCGCATTGGCTTAAACGAAATACAATTGGGTGTTCCTGTGCCTTATTTGGCGGATTTAATCCTCCGACTTTGAAAAAAAGAATGCGCAATTTATTGAATGTTGGTTTAGTAAAAATGTGCAAGAACTTTTATGCAAGGCCGCTGAAAAATTTTAATTGCATTAGAATTCTGTTTTTTTTAATGAAGCTTTACAAAGGATTTTAGGAATTACAGATTAATCAGGCCCAATAACTGCTGCAATTTAACCATACCGAATTGATTGATGCCAAGCTGCGGGCAAGAAAGCAACTTTCAGAGAAAAGTTGAAAAAAGGATACAAAAACTAGAGAATTTTTGATTTGTAAATGCTTTTTCTGGATTGAGCATTGCGTAATTGATCTTACGATGTTGACATCACCCAAAGCAGGATTATTCTATAATAAATGGTTAAAGGCGATTGATAGTAATGAATATGAATATCTTTCCCTTGATTGCCTTTAACTTTTAAGCACTTGCAAAGGAGAATGATGTTATGAAAGAAGAAATTAAAAATGATGATCATCATTGCAGTGTCATTGAAAGAAAGCATGTAAAGGTTGAGTTAGCTGGATGCGATGCAAATTCAAATTCTGAAGATGAACGCCATGAATGTCACGCCACAGTTCTGGAAGACAGCATGAAAAGAGAACAGGCATGTAAATATTCATAGACCAGGCTGCTAATTTTATAAAAAATCTATAACCCGGGCTAATAGCATTGGCCCGGGTTTTTAAATGCAACTACAAAACGAATCATAAATCTTATGTGTCTTTCCTCCATCATTTAAAACAAAATTTAGATCGTTCTGTCGACCTTTCAAAGTCATTCAATTCATTTATTTTCCTGATAGTATGGGAGTAGTGCTTTAATACTTGTTCTTAAGTCGATTGTATCTTTTAATGAAACAGTTTGTTTGGTTTTCATTGCCGCAACAATTATGGCATGGTGTTTTATTAATCGTTCCGCATAACCGTCCTGGCCTGGCTTGACACGCTGCGTTAAAAAGTAATCACTTATTGTCGAGATAATATTCTGGGAATGTTTTTCTTTATTCATCACCCATCGGATCAGCAGATTTTGCGATTGTGCATCAGTTTTGCCTGACAATTCCTCAATCAATTTCACTGATTTTTCAATTGTGGCAGCATCTTCAAGCATTGTTTGGACCCTTGCATGATCATCATAAATACCACACGGAATTTGACAATGTGAATGTGACGATATTGGAAACCAAAAAGTAAACCCTGTAAAAATAACAAAACCGATCAAGACACAGAATTTATAATTTTTCATGAGATACTCCTTTTTTTATGCTAATGATTAATATGACATGCTTTAAAATATTAACTTATAACCATGCGTGAAGATCTATTTCATGCCCGATAATATCAGTTTTTGTATTGTATTGGTATCACAATCAAGCAAGAGTTTCCCAAGGAGGATAATAATGTCCTTTTTAATTACCCATGAATCGGCATACCCAATGCTTTTAAAGACAGTTCCCCCATGATTTCGGCCAAGGTTGGATGGGCATGAATCGTATGGGAGGGATAAGTAAATGCTTTTTTGTCCTTTATCAAAAGAAATAAGAAAAATATATGAAATATGTCCCCAACCCAGGAAGGGCACAACATGTTGTGCCCTTCCTGGGTTGGTTAAAATGCTGTTCGGGGGAAAAATAGACGGGCAGTTGTAATGAATAAAAAAAGAATGTGATTTTTGTTAAATTTAACCAGAAACGGCTGAATTTGAGTATAGGGCACCTGTAATCCCTCAACTCAATTTCAAAAATATCAGCTCTAAAAGGTTTCAAATACTGGAATTCGAGAGCCTGGCACGAAGTGAAGCTTCAGCGCTATTAAACGAGCCCAGTTCTGTTTTGCTTCGCTGGAAGACATATCATTTGGCATGATTGACGGAATTGTATCATCAGTGTCAGCCTTTCCTGGGAGAAGCAGGCACGAATGATATATCTCGCCAGGTTGCCAAGCCCGGCTTTATCATCAGGTTCAATTCTGTCACCAACATATACATGAAAACCGGAATGGTGCCAGGAAAGCATATTTTCAATAACTGCATCATTTATTTTTCTCTCTTTCTGATGCTTTGCAATAAAAAAAATTTAAAAGCCGGTTATACTCTTCAATGGTTAAAAAATGGGGGATCGTTTTTTCAATCTTGGGATATGGAAAATCAGAGGCAATATTGGTTTTTATCCAACCTTTAAGTTTTAAGAAATGAAAGAATTGCCTCAAGCTCCAGATCAGGGCCTTTTTGATGTGGATAGAAGGACCTTTATACTGAGTTATGAATTCTTTTAAATGCCTGTAAGAGATACCTTGAACCGACTCAATATGTGCCCTGTTAATGAACCTGCTAAATTCATTGAGTCTTACCCTTAATGATTGAATAGACCTGGTCGCAAAATTTGACACTTTACAATAATCGAGAAAATGTTCTATCTTGATTTCCAGCATAGAGGATCTCCTTTCTTTTTGGGAGAAAAGTTAAAAATTTCTGTTTGGGAGGTTCTCTATGCTTCTACTATAATTTTTACACCTTACAAATCCTTTTCTGAGCTAACCGCGGGGTTTGGGGGTTATTATTTTTTACTACGGCGGCGTAACTCAAATTGTATTTTTATGTGGTAAATTTTTGTCTTTTTATGCTATTCGAGTTCAATAATTTATGATAACGGCTTCTGAATCAGGGAAAATAGTATTGGCTGAAAAGAACCAAATTGAAATTTATCAATCGGACGATGGGCAAACTCAGATAGAAGTCCGTCTTGCAAAAGATACCCTATGGCTATCACAGGCTCAGATGGCCGAGCTGTTTGATAAGGATTCAGACACCATTGGTTTGCATTTAAGAAATATTTATAAATCTGGTGAATTAAAAAGACCGGCAACTACCGAGGAATCCTCGGTAGTTCGACAGGAAGGCAAACGTAAGGTCCAGCGAAAAATCAAATTTTATAACCTGGACGCAATTATTTCGGTCGGTTACAGGGTTAATTCAAAAAAAGGAACCCGATTTAGGATGTGGGCTACCCAACGGCTGAAAGAATATCTTGTCAAAGGGTACAGTATTAATCAGCAGCGTTTCGAGCAAAATTCAATAGAACTTAAACAGGCAATCGCATTAATCCAAAAAGCAGCAAAGTCACCTTCAATGGAAACGGATATGGGACGGGGGCTTGTTGACATTCTTAGCCGTTATACAAAGACGTTCCTCTGGCTGCAACGATATGACGAAGGACTTCTTGAAGAACCAGAAGGTCAATCCGGGGGAACGCTGGCAGTACCGGATGAGGCCATGGCATTGCTGATTCAACTCAAAGAACAGTTGAAAGCCAGGGGAGAAGCCTCGGACCTGTTTGCAAACCCATCTCGTTCCGATAGTCTTGCTGGAATTTTTGGGAACCTTGATCAAACGGTTTTTGGAAAACCAGCTTACCCGACAATTGAAAGTAAGGCTGCCCATTTACTCTATTTTGTGGTGAAGAACCATCCTTTCACTGACGGAAATAAACGAAGTGGCGCATTTTTGTTTATTGATTTTCTTCATCGGAACAACTGCCTTTTTGATGGGAATGAACAGCCTGTAATCAATGAGACCGGACTGGCGGCTCTTACTCTGCTGGTTGCAGAATCCGATCCAAAACAAAAAGACACCCTGGTTAAACTGATAATGAACCTGTTGTGTAAACCTGATTAATTAATGTCCATGAATCCTGATACATATTATTTTTTCACGCAGTTGAGATGGGATGATCTTTAGGACTGGTTTGAAGACGCGATAATTGACAGAGGGCACAAATACGAGAAGCAAGGCCTTGTTTCTGATTTATCATTAACGGATAATGGTGATTTGATCGCCTGGGTGTCCGGAACAAAACGGTATGCGACGACGATAGAGATTATAGATGGAGAATATCTGGACTCTTATTGTACCTGTCCTTATGCCATCAACTGCAAACATGGCGTTGCGGTTGTCCTTGAATATCTTGAGTGTTTAAAAAAAAATCAAGAGGTTCCGGTGTGCAGGGATGAGGATGAACGCCTGTATCTTTTGTCTGATGACTTGATAAACCCTGATATTTATATTAAGGATGCCAAGAAGAATATGCTCGGCTTTCTGGGAAGCTGTTCAAAAGATGAGCTCATTGATATTATCGTGGCCCTGTCCCGTCAATATCCGGAAATCGCCCATGACATGGCAACACGGCACTTGATCGGTACAAAAGACGCTGATGGTCTTGAACAGAGCATCCAAAATGATATTCTGGAGATCACACAGGAATCAGATTGGGGAGATCCATGGCAGGAGGATGTGTTTACCCCGGAAATCAGCAGCGTTCGTGACAAGTTTGAAGGCCTGTTGAAGGCAGGATACCCGGATAGGGTATTAACTCTTGCGGAAGAACTGTCCCGGGAAAGTAATGAGATCGTTGAGAGGACAATGCATGGTATCCCAGAAGCCTGCTTGTCAAATGGGGCATTTATGCGCTTGAAAAGGCTGGAAGAACAGATGAGATTCTCTCTGTATACCGGTATGATGCTGAAAAATCAGGTAATATCAGAAGGCTTACTGAAGAATTGATACGCTTAGAGCAATATGATGAAGCTGAAAAAACTCTCAGGGGAGAAATCAAACGCCGGGAGGATAAAAAAGCGGCCAAGGTGATGAAAAAGCAAAATAGGCGGACCGAGTGGCTGTCTTATCTAAAGCAGTTGAAAAATACACACAAGCGAAAAACAAGATTGATGGAGGTAATTGACCGGCTCGAAAATAACTCAATCATAGGTGAACATCTCAAACAGCCACAATCTGGTGATTTGTTTAAATAAGAGGGGCAAATCAATAAGCGGTTTTAAAACAAACCGTTATCTTAACAACAAAATTTTTACGGATAAACCGCAGATTTTGGTAGTTGGCGGTTGCTCCGTGATTCGGTGCGAAAAAACTAAGAAACCCAAAAAAGGAGAAAATTATGACTATTACCTTACCCGGCCTTCCTTACGAGAAAGATGCTTTGACACCCCATATCAGTTCGAAGACAATGGCTTTTCATTATGAAAAACACCATAACGCTTATGTTACCAATCTGAACAGGCTGATCGAAGGAACTACTCTGGCCATTGAGACACTTGAGGGGATCATCAAAAAGACAGTAAATGATGCTGACAAAGTTGGAATTTTCAACAACGCGGCCCAGGTTTGGAACCATACATTTTACTGGCAATCCATGACCCCTAATGGCGGGGGCTTGCCCACCGGCGCCATCAAAGAGAAGATCAATACCGATTTCGAAAGCTATGACAACTTCATTGAAGAGCTGAAGAATGCTGGTCTTACTCAGTTTGGTAGCGGCTGGGCATGGCTGGTACTGAAGAATGACAAGCTCGTGATCACGAAAACAACGAATGCTGATACACCCATAGCGCATGGCATGAAACCACTACTGACGGTGGATGTCTGGGAGCATGCGTATTACCTTGACTACCAAAATGGGCGCGGTAACTATCTTGATGCCTTTATTAACAATCTTATCAATTGGGAATTCGTCAATTCTAATCTTGTTTAATCGCAGGGAGGTAAAAATCCTTTCTAAAAATTAGTTCGTATCATTTAACTTAAGGAGAAAATTATCATGTCAAACGACAAATACACATCAATCGTAAACCTTGACTTCCAGTACGCACATAGGTTTATGAAATGGCCGAGAGAAGCAAAGCACCTTCACGGGCATTCAGGTCTTTTAACGATTGAACTTGAAGACA
Source organism: Pseudomonadota bacterium (assembly GCA_043826275.1). Taxonomy (GTDB): domain Bacteria; phylum Desulfobacterota; class Desulfobacteria; order Desulfobacterales; family Desulfobacteraceae; genus Desulfobacula. Next base: position 141,171 of record JBDRQO010000004.1, read on the forward strand.
GCGTAGACCCGGTAACTGGATTTGCACACGCTTGTAAAGATGGATTCAAAAAAGCATGGGAAGTTTGTGACCATTTCCACCACGCAACATTGTTTCAAGAAGGCGACCCGCTTCTTGACGCGGTTATTGCTGTATACAAAAAGGAAGGCATTAGTAACGACCCAGAGCATTGTGCTCCTCTTAAAAAGATAGACCACGCACTTGCTTGGTCATACCCGGAATACAGAATAGTTGTGACCAAAAAAGTATCTACTTGTGAGAATCTTTGCGAGCTTTTCTACGAGCTTCTTAAAAACAAGATGCCAATCAAAAAAATTACTTTTCGCTCATCTTCTATGAACGCAGCATCGAAAGAATTTAAGTAAAAAAAAGCCATAATATTTCACATCCACTGGCTTTGAGGGGAATAGGTACATAGTCATAATGGCATATTAACGGAATAGAAGGATTTCCAACCAACACATCAAGCCGATTCTGTGCACTGCGCGCCCAGAAAGGTTTATGTACGTTAAAGTGCAACACGAAATGTGGAAAGAGGTGACTCGGGTTTGATGAGGTTCAAGTTCAGTTCGGATTATTGCAGACTGAAAAAACGGGTTGCATTTGAATTGTGACTATATTACCTTCTTATGGAATGATTATAAACAATAGTATACAAGGAGTTTTTCACTATGGCTGACAAAAAGCACATCCCTGTCCCAAAAGATACCAAAGCGTATATCTGCGCCAATTGCGGGGCTGTTTCATTGGATGCAAACAATATCTGCAAGGTTCAGGGCATGGGAAAGAAATCAGATTGGTGCGGCATAAAGGGATCAAAACCGCCCAAAAGCTGCCAGACCAAAGAGCATACCGACAGATGGCAATGTCGAAATTGTGGTCAGACGGCAGTGAATCCCGCGTTGCTGTGTGAACCGGAAAAATTAGAAATATCTTAATGATTCAGACCCAACAATGATAGAAAAAAAATACAGGCATAGAATTGGTCAGATGTAAAAGAAAAATCGTATGTCATTTACCATTACTATTGCCTGTATTTTAATACTCTGCAGTATTTGTCAGTGGGCTGCCTGGCGGGTAAAACTGCCCGCAATTGTTTTTCTTCTCCTTACCGGCATTGTCGCCGGACCTGTCTTGGGCCTTGTCAAACCGGATGAAATGCTTGGCTGAAATTATTGATAAATTTGATAGTGATCGATTTTGAATATTTAAAAAAATGACGGCTATAAAACAACAAAAATGAACCAGACCTCGCTGGTTATTTTGGTGTTGAAGCTGTAGAAAAAGGTCTGGTTCATCAAATGTTGAAGACCGTTTGGCACGGAGAATGCCATAGATAAAAATTTTTGAAAATAAGTTCATAAGTATTTAATCTCAAAGGCTATTTTTAATGACATTTTTAGAAAAAACATTACAAAAATTCGATTCAGGACTTTTTCTACAGTGTAGATTGCCAAAAAGACATATAACGATAACAGCCGGGCGGTCTTGATAGACTTAGCCTTTGGAATGCTTGAGCCGTGTGATGGGAAACTATCAAGCACGGTTCTTAGGGGGGAAGGGAGCCGCGAGGTTCCTGCCCTACCCGATCATAGACGAGATCACAGGAAGAATAATATGGGATTAAAAAAATAAGATGTGTGGGTTTAAAACTGAGCGCATGCCAAATAGCTTATTTCGTCTAATGCCTTTTGTCTTTACTATATGAGATATTTTGTTTCAAGTCGGAAAAAAGCTTGATCAATTCGGTATTGAAAAAGGATTTATTCTTGTTGATTTTGGTTGTGGCCCTGGAAGTTTTGTTGAACATGCATCAAAATTACTCGATAATGATGGCAAGGTTTACGCAGTTGATGTTCATCCATTAGCAATCAAAGCAATTTAACTCGTGTGCAAATTCTGCCAAAACTATCCATATCATTTCCAGCAAGATTGCTTTCAGGAAAACCACCTCTAAGCCAGGTATCCGACCAGTCTGTGACGTTGTCGACTTCTTTAACTATAAACGGTGTTAGATCAATATAAGCGATGCGGCCTGCAAGTGATTCTGTTGATTGTCTGATCAAGTCCAGGGAAGCGGATCCCAAAATTAAAAATCTGCCCGGTCTTCTATCTTTATCTATTTCTGAACGAAGAACTGAAAAAAAATCTGGAAGAAGTTGAATCTCATCCAAGCAAATGAGCTTATCTCTATAGCGGTCAAAAAAAAGTTCCGGTTCTGACAGTTTGTTGCGGTCAACTCGGTCTTGCAAGTCAAGATAAATGGAAGGAACACCTTTGAGAATCATTTTGGCAGTTGTTGATTTCCCAGACTGTCTGGGTGTCCTTAGCATTAATCCGTCTTAACTGAAATTATTGACAATTCCAGTAGGGCCTGATAGAGCCTTCAAACATGATGGAAACAATATTTTTAACATTTTTAATCATTATTCTGATATACAAATTGAATTTTCGACTATTGGCAATGGACACGATTCGTATTTATGATCGTTCCGGTTAATAGTTCGTGTCAGCCTTAATCTGTAGCGACTGTTATTAAATATCGATTCGAAACTGCTGGAGTGCAATGAATAAAATATTTATTATTATTGTTTTTGGTGCCTTTGTCTTTGCCGGCTGGCAACAGATCCATTTTGTTCCCGGGCAGGCTGATCAGATGCCCATGGAGATCCTTTCAAAGGCAATGATCGATTCAGCCGGGGCGGCAGTTGAATTAGCCATCGGCCTGGTCGGGGTGATGGCCCTGTTTCTCGGATTGATGAAAGTGGCTGAACAAGGCGGCATGCTGACTATTCTGGCGAAACTGATCCGGCCTTTGATGGTTCGCCTCTTTCCGGAAGTGCCGGCGGATCATCCTGCCATGGGGGCCATGATTTTAAACCTGGCTGCCAATGCCCTGGGATTGGGTAATGCGGCCACCCCTTTCGGCATCCGGGCCATGCAGGAGCTGGACCGGCTCAACCCGGTAAAAGGCCAGGCCACGAATGCCATGGCGCTTTTCATGGCCATCAACACCTCTTCAGTGACGCTGCTGCCTACCGGCGTCATCGCCTTAAGAGCCGCAGCAGGATCTGTTGAGCCGGCGGCCATTTTACCGACGACTTTATTTGCCACCATTGGTTCCACATGCATCGCCATTATTGCATCCAAATTTTATCAGCGCTTTTCGGCACAAAAACAGGCCGATGCTTATAGAGACAATACGGAAACCCAGGGTCATCAGCCCGATGATACGCTTAAACACGGATCAAAGGGATATCCTTTGTGGGTTTCCATTCTGGCTCTTGGAATTTTGGCGTCCCTGATTCCTGTGGTCATTCTTTTCGGACGATCTGTGTCACCCTGGATTTTACCCGGTCTAATGGTTGGATTTCTTGGATTCGGGCTGGCCAAAAAGGTTCATATTTATGAAGTTTTTGTGGAAGGGGCCAAGGAAGGTTTTCAGGTGGCATTGCGGATTATTCCTTACATGGTAGCCATCCTGGTGGCCGTGGGCATGCTCAAGGCCAGCGGGGCACTGCAAATGATCGTTTCTGTACTTTCACGTGTGACCTCGAATTTCGGTCTTCCTGCAGAGGCGCTGCCCATGGCCCTGATGCGGCCGCTTTCCGGGTCCGGTGCCTATGCGATCCTGGCCTCAATTATTAATGATCCGGCCATAGGACCTGACAGTTATACAGGTTTTTTAGTTTCTACTCTTCAGGGATCAACAGAAACCACGTTTTATGTCATGGCGGTATATTTCGGCGCTGTACAGATCAGAAGGGTCCGCCACGCCCTTGCCGCAGCGTTAACTGCTGATATCGCCGGTGTCATGTTCGCCATCCTGGCCTGTTCATTGTTTTTGAAATAGAGGCAGCAGATAAAAAGAATTCAAACTTCGGAACCTGTATATGGTCTTGAATGAAATGGTATTTAGATTTGCTGATCAACAAAAAACACCCACCTGTAGAAGGCGAATGGCTATGTGCGTATGAGAAAAATGGGAATACATACGAAAAGCTTTTGAATATCTTTACTCTGATCTTTACTTTTTCAAAAGAATCGTTAAAACTGGATTACAAATAAAGTCTTTATAACTATACTCGGTTTGCCCGGAAAGGAAACCTCTGCTTTGAAAAAAACCGGTTATCTGCATGATATCAGATATCTGCTTCATGTCACAGGCCCTTATCACCCGGAAGTTCCCAAAAGACTGACTGCCATCCATTCCGGAATAAAGAACGTCGGCCTTTTAAAGCATCTGATAGAGATTTCAGCTGTCAGGGCAGACATTAAATGGATTAAGACCGTTCATTCCACTGATTATATACAGCGCTTTGAAAAAGCATGTTTGTCTGGGAAATCCACCTTTGACTGTCGGGATAATTCCATGTGTGCTGATACGTATGAAACATCGTTATTAGCGGTTGGCGGTATACTGGAAACCATCAAACTGATGATGGAGGGCAAGATTGATAATGCGTTTTGTGCGGTCAGGCCACCGGGACATCATGCAGAAGCAACCAAAGCAATGGGCTTTTGTTATTTCAACAATGTTGCCATAGCGGCCCGGTATCTTCAGATGCAATGGAAAATTAAGCGGGTTGGAATCGTTGATTTTGACGTTCATCATGGAAATGGAACCCAGCATATTTTTGAAAACGACCCCACTGTATTTTTCTACTCAATTCATCAGCACCCATCGTTTACTTATCCTGGAACCGGCAGAGAATTTGAAGAAGGCATCCAGGAGGGAAAAGGGTTTACAAAAAATTCTCCAGTCCTGCCCGGACAAAGTGATGATACTTATAAACACCTGATCCGTTCAGATCTGCTGCCTGCTTTCGAGAAGTTCAAACCGGAAGTTATTCTGGTTTCTGCAGGATTTGATGCCCATAAAGAGGATAGAATGGCAGATATGAATTTAAGTACTGAAGGATTTTCCTGGATTATGAAAACTATTATGGATCTGAGTGAAACATATACCGGCGGAAGACTGATTTCTGTCCTTGAAGGGGGATATTCTCTTAGAATGCTGTCTGAGCTTGCTGCAAATCATGTCAGAATTCTTCTTAACGGATAAAAACGGCTTGCAAACAGCTGCAATTTTTTTTAACACTAAATATATTTCAGGAGGTGAACATGTTTGTCAGCAATTCGATGGTGAAACACGTCATTACCATAGATGAAGCTATGCTTGTGTTCAAAGCCAAGGAACTGATGCTGGCATCTCAGATCAGACATCTTCCGGTTGTGGATAAAGAAAACCGGGTCATCGGTATTGTAACAGACAGAGATATCAGGAGCGCCATGCCCGATAGCCTGCTCAAAGTATCCAATACAGAGGAATGCAGGACTGATATTTCTCAGAAAAAAGTCGGTGAGATCATGACTCGCAATCCTATTACAATCAGCCCAATGGATACGATACAGGATGTTCTTTTAATCATCAAAAAGGAGAAGGTCGGGGCATTGCCGGTGGTGGATGCGGAAGGAAAACTGAAAGGAATTATTTCGGTTCAGGACCTGCTGAGCGCATTTATTGATGTGATGGGACTGGAAGATCCCGGCACGCTTATCGGTATTCTGGTCGAGGATAAAATCGGACAGATGAAGCAGGTTGTCGACATAATCACGAAACAGAAGATCTCATTCGGATCTATTATGGTGGTAAAAACCTGGGAAAAGAACAAGCGGGCTATTTTCCCTTATCTATTGACCAATAATTTGATTGAGGTCAAACGAAAGTTAAAAAAGGCGGGGTTTCCCCTGATTGATCCCATGGAATGGTATCTGAGTAATCTGCATGATAGAGAACCGAGTCCAACATGACACAGCCTTCAATGTCAGCCGGACGGCGCAGGTTGGTGTTAAGCATAATTGCGGGAGGACTGGTAAGTGCAGCAGTATCCATCCTCTTTTAAGTCGTTTCCCGCAGGGTACGATATGATAGTACAATCTTTTTTGGCTCAATTTAGTGATACTGTTAAAGGAAATAATGCCATTGCCGGCATAGCCCTTCGCCTCCCGATAAATTTGACCGCCGATTGGCAGGAAAAAATAAATAATTATCCTTTTTGGAAGGGGCAGCCTCTTGCATGGATGGTGGCTGATATGGCCATGATGGGCTTTCAGCAGCTATCTGAACCTTTAGAGAAGTTGCAATATATAGCGTGGAAAAGTGCAGATGATGAACCGGTACTCAAGGCATTGGCGCAAGCTACAATCGGAAAAATTATTGAGCGGTCCATGTTGAGTGGAGAACCAACTCAGGAGCCGATTACTGCTTCTTACACCACTGCCCCCCAGTTAGCGCTCCAGGTGGATCAAACACAACTCGAAAGCAGCTTGCCTCAACAGATTAAGAAGAATCTATTCCCGGATTCCTCCTGGTCAAATGAGGAAGAGCGCCATATGAACATGGAACTGGATCCTGTGGATGTTCCCAATGCTGTCCTGGCAACAGGAGAAATTGAAGTTCTAAGGATTAACACCCTTGACGGGAGAGATGCTCACCATCCAACTGAAAATTCAATTGTATCTTCTGTGTAATTTCAATAAAGGAAGTTATCCGGAATTTCTTATTCTCAATACGACAAATCGTAAATCTGCAGCAAGGGGCGGTAAAGTGTTTGCGGATAAATTAAAAAGTGCGGGATGTGACGCACAGCTTGTACCTGTTGATAATCATACCCATAAAGAGATGGCTACGGGAATGTATGACGTTTCAGATCCAGTAGGAAACGCAATTTTGAAGTTTATTCGTCATGAAACAAATGAGTAAATATTTAAAAAGTTCTAACAATGTACTACCCCTGATCTTTTTTCGCGCCCTTTCGGGCTTGGTCAAAGGCAGGTGAGTTTGGGGGTTAAACCTGATTTTGAGGAATTTTAAAACGAGGCAGCTTAGGTCATATCAGGCCGTTTCCTCATCAGGTGCAGTATGCGGTTGGATCAAGGATTCCTGCCTCGTAAAACCCTTTTCTCCGGTGCAGACAGGAGGCGCACCGACCGCAGGATCTGCCGTCTTTATCCGGGTCATAACAGGAGAGGGTCATGCCATAATCCACCCCCAGTGCGTGTCCGGTTTTAATGATGTCTGCCTTGGAAAGATTGATCAACGGGGTCTCAATTGTTAAGATCGTCTCCTGGGTTACGCCTGACCGTGTGGCAAGGTTGGCCATTTTTTCGAATGCTTCGATATAGGCGGGTCGGCAATCCGGGTATCCTGAATAATCCACAGCCGTTACACCGATATAGATGGATGACGCATGGAGCACCTCGGCCCAGGCCATGGCATAGGAGAGAAAAATGGTGTTTCTGGCAGGCACATAGGTGATAGGGATATGGTTATCATCAATCTGATCGGCACGATCATGTTTGGGCACATCAATATCATCGGTCAGGGCGGATGCACCAAATTGTCTTAAATCAATATCAATGATTTTATGGGCCGCGACGCCAAGGGCTTGAGCCACCTTTTTTGAGGACTCAAGCTCAATTGAATGGCGCTGGCCATACCTGAAACTCAGGCTGTAGATCTCTTTGCCGCATGATTTTGCAATGGCCATGGCAGTGGTAGAATCAATTCCACCGCTGGAAAGGACAATGGCTTTATTTGACATTGTGGTTTAAACTCCTTGTTTGTCCGGTCCCCATATGATTTTGTGATATTGAAAGGAAAGTCTGGCCCTGAGACGGTCTTCAAGCATCCAGGCGGCAAGTTCCTCCATGTTTATTTTACCGAATACCGGGGAGATATGTATTTTTTTATCTTGAATCCTGTCAAGCTTGGTCTGGATAATGGATCTGGCATAGTCATAGTCTTCTTTGGAACCCACAACAAACTTGATCTCATCCTCTTTGCTTAGAAAATGTATGTTTTCCCAGAGCGTGCTGTCAGATTCATTGCTGGAAGGGCATTTGATGTCCATGATTTTTATACACGCTTCCGGTAATGCCTGGATACTCTTGCTGCCATTGGTTTCGATCAAAACCTTGTATTTTTTTTCAATTAATTGGGAGATCAGAACAAAGGTGTTGGCCTGGAGCAATGGTTCGCCCCCTGTCACTTCAACCAGGGAGCAGTCAATCTTTTCCACTTGTTCAATGATTTTTTCCAGGGTCATTGAAATACAGGTTTCATTGGCATAGGTGGTGTCGCACCAGGAACAGCTCAGGTTGCAGCCGGACAGCCGGATAAAAATGCAGGGCAGGCCGGCAAAAGTGGATTCTCCCTGGAGGCTGTAAAAGATCTCACAGATGTCAAGCTTCACTTAACGCTCCATGTAAGACGAACCGCACCCCGGACTTTCCATGACCATGATCTTATGGACTTTTATATGGTCGGTATTCAATCGTGTGGATAGTTCAGTATATAAAAGTTTAGAAATGTTTTCAGATGTGGGGTTGATGCTGCCGAATTCTGCCACATCATTTAAGTTGGTATGATCCAGTTTGGTCAAGACGTCGGTGAGCACCTTTTTTACATCTTTGAAATCAATGCCGAATCCCAGCCTGTTAAGCTTAGTGCAATGGATATAGGCTTCGACCATCCAGTTGTGGCCGTGAAGGTTGGAGCAGTTTCCATCATAGCCCCTTAATACATGGGCGGCTGCAAAATGATCCTTTATATAAATCTCATAAACCCCTGGCATAATCTCTCCTTATACTTTTGTCGTCTCATTTGTTTCAAGTAATAGTATCATATGTTTACAACTTTATACAAAAATAAAATGGTTTTTTGAAGTTTTTGAATCCGAATATTTGCGATTCCAATAAATAGTCGGATTTTTTAAAAAAGAGATTGGTTTTGTCAGATTTATTTTGCTTAAAAAAAAACCCCTCAAAATTTAATTTGAGGGGTATTGTATTATTTTGGTAGCGACGCAGAGAATTGAACTCCGGACCCTGCGGATATGAGCCGCATGCTCTAACCATCTGAGCTACGTCGCCAAAAACCCGCAAAAGGTATCACGGGTAGATGTAAATTGTCAATATTAAATTTGGCTGTGATTAATTGGTTTTTTCAAATGAATTCACTTTAACAATAAAATTTTGCAGTTTTTCAGGGAGCTCGGAAAAGACAACCATAAAGGGAATACTGGCTCCAGGTTTTATTTTTACATTTGTGTTGTGATTGCCTTCTTTGACAATTAAAATATTGTCAATATCTGCCATTGTTCCTGTTTTAAGCATCTCTTCAGTGATGATATTTCCACAAAAAGCATTCTTTGTTTTGACTTCTTTATTTCCTTTGGTGAATAGTGATCCTTTGATCTCTATATGGCTGAAGGCAGTCATGGTCGGGTTTTCGACGATTCCTGTGATAACAAAAAGCGTACCCGCACTTGAGTTGGTTACAAATCTGCCGTTTACGCTTTTTTGATTGGGAATCGGTGCAACATCACTGGTTTCGGCCGGGGCCTTTTTGAGTAATTGTTCAATAAAAGGAATTTTTATATCTGAAAGGTATGGTATTTTGTAACCAGTCATGATGCCGGCAACATAGGCGCTTGCAACCAGAAAAAAGATCAGAACCAGAATCAGGACAGGGGTTCCCACAAGGGGCTTTTTCTTTTTTATCCTGCGGGTGTGTGGGGAGTGTCTTTTTGTAGCCCCTTTGTTAGCCGCCAGTACGTCTTGTTTTTCTTCTTGTTTTTCGCCCGGTTTTCCGTCTATGGAATCATCAATATCTATGGGTTCTTCGTCAATAAGATCAACCTCCGGTTCAGTCTCCTGATCCAGCACTTCATCATATTCTGAGAAATCATCCTCAGGGGTAATCATGGGTGACTTATATTCGCTGTCTATCTGCTCAGCAGATTCTGCATGGATGGCATTTGGCAGGTCATCCATAGAGTCTGTTTCATCCTCGTCGACATCTTCTTCAATATCAAATTCAAGTTCAAACTCGTCTTCGTCAATTATATTTTTATCAGGTATATCTTCATTTGGGGCTTCATCATATTCTGGTCCATTGTCTTCAATATCAAATTCAATGCCGTCAAAATCCGCTTCCCCATCCCCTGTTTCATCAATGCCATCGTCTGGATTTTCTTCTGGTTCGGCATAAAATTCCATCTGATCATCGACTTCTATTCTTGTATCTTCATCAGATGATTCCATTTCAAGGTCAGCAACTTCATTATCATCTGCTTTAATCTCAAAATTGTCTTCTTCAAAAGAAAAGTCATCTTCCATTTCAAAGTCAGCAACATCATCATCCGGCTCATCACCTTCCATCTCAAGTCCGGAAACTTCATCACCTTCCATCTCCAGACCAGACGTTTCGATTTCCAAGCCAGAGCTTTCAATGTCTAAACTAAAATCGTCGTTTTGGAGACCTGTGCTTTCAAGCTCCGAACTCGTGTCCTGGATTTCAAGACTTGAATCTTCTATCTCTAAACCAACGTCCTCTATTTCAAGGTCCTGGCTTTCAATGGCCAGGTCATTTTCCTGAATTGAAAAATCGTCTTCATCAGATTTAAACAGGTCGGTATCAGACGGGGCTGTATCAGATAGGTCGGGGGTATCAAAAGGGTCCTCAGTATCAAGGGTATCGGGTATCATTCCCGGGATAACTCCGGGTGTCAGGGAAGGCTCTTCCTGCGGGGTTGGATATGCCGTAAAAATATGTTTGCAAAGACTGCAACGCACTTTTGAACCAGTGTCTTTAACTAGCGAATCATCAAGATTGAAATTTGTAGAACACTTTTCACAGGTAATAATCATTGTATTCCCCTTATCCCTAAAGTTTCAGGTCATATATGGCTGGCAGGTTTCTGTATTTTTCATTATAGTCCAGTCCATACCCGACAATAAACCCCTTTTCCAGTGAAAAACATGAGTAATCAATATTAATTTCTACATCACGTCGCTCATGTTTGTCAATTAAAGAGCAAATTTTTACAGATCCGGCATTTAATAAAGTAATGAATTCAATTATTTTTTGCAGTGTTTTACCGGTATCCACAATATCTTCAACCAGTAAAACATCCCGGCCTTCCAGGTCAATATCGGGTTGTTTGGTAAAGACAATCTGTCCGGTTGAAATGGTGCCGTCATAAGAAGACGCTCCAATGAAATCAATCTCATGATCAATGGATATTTGCCGGGTCAGATCAGATAAAAAAATAAAAGACCCTTTTAGAACTCCGACCAGTACAAGATCTTTGTCTTTATAATCGTGACTAATCTTCTGTCCGACTTGTTTGATTTGAGTCTTAATCTGTGTTTTAGAGATCAGAGAGATCAGTTCAGGCATAATTGGTTTTATAATCCTGTTTTCTCAAGTTCTTGAATGAGTTTGATCTGTTTTTTTGTTAATTTTTTTGGCATGGTTATATTAATCACAACAAAAAGATCTCCGCAACCATTTCCCTTCATATGGGGAATCCCTTTTTTGGGAATTCTCATTTTTGCCTTGGGATTGGTTCCGGCAGGCAGCTTAAGATTAAGCATGGTTCCATCCGGTGTTTGAACTTCAATTGTATCGCCTAAAAGGGCCTGGGAAAGCAATACCTGCCTGGGCATTAAAATATCATGGTCTTCAATGGTTATTCCAGGTTCAGTCACTGGACCTGCTTTAATATAAAGATCGCCGGCAGGGCCGCCTTGGGGACTCATCTCGCCTTTTCCGGTCAGCCTGATTTTTTTGCCCTGGATCAGTCCTTTGGGGATTTTTACATCAATGGCTTTGGCTTGTCCGCCCTGGTTAATGGTAATCGTTTTTGTGGTGCCGTTGATGATTTCCTGAAGGGTTAACGGGATTTCATATAAAAGGTCCTTTCCCTTGGGAGGTGCCTGTTGTTGACGACCGCCGCCCATATTTTGAAAAAACGGGTTGCCGCCACCCATGCCGGAAAAACCACCTCGACCACCACCTCGACCGCCGCCCCGGCCACCGCCAAACCCGAATTCTTTGAGGATATCTCCCATATCAAAATTTCTGAAAATATCTTCTTGTGAAAATCGATTCTGGAAGTCAGCAGATCCATAGGTATCATATTGCTGTCTTTTTTCAGGATCACTCAACACTGCATAGGCTTCACTGAGTTTTTTAAATTTATCTTCTGCTGCCTTATCCCCTTCTGTCTTGTCAGGGTGGTATTTTATGGCCAGTTTCCGATATGCTTTTTTGATCTCAGACGCGCTGGCTTTTTTATCAATTCCTAATATATTGTAATAATCTTCAGCCATTCATGGGTCCTTCATATAATTAATTCAATCATTTTAATCGGTTGTGTTTTCTAAAGTAAGGGTTATTCTTTGTTCGTCAAGGTCTTTTTTCGGCTTTGAAATGCACTGATCGTCACCATTAAAACGGATATGGCCGCAGGGGTCATTCCGTCAATTCTGGAGGCCTGGCCCAGGGATTTGGGAAGGATAAGATTCAGTTTTTCTTTGAGCTCATTTGAAAGACCGTGAACGTTTGTATAATCAAAAGCGTTCGGGATATTTATTTTTTCAAGATCCTGGTATTTTTTAATTTCATTGATCTGCCGTGTGATATATCCGTCATATTTAACCTGGATTTGTACCTGCTCCTGGGCCCGGGCATGAATGGGTTTCAATGGCGGGCAGATTTCCAATAAAGACAGATAGTCCAGTTCGGCCCGTTTTAACAGTTGATCAAGGGTTACACCGTTTGTAATAGGGTTGCTGCCCCTGGTTTCTAAAAATGCATTGACCTGCTTTGTGGGTTTGACAATAGCCTTTTTTACTCTCGCAATCTCATTTTCGGTCTGTTTTTTAATTTCAATGCAGAATTTTAAGCACTCATCATCCACCAGGCCAAGGCCATGAGCCAGGCCGGTTAATCGTAAATCAGCATTGTCTTCTCTTAGCATCAGCCGGTATTCAGCTCTTGAGGTAAACATGCGGTAAGGTTCATTGGTGCCTCTTGTCACAAGGTCATCAATCATTACACCCATATAGGCCTGGGAACGGTCAAGAATAAAGGCTTCTCTTTTTTGAACCTTGCAGGCCGCATTAATACCCGCCCATATCCCCTGTGCCCCTGCTTCCTCATACCCGGACGTCCCGTTGATCTGGCCGGCCAGAAAAAGGCCGCCTATCTTTTTGGTTTCAAGACTGGGCGATAATTGTAAAGGATTGATATAATCATATTCAATGGCATAGGCCGGCCGCATGATTTTGGCAGTTTCAAGGCCTTTTACTGATCTTACCACCTTGTACTGGATCTCTAAAGGCAGGCTGTTGCCTAACCCGGAGGCATAGATTTCTTTGGTGTTCATGCCTTCATATTCCAATATCACATGATGGCTGTCCCGGTCCGGGAATTTGACAATCTTGTCTTCAAACGACGGGCAATACCTGGCAGACCGACCTTTGATATGGCCGCCATATAATGCAGAATATTTTAAATTTTCACGGACAATGGCGTGGGTATCCCGATTGGTATCTCCCATAAAGCTTGGCAGCATGGGATTGACAATATCCACGGTTGAATAGGAAAAGGGTTTGGGATTGGAGTCTGAAGAATGAAGTCGAAAATGTGAAAAATCAATGGAATCTGCATGAAGGCGCGGTGGCGTTCCTGTTTTCATTCTGCCAATGCGAAACCCTAAATCCGCCAGATTCCGGGCCAGTCCGATGGAGGAGAACTCTCCGGCCCGACCGGCTTCAATTTTTGATGATCCAATATAGACCAGTCCTTTTAAAAAGGTTCCTGTGGTAATGACAACTGCCCTTGCTTGGTATTCAAAACCGGTCTGGTCAATAATGCCTTTAACCTGGTTGTCTTCAACAATCAGCTCCTGGACCATGGCCTGTTTCAGGTCCAGACGGTCCATTTTTTCAATGGCTGCCTTCATGTTTTTTGAATACAAAAATTTATCGTTTTGTGTTCTTGTGGAATGAACCGCCGGGCCTTTTCGGGTGTTCAGGGTCCGGTATTGTATGGCAGAAGAATCTGAAATTTTGGCCATCTGACCGCCAAGGGCATCAATTTCTTTAACCAGCTGGCCTTTTGCCATTCCGCCAATGGAAGGACTGCACGGCATGGACGCAATTTTGTCCATGTCAATGGTCAACAGCAGGGTATCACACCCCATTCGTGCGGATGCCAGGGCAGCTTCGCATCCTGCGTGACCTGCGCCAATCACAATGACATCATATCTGTTTATTTCAAAAGTCATAACGCACTAATATATATTTGCCTGGTCCATTGGTCAATAAGGAATCAAAAAGCTGGACAGTATCATGCAAAAGGTGGTTTATTCTTTACATGATAAATGCGTGAATGAGGAGCTGAAATGTTAAAACCGGGTATGCCCGCGGTCAATGATCAGGAAGGTTTAAGCGTTCCCCAGGATTTTCCTGTTGTCATTGATGCCCATGTCCATATTGCCCCGGCGGGTGTTTTTAATGCGGTCTGGAAATGGTTTGATAAAAATGCCTGGTCTATTCGATATCAGATGACCAGCTCCCGGATATTTCAATTTCTTTTGTCACACGGCATTAAACATATCATTGCGCTTCAGTATGCCCATAAGCCTGGAATGGCAAGGCAACTCAATAAGTATATGTCTGAAAAATGCAAAGAATTTGGAAATCAGGTGACCGGCATGGCAACGGTATTCCCTGGAGAGGACAATGCACAAAAAATATTACAGGACGCATTTGATTCCGGCCTGGGAGGGTTGAAACTGCATGCCCATGTGCAGTGTTTTGATATGAACGCAGATGATATGAATGGCTTGTATGAATGTTGTCAGATCAATAAAAAACCTGTGATTACCCATGTTGGAAGAGAACCCAACAGCCCTGCCTATTCGTGTGACCCATATCAACTATGCAGTGCTCAAAAACTGGAACGTATTTTAATTGATTTTCCCGGTCTTAAAATCTGTGTTCCCCATTTGGGGTTTGATGAGATATCAGCGTATAAAAAGTTGATTGAAAAGTATGATAACCTCTGGCTGGATACAGCCATGGTGATGACAGAGTATTTTCCAATCAAAGAAAAAATAGAACTGGTCCATTACCGATCAGACAGAATCATGTATGGTTCTGATTTTCCCAATATTCCTTTTGCCTGGGATAGAGAACTTAAACAATTAAAAACCTTTAATCTTTCCTGTGAGATTATCGAAAAGATGATGTTCAAAAATGCCGTGGATTTTTTCAACCTTAATGTATAGATAGAATCAAAATAGAGGTGGTTATGAATTTTAACCCTGATCTTTTTGCAGTCAGCTCTTATGTCAATGGTAAGTGGCTTGATTCGTCAAAATTGTTTGACGTCATCAATCCTGCCAATGGCAATGTTGTTGCCCGGGTGTGTGACAATGGTATTGAGGCTGCCCAGCAGGCCATAGATGCGGCGTATGATGCTTTCCCCGCCTGGAAGGCTAAAACAGCCACAGAACGGTGCATATTGTTGCGAAAATGGTTTGATCTGATCATGGCATACCAGGAGGACCTGGCCATTATCATGACGGTGGAGCAGGGAAAGCCTTTGGCGGAAGCCAGAGGCGAGATCACTTATGGGGCGTCATTTGTTGAATGGTTTGCCGAGGAAGGCAAACGGGTGTATGGCGATACCATTCCAGGCCCGTCACCTGATAAACGCATTGTTGTGATTAAACAACCTGTGGGTGTTGCTGCTGCAGTTACGCCCTGGAATTTCCCCAATGCTATGATTACCCGAAAAGCAGCGTCAGCATTGGCAGCAGGCTGTACTTTTGTTGTACGTCCGGCTTCTGATACCCCGCTGTCTGCCTTGGCCCTGGCTAAACTGGCGCATAAGGCCGGCATTCCCCATGGTGTGTTTAATGTGGTGGTGGGTAAAGATGCGAATGCCATGGGCAAGGTGTTAACACAAAGCCCAAAAGTTGCCAAATTCTCATTTACCGGTTCAACCACAGTGGGCCGTCAGCTCATGATCCAATCGGCCGGTACCATTAAAAAAGTCTCTTTGGAACTGGGAGGTAATGCGCCTTTTATTGTTTTTGATGATGCACATATTGATGAAGCTGTGAAGGGCGCCATTGCCTGTAAATATAGAAATGCAGGCCAAACCTGTGTCTGTGCCAATCGATTGTTTGTTCAAGAATCAGTGCAGGATGAATTTGCAACCAGGCTTGCCAGGGCGGTTAAAGAGCTAAAGGTGGGCAATGGAATGGATCAAGGTATAGCAATTGGCCCGTTAATTAATGCCAGGGCGTTTGAAGATGTTGATCGACTGGTAAAAGATTCCATTGCGCAGGGGGCCTCCCTGGTCATGGGTGGTGCGGGTCATGAACTGGGCGGTTCTTTTTACCAGCCAACCATTTTAAAAAATGTGACCAACACCATGCCGATTGCAACCAATGAAATATTTGGACCGGTGGCGCCGATTATTTTGTTTGATACAGAAGATGAAGTGATCCAAATGGCCAACGACACTGAATATGGATTGGCAGCATATTTTTATGCCAGAGATATCGGTCGTATCTGGCGGGTTGCTGAGGCCCTCGATTACGGCATGGTGGGAATTAATGAGGGGATTATTTCCAATGTGGCAGCTCCGTTTGGCGGGGTTAAATCCTCTGGTATTGGTCGAGAAGGCTCCCGGTACGGGCTTGATGAATATCTTGAGATTAAATATCTGTGCATGGGCGGCATAGATAAATAATACTCTCAATAATATGTCACACCACCATACCGATATATGATATATTACCGGGAAGGTATAAGTGTTGAAATTAAATGATCATTAAAAGATAGGAATGCCAATGTCAGACATTAAAAATGAATACGGGTGGAATCCTGCAATGAAAATTTGCCTTTATGATAAAATCCGTCAGGATATGAAACAAGCCATGATAAATAAGGATAATGCGGTTCGGGATACCATGCGGTTGATCATGGGCGAGTTTCCAAGCCTTACTATGGCCATGACATTGGAGAGCGGAAAAAAGACCACCCGGGTTAAAAAACCCGAAGAGATCACAGATGATGATCTGCAGAACATTATTCGTAAATTTATTAAATCAGAAAAAACCATGCTTGAGATTAAAAAACAAACCACCTCTGATTATCTGGAGTTGCTTAATCAGTACCTGCCCACCATGGCAACTTCTGCGGACATCGAAGCATGGATCAGGGAAAATATTGATCTGTCTGAATTCAAAAGCCCCATGCAGGCCATGGGAAATGTGATGAAACATTTTGGAAAACTGGCTGACGGCAATCAGGTCAAAGAGGTTCTTAAGAATATAAAACCTGCCTGAAGGTCAATTGGAAAATTTATCCTCCTGAAAATTAACAATCAGGTTTGATATCCTGAGCTTTTTTAAGCTTTGAACAATCCGTACAGGGATAATTATTCTGAAAGGTACCAGTTGAATTCAGGATGTCTTTAGCTTTGATAAAAATATAAGGACTTATTCTTCTTAAGAATCAGTTTTTCCCCTGCTTGTCCGCAAGGGTTAAAAGTTGACGGCTAATTATCGCAGCAGCCTTTTGAGAGCCCAATTCCGTATAATGAATAATATCAAACATATAAAGGTTTTCCTTAGGAACTTCTTTGTCCAGATCGACTACCAAAACATTTTTATTTTCGCCGATTTCTCGTATTGCCAGATTGAATAAATTGTAAAGCTCCTGAAAACGAGAGTAATCCACACCATAATCATTTTCAAATCCAACCATGGACTGACTCACGAACGCATCAGGGTCTTTTCGCAGCCTGTTGGCCTGGGTCATTAATACCGGTGTTATATTTCTGATTCTACAGAGTTCAACGAATGTTGCCAGATTTTTTTTAAATTCATTGAGCAGATACTCTTTGTCCACATCAATCTTTCTGCCGCGAGCATGCCTGAACTCATCGCCCATCCCCCTAAGCTTCATCTTTTTACGTAAAATTTTCTCCATTTCCATGCCGATATTGGGAAGCAGTGTTGCAAGCGAGTGCTTCAGGGCATCAAGCAAATGGTATTGCTCTTTAACAATTCTCACCGGGGACCTTTTGGGATTATTGTTCCAATACGTTTTTTCAAGGAGAAGAATGACAAGATCATTAAAAGCATGTTTCATGACAACGATATCAGGTTTCATAGGGAAGATTTTGTTCAACAGGATGTTTATCGAATGCAGGGTGTTGTTGCCACCCTTTCCCCCATTATAAGCGTTGATTTTCAGGCCGGTTTCCTTTTCAAGATATTCTCCAACAAGGTATGGAAACCTTTTGGTCTCTTCATTAAAAAGGCATTCTGTGGTTGAAGCCCCTAGAAATACTATTTTGAGGTCCGGATCATCATGCCTTTCAGAGGGCATGATAAAACCGTTTTTATCGATGCGAATGATAAATTTTTTTAGAAATGAATTGGCAGGGTGCATATCCAGGAAAAGCTGGTCTGGAAAGAATTCCTGAAAAGAATAAGGATTGTGTTCCCGTAAACGCACATCCCTTGAAATACCATTCGAATAACGGACAATATCTTTGTTTTTAAACCCAAGGATTTTTTCAAGCCCGTAAAAAATGATAAAAATGCACAGAAGTGAAAACAATAAACTCTTTACAAATGAAAAGTTAGGCATTTTTTTTAAATACATTGTAAAATGGTAAAAATTTCCTTTTCAGCGTTACTAAAAAAATATCCCGGCTTATCCTAAGCCCGATGTTGAAACCCCGAACAAGCTATCATTCACCTGCGTTGATGTCAATAACCACGCCATAAAAGGTCAGGAACAACCTCATCAATGAGCAAAATGACCGATTTCCCCCGGGACTTTTTTTTCAATAAAAATTCATTCAAAACAAAGGTCAATTCAGATAGACCGTCAAGAAAATTGTACAGCATATATCACGGAAGATGAAACAAGAAACACAGGGCAACTGATCGCACACATCCTCAATGCTATTCCGGAATCATGCCCCAGGAAAAAAGACTCTCTTTTGCAAGGATCCCAGCGGTTTTTGCTGACATGACCAGATCTTGTTTGAATATATCCAGCAGGGCATAGTCAAGGCCGGCTGCTGCCAGCATGGCCACATAAGAGTTATCGATCAATTGTTTTTTGTTTTTGTCCATAGCCCCGGTTGTCAGATTGGAAACGCCGGCAATGGTTTTGACTTTAAACCCCAACAGGTCCGGCAGTGTTTGAATAACATTGAGGACTGCCCGGGCCTGGATGATCCCGTCTTCCCAGGCCAGGGGCGGTACAACAGGATCAATGATAATCCTTTCTTTCGGCACCAGGGCTGCTTCTGCTTTTTCAAACAGTTCCAATGCGATCTCAAGACGCTGGGCCTCATCTTTGGGTACCCGACTGTCCGGGAAAAGTAAAAATCCTACAATATCAGTATTGAATTCTCTTGCCAGGGGCAGGATAAACTCAAGTTTTTTGGACTCAAGGGAAAAACCATTGATGATGGTGGGGTTTGTGGCAGCTTCAAGGCCTGCTCGCATGGCAATTGGATTGGATGTGTCAATGAGCAGGGGCAGGGGGGTGACACTTTCTATGGATTCAATAAAAAATTGCATGTCTTTTTTAGGGTGCCGGCTTAAAGGACCTGTATTGACATCAATGGCCCAGGGTTTTTTTTGTGCGCAACGCAGGGCCCAGTCGCGGATCGGTTCAGGGTCATAATGGTTTAATGCGGTTTGAATATCAGGTTTTGTAATCCTTAAATTATCAGCAATCAGTTTCATATGATTTGTCTGTTGTCCTTGTTTCTTTATCATCTCGGGTTTTTTAGGGTTATTCGGGCCAGATATTTCCCTGTCTTGTCTGCCATGATTTTTTCACATTCAAATCCATGGAGGCCAGCATGAAAGATCAGGGTGTGAAAGTCAATATATAACCAGTCAAAGGGGTCGGAAATTATTTTTTTATAGGTCATGGTGAATCGGGTTTGACCATAATATTCCTGATTCGCTGATGCCAGGATCTTGGGGTCATACAGGGCGGCAAGGTCAGTGGAATCCACAAGGATTTGGCCATTGGTGTTAAGAATGGTTTTTATAAACTGAAAAAACAGGTTCAATCCGTCCAGAGAGCCGACAATGCCGATGCCGTTCATGAGCATTAGCAGGGTATCATAACGTTTATTTTTAAGGGAGAACAAATGGTCATAAATGGGGTGGACCACGTTTCTTTTTTTCATCACTTCAATGCTGCCGCAGGACAGATCAAGGGCATGGACCTGTTTATTTTTATTTTGCAAATAGAGGGTATGACATCCGGATCCTGCACCAATGTCCAGTATCTTGCCGCGGCACAGGCTTAATGCCTTGCGCTCGATTCGATTCATGGCTCCAAAGGTCCTGAACATGGTTTTGCCGGTCATCTTCCACATATCCATAGTGTCGGATTCTACCGTTACAAAGGCCTTGTGGTCCCCGCTCAGGTAATCGAGCATCATGGTACCCAGAGGATCTTTTCCGGGGTTGGTTATTTTTTCTTTCATGGCTGTTTAAAGGTAGTCTTTCGGGTCTATAAATGATCCATATTAAACAATCATACTTCAAGCATATTTTAACAATCGGGCGGTTAAAATCCTTCAATGATGTCAGGTGTCAGGTTGTTTATAATTTCTTTGCACCATTGAACCGTGTGATTAAAATCAGTCATGGCGGCAATACAATTATGGGAATGGATATACCGTACAGGGATGCCCAGGGTAATGGTGGGAACGCTTCTGTCATGGAGCGTAATCACACCGGCATTGGTTCCACCGCCGGATCGAACCGCTTCCTGAAAAGTAATCTTGTGTTTTTTGGCAATATCCACGGCAAATTGTACAAATCGGGGGTTTGCAAGAACAGACCGGTCCATATGACGGATCTGGGGGCCTTTTTTTAATCCGGCCTGGATAAAATCGCTGTTATTAAATGTGTCATCAGCAGGTGTGCCCTCCAGGCAGATGGCAATGTCCGGGTTGATTTTTCTTACTGATACATTGACACCCCGCAAGCCCAGTTCTTCCTGGGCTGATAAAACACCATAGACATTAAGATCAAGATCTTTTCTGATATGATTTTTCATCACTTCAAGAAGAGCTGCGCATCCCAATCGGTCATCAAAGGCTTTGCCAAAAATCAGGTCATTTTTTTTATCAAAAAAGAATGTAACATCCGGCACCACAGGGGCCCCGATTTTTATGAGGAAATGATCAGAAGCTTCCTGTTTTGAGCTGGCACCGATATCAATCACCATTTGGGGAATGCTCAAGGGGGCTTTCATCTCTTCAGGGGTCATGAAATGGGTGGGCTTGGATGCCACCACGCCTTTGATCCATTTTCCTCTGGTGTTGCGGATACTGACGGCATGGGCGCTTAAGGCCTGGGGATTCCAGCCTCCCAGGTTCATGAATTTGAGGGTTCCGTTGGTATTGATGGACTGGATCATAAATCCGACTTCATCGGAATGGGCATCAATCATTACTTTGGGCAGCCCTTTTTTGTGAGGTGGTTTGTGGATAAACAGGTTCCTGATCCGATCGTCTTCAAGATCAAAAGAATGAGTCATATATGATTTGGCAATCTCAACAACCGGGTCTTCAAATCCTGATACTCCGGGAGCGTTTGATAGTTTTTCAATCAGTTTGACAATATCCATATCTGGTTCCTCCAATATTATTTTTGTGGTGCATTCTCTTGTGTTTTATCTGATTCAAGCAGTTGAACCATGTCATTCAATGAACGTTCAGATTGGATACACATTGAACCTGCTTGGCCGGGAATGTTCAGTTCAATGGAACCAATCGCATCTGTCAATAGCATAAATCCTGAAAAAGGTTGTCGTTTAAGTCTTTTACCATATCTTTGGATCAGTTAAAAGAGCTCTTCAACCTATCTGTTATATTGTTTCGTATGTTATGACTTTTTTGTCTTTTTCACAATTAATTCCTGAGAAGACTCATAAGGACAAAGATTAACGTCTATAAAATTTTTATCCTATAGGTATTACATTTTTTTCTCATTACCCTATGACGTTACGCAAAATATGGTAGTAAAAAAGTAGACGCTACAATATGTGGTGTTGGTATCGTTTTTGCAGTGTTTACAGATAATTATCGAACGAAGAACGGCATTTGTCTTGTCGGCTGTTTTTTGTCAACTAGTATTTATTTATGAGATCGCCATACCAAGAGATCTTATAATTGAGCAAAACAAATACCCTGAAGATGATGGTTAAGAAGTTAACCTGCAGAAAAAAAAGGAGAAGGTAAAATGAGAGCCATATTTCTTAAAATCTTAAGTGGGATGTTATTATTGTTTTTATTGTTTGTACCCAATCAATTATTCGTTCCCAACCTGATCGCAATGGTGCCGGACACTGATATATCCCATGTTTATGATAACTATGATCCGGGTACGCCTTTTGCAACTCCTTATCAACTTATTTGATTTATAACGTCATTTGGGTTATTCTCTTCTTAATAGGCGTTTACCCGTTTCTGGGAGTTAAGCTGTTTATCAAGAAAAAGGAATGACCTATATGGATGAATATACTTTTACTCACAGGTGTATTACCGAAACCATAGAGGGGCTTCGGGAAGGTCTGACCCATTTTTCAGGGCCAAGCCGGACAGCAGTGATATACTCTATTAAACCCAAAGATCCCATGTATATTTATGATCCGCAAAATCTGCTGGCTGGTCATGAGCCAAAATTCAAGGAATTGTACATTGATACGGATGATTGGCGAAAAAAGGCCTCTCTTTATTATGATAAAAAAAAATTCAGCAATCTGTTCCCGGAAAAAAACCTGGAACTGGCCGGGCTGATATCCTATGGCGGACGATCAAGTTCTGTTGTTTACCAGATGTGGTTTACCGTACACCATCCGGACATGTGCGCCATAGGCCCGACTGAAAGGTGGCTGGAACAGGCTGTCTGGAGATTCTCCCATGATATCGCCAATGAAGAAGACCTGTACACCGGTATTTCAGGAAGTTTTCTGAAAGAATACGCAACCCATGCGGTCAGGGATTATCTGGTGGATGAAATGAATGTTCTGATTGGATGGGACACACGGGTCAGGGTATACCCGATTTTAGAAGCTGTGCTCAAAATATCCAGAACACCTGAAGAAGGGGCATGGCCAAAAGGCAAATTGGTTTTCGTGGAAAAGCAGTCCCTTCCCAAAATGAAGTTTATTGCAAAGTTTCCCAAGGTGGAACAACCTGTACTGGACAATGTTAAGCATATTCGAAAGCTTCTCCAGGCTGTTGAAAACTCAGACCAGAAACTGGTTGCAGATGAAAAAACAATCATTGGCATTATTAAGGGAGACAAGCTTGATTTTTCCATCACTGCCGATTTTAAAGGGCGGCACGGCTTTTTAAAACTCAATGAAAATAAAGTATGCTCTTTTTCAGACGGCAGTTTCAAGTCAACCACCCGTAAACCAAAGCTTGTCCAGATTGAAGAAGAGCTGCTGGATTCTGATATGAATCCTGAAGATGCTTCCATTTTATTCAAGATTATTACCGGGATTGTTCACAATGCTGCCAGGCAGCGGCATGGCTGCACCATTGTTGTTGACCTGAATGAAACCCCTATATTTATATCGGGCCATTTGCTTGAGCGCCCCCTTGATCTTGTCAATTATGAAGATCTGGAATTGGCAAAATCTTTGTCTAAGGTGGATGGCGCTCTGCATATCGGGGCTGACTTGAAACTTCATGGATTTGCCTGCCTTTTAGACGGTGACCATGTCCCGAGTGAACACCGGGCCCGTGGTGCACGGTTTAACTCAGCTCTTCGGTTCACAGCAAAACATGAAAAAATTATTGTCATTGTGGTCTCCTCTGATGCACCGGTCTCGGTCATGAAGGGAGGTAATGTGCTGGAGACCAAATGGCAGTTGAAACCGTCCATCTTTTGCAATGCACCTGTGCTGCTTGAAAAATGGGTAACCACCTCTGAGTTGTCTTATTATTGACAGGGATCAGGAATCCCGATAGTCTCTGTATAGATAATTTTTCTGGTCTGGAAATATGAATACTTAACCCCTGGGTTCGGAGTTTCGTATTAGATAATTATTTTTTTTTAAATTGGAATGAGAGTTGCCTTGAAAAATATCATTTTGCTGATTTGTCTGGTCATGGTTTGCAGCACTGCGTTTTTTCTTTTTAAGAATAATTCAACAAAAATATCCACCCAGCCCCCTGCCCAACCCCCAAAGCAGATCGGGTTTTATCACTATTTTTCCGGGGCATTGAGTGGCGGTCTGGCCGATATGATTGATGAGGTGAACAAGGATCATACTGACTTTTATGTCCAGGCCAGGGCACTGGATCATGAGGCATTTAAAAGCATGATTCTGACCACACTGGACAAAGAAAATCCGCCTGAGCTGTTTTCGTATTGGGCCGGAGCCCGGGTTCAGGAGCTGGTGGATCAGGGCAAACTTGCGGCTATTGATGATTTATGGATAAAAGAACGCCTGGATGATCGCTTCTCAACCTCTGTTGTTGGAGCTGCCTGCACCTATAATGGCAAAAAATACCTGCTTCCCATTGACCAGCATCTGGTGGTTTTTTTCTACAATACCCAGGTGTTTAAAGAGAACAACCTTGAGCCGCCTGAATCATGGGAGCAATTGCTGACCCTGTGTGACCGGTTAAAGCAGAACAATATGCTTCCCTTTGCATTGGGAGCAAAGGAGCGCTGGCCGGCTCAGTTCTGGCTGGATTACCTGCTGCTGAGAAAATATGGGCTGGAATATCGAATCCGGTTGATGGAGGGGAAAGCAAATTATACCGATTCCCAGGTGAAAGATGTCTACCGGATCTGGGCCGGTCTGTTGCAGAACAGATATTTTAATTCAGACGTCAATGACCTGGATTGGGCCGGTGCAACACAACTGGTTTGCAAAAAAAGGGCAGCCATGACCTTGATGGGCTCCTGGGCGATTCCCATGCTGGAAAAAGAGTGCTCTGACCGGGAAAAAGCGTTTGATTTTTTTGCATTTCCTGTGATGGATACACAGATTCCCAAAGTGGCCCTTGGCCCCATAGACGGGATTGTCCTGTCAAAAAATTCAACCAATGTTGAATACAGTAAAAAGACGCTTGCATATTTTGCGGGTCAAGAGGCCCAGCAGCGGATGAGCATGGGTTCTGGCGCACTTTCCCCCAGCCTTGATGTTCCCGTTGTTTTTTATTCATTGTTCAAGCAACGGCTTAAACTTGAAATTCAACAGTCTTCAGCCTGGGCCTTTAATTACGATCTGGCCACTCCGGGCCAGGTCGCAGAGTTAGGGATGAACAGTTTTCAGGAGCTCATTGAATTTCCGGATCAGTACGAAAAAATATTAGAAAATGTGGACAAAGAAGCCAGAATAGTCTTTTCCCAGATACAGAATAAAAAACAGCAATAGCAGTCGAAAGGGAAAACCCGGATGTTGTTTAGAACAAAACTCAGCCTCGCTTTTGCCAGCATTCTTGTGTTGACCATTATTGTGGCCTTCACCAGCATTTACGGTATGCGGCGTGCCCTTGCCCATCAAAAAGAACTATACGCCTTTACCCACCAGCTGGAGACTCAGTTTAAAGATATTGCCTGGGAGCAGCACCAGTTCATCCGTACCAATGGAATCGATCATTCAAGGGCCTTTTTTGAGTTGATACGAAAAATTCATGCAGACCTGTCTGTTATTATTAATAAGATTCAAGACATAGATCAAAAATATCAGGTTGAACAGCTGTTGTCTGCCCTGACCCAATATGAAAAAAGTTTTGGCCGCATTGTGCAGACCTCTGTGGATATGGAAACCATGAAAAGCCGTCTGCTCCATGAATCCCGAAGGTTGATCTCAAATGTCAA
Organism: Pseudomonadota bacterium; assembly: GCA_043826275.1. Lineage (GTDB taxonomy): Bacteria > Desulfobacterota > Desulfobacteria > Desulfobacterales > Desulfobacteraceae > Desulfobacula. The sequence continues at coordinate 166,946 of JBDRQO010000004.1, forward strand.
TGCTATTGAGCAGGTGGGGGACAAGGCTATCCAGATTCTAAAACTCATGAATGAAACCCTTGTGGCTGAAAAAAAAACCATGATGAGCAATGTGAGAACCAATGTATCCCTGGTGTTCCACAATACCAACCAGATTATTTTACTGGCTGAAGAGATCAAACAGCATGCTGTTGACGGGTCAATCAAATTGTATGCATTCAGGATCAAAAACATTGCCGGTATATACCAGTCTGTTTTTAAAAAATATGTCTATTCCTATGATCAGCAAGCCGCTTCTAATGTAGCGATGACTGATGCGTATGAGAAGTTTGAAACTCAACTGGCCGGGTATATTGATCGTGTTTTTTCCCAAGAGGAAAAGCTGATTTCTTTTCTACAGCAGCTTGTCATGGCAATAGCGGCTCTGGCCATCGGCCTGGGGGGCGTTGCCATCGCCTCTTTATCCAAACGGATTACCACGCCCATCAAGGCATTAAACCGTTCTGCACAGCAAATCCTTTCCGGTGACTTCACAGGCCAGGTGCAGGTTTCCGGCAAAGATGAAATTGCCGAGCTGGGCCGTTCGTTTAATGAGATGTCCAAAAAACTGGCACACAGTTTTAAAACACTGTCTATGCACCGGAATCACCTTGAAGAGCTGGTCCGGGAACGGACAGGTGAAATCGAAGCTGAGATGGCCCGGCACAGGGAAACCCAATCGGCACTGGAAAAGGAAAAGAACAGGGCGTTTCAATATTTTGAAATGGCCGGTTCAATTTATCTGGTTTTAAATCCTGATGCCAGCGTGGCATTGATCAACAAGGCCGGTCGGCAAGTGCTGGGGTATTCCGGAGAAGATATTATCGGCCGGAACTGGTTTGATTTTATCCCTGAAGAGGATCGGGAAAAGACTTGGAAGATGTTTAGCGATATCATGGATGGTTGTATGGAACCGGTTGAGTTCTTTGAGAATACCATTTTGACCCGACAGGGGGAAAAACGGACCATTTCCTGGCACAACAGTGTGTTGAAAGATGAAAACGAAAAGGTGCTGGCCTCCTTAAGCTCTGGTGAAGACACCACCGATGTCACGCGCATGGAAAAAGAAAGAGAACTGCTTGAAGAGCAGCTTGTCCAGGCCAGAAAAATGGAGGCCATCGGCACGCTTGCCGGCGGAATCGCACATGACTTTAACAATATTCTTTATCCGATGATCGGGTACACGGAAATGGCTATTTCCGAGCTTTCAACTAAGGATCCGGTGCGGGATTATTTAACCAGTGTGCTAAAGGGTGCATTACGGGCAAGGGAACTGGTCAAGCAGATTTTAACATTCAGCCGGAAAAAACAGCTTACCACAGAAAGGATCAGGATTCAGCCTATTGTCAAAGAGGCACTAAAGCTGCTGCGCTCGACCATTCCCCAAAACATTGCCATAGAGTCCATGATAGATGATCAGACAATTTCCATCATGGGTGATCCCACCCGGGTTTATGAAATTATCATGAACCTGTGCACCAATGCCTATCATGCCATGGAAACCACCGGCGGCAGTCTCATGGTTAAATTATACGAGCAGCAGATTCTGGAAAATGATCAGACCGGTCTGGATCTGCCACCGGGTGAGTATTGTGTGATCAGCGTGGGCGATACCGGCCATGGTATCGATAAAACGGTTATCGGGCAGATTTTTGAACCTTATTTTACCACCAAAGCAATCGGGAAGGGGTCAGGCCTGGGGCTTGCCGTGACCCACGGGATTGTCACCAGCTGCGGGGGAACCATCCGCGTCAACAGTGAAATCGGCACGGGAACAATCTTTGAGGTGTTTTTACCCGGAGTGCCGGACAGCACGCCCCTTTTTCAGGCACAAACCCGACCGGTAAAACAATATGGTATGGAACAAATTTTATTTGTAGATGATGAATCAGACATCGTGGAAATGGGAATTCAAACCCTGATGAAACTGGGGTATATTGTGACCGGAAAAACCGACAGTATTGAAGCTTTCGCAGCCTTTGAGACTGAACCTGAACGATATGACCTTCTGGTCACCGATATGACCATGCCGGGGATGATGGGCACGGACCTGATCAGAAAGGTCCGCCGGATAAGGCCCGATTTTCCGGTGATTATCTGTACCGGGTTCAGTGAACTCATGGATGAGGAGCGGGCAAAGGATATGGGAATACAGGGATATTTTAAAAAACCCGTTCTGATCGATGAATTGTCCGCGACTATAAGAGCCATACTTGATCATCCCAAAACCCCGGGGCTGGGAAACCAAACCAAAATCTAAAACATAACCACGATCACAGTAGTTGTTTTTAAAACGCAGACCCAGGGGTAAACAAACACGATCTTAAGTTTAATCAGTGATATCTTTATTCAGCAGATTCAATAGCTAATACAACGCCATTGGTGTCAAAAGAGATATAAGCTGTTTTACTACCTTGATTGCTATGGCGAGCCATAGTTACAATTTTTCTTTGAGATGACCAGATCCATATCTCAACAACTTTGCCAGAGCCACATCTGTTTTTATAGTCATCTAATATCGATGGACACATGGCCATTCCATTGGGTTTTCCCATAATCTGTAAGACATCATTTTTCGTACTTTTACCTTGAATAATTTGAGGCATGTTTTCACTGTTAAAGAGGGTTCTGTCCTCATCAAAACTGCTTAGAAAATTATACGCATTTAACTTGCCATCTAAAAATTCCAGAACAAGCACTCTGGCTGTGGCTGTACCAATGTTAGCCGATGCATGTAAATATTGCTTTACATCATATTGGCCATTTGCATTAATTACTTTTGCAACTTTGTGAGGCTTACCAAAAACCTCCTGACAATCTTCAATATTAAATTCTCCGATTTTTAATTGTGGTATGTTTTGAAAATGGAAACTTCGACCTACTGTTGCGCACCCATTTAGAAGCATAAAAATAGATAACAAAGTAATTATGCAAAGTAACCTGCTTAATTTCAACATTTTGATCCTCCTATTATTAAATAAGAATTTCCTCATTGCCATCATTCATATCAGGCTTGACATTAATGATCCAGAAAAAAATATTTATATTAAAATCATACAATCGTTGGGTCAACCTGATAAAAACATTCAGCTGGTTTTCATTTTTTATCTCTAAAAACGGTGTCAGGGCATATTTCGGTTTGGGTAAAATTTTTTATACTTTGATTGATAAACTTACACTTTGCCTGAAGAAAACAAAACTCTCCCTTTAGAATTTTTATATTCAACGCAAAAAAACGCCACAACTGATAAATTTTAAAGGTTTTCCACACAGTCTTTGATAATAATCTCCACAAAACCGCTTTGCACTATGTACATGCGATCAGCTTTATCCCCTTGGCGAAACAGGATTTCATCCTGCTTTAGCTCATGTTTTTTAAAGCAGCATGCCAGTTTTTTTATTTTAGCTCAGCTCCCAATAATATAAGGTAAACTCTAACGATAGGGTTAAGAATGGCTTGCAGACATAGGCCTGCCTTAAATCTATTAAAATGATTTTATCATTGCCCCGGACACATTTGTGTATTAATTTATTGAAAAATTGGTTGGGATTTGTATTATCAAAAACAATTTATCAGGAAAGAAAAATGACATTGGTACTCAATATTCTATGGTTCATCTTTGGCGGTGGTTTTCTATCCTGGTTGCTTTGGGTTCTGTTCGGTGGCGTGCTGTTTGTTACCGTGATCGGGATCCCCTTCGGATATGCCGCATTCAGGCTGGCCGGGATCTGCTTTGCACCCTTAGGCAAAAAACCTGCTCTTAAATAGTGCAATTCGGTGAACAGAACGGAGATCAGTTAGAAAGTATGCACACATCCAAAAGATATACAGATTATAACAGCTATTTGAGAAAATTATTTGGCCGGCGGGTGCAAAAGATTGCTGTGGATGCTGGCTTGTCATGCCCCAACCGGGATGGCACACTCTCTGATCAGGGCTGTATTTACTGCAATTCAAAAGGTTCCGGGTCAGGCCTGTGGAGCCAGGGGATATCCATCAAAGATCAGATTGAGGCCAAAAAGATTGGGGCTATTAAAAAATACAAAGCCCAAAAATTTCTAGCGTATTTTCAATCCTATTCCAATACCTATGCCACATGTGAATGCTTAAAGCAGATTTATGATCAGGCGCTTGCCTCGGAGGGTATGGTGGGTATGGCTATTGGGACCCGGCCGGACTGTATTGATGCGCCCAAACTGGATCTGCTTGAATCCTATACAAAAAAGTACCTGGTCTGGCTGGAGTATGGACTGCAATCCGTTCATGACCAGACCTTAATATTGATTAACCGGCAGCATACCTATCAAGACTTTTACAAGGCTGTCCAGATGACAAAGGGCAGGGGGATAAATATCTGTACCCATGTTATTTTAGGGCTTCCGGGCGAAGACCGGCAGATGATGCTGGACAGTGCAAAAATTCTGGCAGACCTTGGCATCAATGGCGTTAAAATTCATCTGCTCTATGTGATCAAAGATACGCCTTTGGACAAGATGTACAAACGTGGTGACTATATTCCTTTGGAACAAAAAGAATACGTGGAAATTGTGTGCGATTTTCTGGAGGTATTGCCGCCTGAAATGATCATCCAGCGCATCACAGGAGATCCGCACATGGATGAACTCAGGGCACCCATGTGGGCGGGAAGATATCGCGAGACCTTTAATATGATCCAGCAGACGCTTGAAACCAGAGACTCTTTCCAGGGAATGCGGTATGGACAATGAGAACGTCTATTTGATCACAAGGCTTTCAAAATTCTTAGAAAAATGACTGATAAATTCCTGATCAGTTTTGAGCCCAGGCTCAATTTTCTGAACAATTAAGCATTCGGTTCCATCCAGGGTGTTTACCAGTTCAATCCCTTTTTCAACATCCATGACCAT
>JBDRQO010000005.1:0-152258 GCA_043826275.1 Pseudomonadota bacterium
CCAAATTAAGCGTCAAAATCGGATGAATTATCCGATCAAATTTTATCCAATTTCCAAATGCCGTTTTTAACCTCCATTTTTTAAATTTCAATGTTTGATTGCTTGTAATTCTGGATGATTTTGATAATATGCCCAGGCCAGTTCGGAGGATAAGGCTATGCTGGGGAAGCAACCTGAGCGCCGAAATTGGTGACGAAGACATGGGGCAGGGTTTTTTGCTCTGCCCTTTCATCACCATGTTTTTGTCCATAAAGCGTAAAATCCCGGGGGTTTGGGGGCTGGCCCCCATTATAATCAGGCAAACTTCCTTTATATAGCGTAATCATCCGACCATCCTCAGCTGATTTTTTCCATAGTAAACTTCAGCAGGTGTTTGGGCATCAAAGCTTTGGTGAGGCCGTTCATGGTGTTAAATTTCGAAAAAAAATGAACTAAACCCCACCTTATTTTTCTAATTAAATTGACAAACTTCCTATTTTTTTAAATTATTCTGCCCAGGTTTTTATTAGATTATTTTGGCTAAAATTAAAAAGGGCGGGAGTTTTAGCAGAACTCCGCCCTTTAAGAACCGGGATTTTAATCCCCAAAAAAACATAAAAATGATAATAAAGGTCAAAGCAGATATCAAGCAAATTTTTAAGCTTGGCAAAAAATTCAAATGGCAAAAACCTTGCAGATGTCATCATTGCAACGAACCAAGGCTTTGGGGCCATGGGTTTGTCCTGTCTTTTTTTGATGGTTTTGGACAAGGGTTGTATCTGAAGCGATATCGATGTCCCTATTGCCATACAGTCTTCAAATTAAAACCCCAAGGATATTTCAACAGATTCCAGGCAGACATTAACCTAATTTTTTCAAGTATTCTGAACCGGGTACACAACGGCAGATACCTGAAGGGATTATCATGGAGCCGGCAACACTTCTGGTTCACGGCCCTAAAACGAAATATATTTGCCTATCTGTCAAATGCGTGGAACAAAGGCATTCCTAAAGGTTTTACCGAGCTGATCAGGATGGGTAAAATCCCGGTCTCAAGTGCAATTTAATTCACAGGACGTATCGGTTTTCTTATACCCTACCGAAGGCTGTGATTTACAGACCGGTTTTGCTGTCATACAAGCCTTGAAACTCAAATTTTAATGAGGAAGTATGACAGAGGACCAGAAAAAAGACATAGCCGTATTCCGTTTTGGGGTCATTTGTGAGTTTGTCACCGGCGTTCAACTTGATTATGGAGAAAAAGAGCGCCTGTTGCAGCAGAAGTGCGCCCGCAAATGGTTGATTCCCCATTCCAGCAGATCCCGATTATCCAGAAGTACCATTTTAGAATGGATCAGGCAGTATAATGGCAAGATACACTCCCTGTACCCCAGGGAACGCTCAGATCAAGGCAAAACCAGAATTTTTGATGAAGAAACTGCCTCTTTGATTATCAAACTTCGGGTTGAGAACCCGGGTAAAACTGTTTATAACCTGATACAATCCTTGGAAAAGATTACCTGTAAAAAATACACTTACTCAAGTGTTTACCGGTTCCTGCATCACCGGGGATTGATGAACAGCAGCAGTCCGGAAGACAGAAGGAAGTTTGAAGCACAGCATCCTAACGACTTATGGCAAAGCGATGTCATGCATGGACCACAGGTTCTGTATCAGGATAAGATGCGAAAAAGCTATCTGATTGCCATCATAGACGACCACTCAAGATTGATAACCGCTGCTGGTTTTTATCTGTCGGAAAACTTAAAGACGTATCTGGGTGTTCTGGAGCAGGCGTTTTTGACCCGGGGCCTGCCCCGCAAGCTATATGTGGATAACGGCCCTGCATTTAGATCTCATCATTTAAAATATATAGCAGCTTCTTTGTCCATCGCCCTGATCCATGCAAGGCCATACAAACCCCAGGGAAAAGGCAAAATTGAAAGATGGTTCAGGACCGTAAGACTGTCCTTTCTTCAAAAGTTCACCGGCAAGACCCTGGAAGACCTGAACACAGCCTTTGAGCAATGGTTGAATGCCGATTATCATCAGAGTAAACACAGCTCTACGGGACAGACACCATTCAGGAGATTTACATCAGCCATGGAATGCATCAGGGTTGCTCCACAGGATTTAAAGGATCATTTCCGAAAAACAGTCAGACGTAAAGTGGCTAAAGACCGGACCATCACCCTTAACGGGACGATGTTTGAAGCGCCGGTCGCCCTGATCAGCAGGCATGTGGATGTCAGATACCATGAGGACACTCCCCATAAAGCTGAAGTCATCTACAAAAATAAGTCATATGGTTTTTTGACTCCTGTGGATCTGTCGGTTAACTGCCGCGTCAAAAGACACCGGTGGAACGAAAATGATATCCGAATCTTTCCTGAAACCTCAAATTACAAGGGAGGGCAACTGTTATGAGTGAGGAATACAGAATGTTCTTTGGCTTATCCAAAGAAGCCTTTCCAGCTGAGATTGATATTGATGAAATCCTTTTAACCCCTGAAGTTCAAGGGGTTAAAAAACGGTTTGATTATGCCCTCAGGCTTGGCTGTAGTGCGGTTATCACCGGCGATGTGGGCAGCGGCAAATCAACCGCTTTAAGATATGCCGCTTCATCCCTGCATTCTTCCGAGTACAAGGTGTTTTATGTGACCGCTTCAACCGGTTCCATCATTGAGCTATACCGCCAGATTGTGGAAGAACTGGGCATAGAAAGATCATCAAACTCAAGGGCTGTCATGATCTCTATTATCAAAAATGAAATCCGTGAATTTGTACAGGGCAAAAAGATGAAAACGGTCCTGATTATAGATGAAGCCTCGCTTCTGCGCATGGAGGTGTTTGCCGAACTTCACACCCTTGTCCAGTTCGAAAAGGACTCCCGGACATGGCTGCCGGTCATTCTCGCCGGCCAGCCGACACTGGTGGACAAACTCCAGTACAGGACATCCATACCGTTTGCATCACGGATCGTTGCCAAAAGCCATCTGGAAGGCCTGGATGTTGCCGGGATGAAATCCTACCTTGTTCATCATTTGAAATTATGCAGGGTTGATACCAACTTTTTTTCTGATCAGGCGGTAACTGCCATTCATCAAGGGTCAGGAGGCCTTTTACGAAAGGCCAATAACCTTGCCAGGGGGGCACTCATAGCCGCCGCAGCTGAAAAGTCCATGACGGTCTCGGCAGAACATGTACGCATCGCATCATCTGAAATATTTTAGGAGTGAATGATGAACGAGGAACAATTAGAAACAAAAATGGCTCAAATCGTTGATCAAATGGGGTATCTGCTGATGGATATTATTCTTATAAGTTTAAAAAAAATAAATACAGAGAACCAGCTCCTCCAGGAATTATTGGAGACGAGACTGGAAGATCGCAAAGAAGAATTTTACAATTTCGGTAAAACAGAGCCGGGCACTGCTGGGGAGCACCCCGGCAAGGGATAGCCGAAAGTGGGTAGCATTAAATAATGCACCAGGGGGAGGTGGGCATACCTGCTTCCCCCACCTTTATTATTTAAGCTTTCCCACTCATGCCTTAAAAACCCAATAAAATCAGTCGGAGCGAAGCGACTTCCCTAATTTGTTCAAAATAAATTGAAAAATATCCAACCTGTTCAAAATAATCAGAAAATTTATGTCAGAATAAAAAGGGATTCAACAATGGTTATAAAAATCAAAATACTTTTTCAGGGCCTTGCGCAGCTGCGCAACGGATTTGTATTCATTTACATAAATTTCTTCATATTTCACACTACGCCAGAGACGTTCTATGAAGATATTGTCCATAGCCCGGCCTTTCCCATCCATACTGATTTTGATGTCCTTATCTTTCAAAACCTTTGTGAATTCAAGGCTTGTATACTGTGATCCTTGGTCCGTATTAAAAATACAGGGTGTTCCATGACATCTTAGTGCCCTTTCAAGGGCAGAGACACAAAATTCATGATCCATGGTAACCGAAAGCTCCCAGGAAAGAACATAACGGCTGTGCCAATCCATAACTGCCGTTAAATAAACGAACCCACCGGCAAGACGGATATATGTCAGATCTGAGCACCAAACCTGGTCGGCCCTGGTCACATCGAAATTTCTCAAAAGATATGGATACACCTTATGTTGAGGATTGGCCCTGCTGGTATTTGGTTTCGGTGCAATGGACTGAATCCCCATTTTACGCATCAATCGTTGAACTCGTTTTCGATTTATTTTATATCCCTGGCGCTTCAGATAATTACGGATCTGGCGAGTACCGTAAAAAGGATGTTTGGTATATTCAGCATCAATGAGTTCCATTATTTCAAGATTTCCAGGTTTTTCCTGTCCTGGCAAGCCTTCACGGTAGTAGCTGGAACGAGGGAGCCTTATCAGCTCGCATTGCCGCTGAATGCTGAGTTTAGGATGCTTTGGTTGAATGCGTTGTTTTTTCTCTTCTACAGTCATTAAAGATGTCCGGTGTTTTTTTTTAACCAATCCAGTTCTACCTGGAGTTTGCCGACTTTTTGATAAAGGCGGTCTCGTTCAATCTCAGTTGCTTGGGCTTGTTTTGCCTGACTGTTTCCAAATACCAAAGGAAGGGCTTCAATTGCTTCCTTCTTCCACCGGTTCACTAAACTTGCATGGATACCAAATTCAGATGCAATTTCATTGACAGTTTGGTTGCCTTTTATTGCCGCCAATGCGACCTTGGTTTTTAACTCTTTGCTGTAATTTTTTCGTTTCAAAATTTCCCCTTTCTGGACTGTTTGATTCTATCTTAACACATTGTCCAGTTTTCGGGGTCCACTATAGTATTGACTGTAGCCACAGAAACACCAACAACAAGTGAGGTTTTTAAATTGTTCCGAAATTTTCTCTGACAATAGACCACCCGGCAAAAGGTATCAATATACCGTTCTACTGCTCTTAAAGAATGTTTGATAGTTCGGGCAATTTCTAATGGTTCTTTATCCTCAAGGAAAAGCGATACTGCCAGTACTCTATGGGTAACGCCAGGGCCAATGTCCTTTTGCTGTCCATGGGTTGGTACGCTTATCCCTTGCTCCCGCAGAACCTGAATATCTCTTCGAATCGTACGGACATCTGTATCTAAAATTTGAGCCATATCCTCCTGTGTTAATAACGCGTATTGATCCTGTGCTTCCACTGCCATCCGCATGATTTGCTGACGCCGCTTAGCTGAAGGGCCATAAGAATGATATACTTGAGTATCTTCCCGTGGATCTATGTGTGTGAGCGTTATACGTCTCAATTTGCAACATTTAAGCGGTTTGCCAGGAGGCTCATTAATATCAATTGCCGCCCAGACCATCTGACCCGGGTGTAAAATATTACCCTCAGCATGGGCGCCAACCGCAAAAATCTCTTTTGCCTTCTCTACAATTATATCAGATTCAAATGAAGAGCAATTAGTACCGTCTGTGATAAGATTTGCAAAAAGTCTCTCCAGAGTCTTGATATCCATACGAGCTTGATGTAGTTGTTTCTGGTGGGCATATGTCTGAATCATAGGCTTAAATCCTTTTTAATGTTGCTTGGTATCATCCGTTTCATCGAACAAATGATACACAAGAATATAAAAATTTTAAACCTACCGGACATATGCCCTAATCGGAAATAGAAAAGACAACGGTTAAATATCAGGAAATAAAAATGGAACTCATTGACCGAAAAAAAAGAAGCATCCGGGTATTTATCTCATCAACCTTTCAGGATATGCAGGAAGAAAGAGATCTCTTGATAAAGGAGATCTTTCCCAAGCTTCGTAAAATGTGCATGGAGCGAGGGGTTGGCTTTACCGAGGTTGATCTGCGCTGGGGAGTGACCCAGGAGCAGGCAGAAAAAGGTGAAGTACTTCCCATTTGTCTGGCAGAAATAGAAAACTGCCGTCCCTTTTTTATTGGTCTTCTTGGTGAGCGTTATGGATGGGTACCGGATTCCATTCCAGAAGGGTTAATTGATGAACAGCCCTGGCTTGAACAACACAGACAATACAGTGTTACTGAACTGGAGATTGTCCATGGCGTGCTTAATGACCCAGACATGGCAGGACATGCCTTTTTTTACTTCCGCGATCCTTCTAATTCACCAGCCCATTTTGAAAACCAAAAAGAGCAGGATAAACAAAATCAGTTAAAAGACCGCATCCGTAGCAGCGGTTTTCCTGTGATTGAAAACTATCCAGATGTTAAAACTTTGGGTCAATCCATCCTAAAAGATTTAGAAAACTCCATAAACAAAGAATTTCCGGAACAAACACTTACACCGCTTGAGCGTGACCGTCTCGATCACGAGGTCTTTGCCGAAAGCCGGGCAAAGGTTTACATCGGCAGACCCCAATATTTTGATCAATTGGATGACCATGCTCTGGGAACGGGTCAACCCCTGGTTGTTCTTGGTGAATTAGGTTCTGGCAAATCTGCCTTGCTTGCCAACTGGTGTTTTCATTTTCAAGAAAAATATCCTGATACCTTTTTGCTCACCCATTTTATTGGCATCAGTACGGACAGCACTGACTACATTGCTATGCTGCGGAGGATAATGATGGAGATCAAGGAACAGTATACTCTGGAAAACAAAATCCCTGACACACCAGAGGGACTTCGGGCACAGTTTCCCAACTGGCTCTCAATGGCAGCGGCCCATGGCCGTTTTATTTTTATACTGGACGGTTTGGACCAGCTTGAAGACAAAGACAATGCTATGGATCTCGTGTGGCTGCCAGAATTCATCCCGTCTGAAGCAAGGCTGATAGTCTCCACTTTGCCGGGACAAAGCCTTGATGCTCTGGAAAAAAGAGATTGGTCCTCCATGGAAGTAGAGCTTCTTGAAATAGATGAACGCCAGCAGCTTATAACAGATTATTTACGTGAATTTTACTCAAAAAGTCTGCCGCCGGATCAGGTGGATTACATATCCTCCCAAAAACAGTGTGCTAATCCGCTTTTTCTCCATGCTCTTTTGGAAGAATTGCGTATCTTTGGTAAACATGAACAGGTTCAAGCAAGGATTGAACACTTACTGCAGGCAAAAAATCCTGAAAAACTCTACGAGTTGATCCTGGATCGTCTTGAACAAGATTATGAAAAAGATTATCCTGGTCTTGTGGGAGAGGCTTTGTCCCTGATTTGGGCCGCACGCCGTGGCCTTTCTGAAACAGAGCTGCTGGAGATCATGAATTTGCCACGTCTTACCTGGTCTCCCTTATTTTTGGCACTTCATGATTCTTTGGTTACCCGTTCCGGTCTTTCAAATTTCTTCCATGATTACCTTCGCCAAGCAGTTCAGGAAAAATATATCTCTGGTTCTGAAGCTCAGCAACGTCTACATCTCCAGCTGGCCAGTTATTTTAACACTAAAAATAACACTCAACGAAAAATCGACGAACTTCTTTGGCAATTCTCTCGGGCCGGTGAATGGAAAATGTTGAAGGAATGTTTGGTCGATATCCCTTTTTTCAATGCCGCATATAAGCATGATAAATATGAGATTATGGCCATATGGCAAAAAATTGAAGACAATTCTAACTTAATATGCACACATGCCTATCGGCCTATATTAGAATTCCATGAAACAGAACCCTCTGAAACATTTATGGAAACTCATTTTCATCTATCCGAATTGTTTGAGTTACGCGGAAACATAGAGGAAGCATCAAAAATTACCAACACGCAAATAGACTTCTATCAAAAATTAGGTGATGAAGATGCTTTTTTTAAATCTCTTAGTGACAAAGCAATTCTTCTCTTGTCCCGTGGAGAGCTTAACAAAGCTATGGAGATTTATAAGGAACTTGAACTGTTTTCCATAAAGAATGGATACACAAAATGGCTAACAGTTTCTCTTGGTAATCAGGGCGGTATACATGTACAGCGCGGTTTGCTTATCGAAGGTCTGGAGTGCTTTTCTGATCAGGAACAAATTCTTCGAAATCTTAATGACAGACAAAACTTGCCAAGTTGTCTTATCAATCAGGCTCAAATCTTTGCTATACAGGAAAAATATGAAAAGGCAATGCAACTCAATAAAGAGTCTGAGCAAATTTGTCGTGAATATGGTTGTAAAAACGAACTTTCAAGCACCCTTGGTGCCCAAGCTCGTATACATTACAAAATAGATGAGTTTGATAAGGCCATGGAACTTTATAAAGAACAAGAGCAAATTTGTAAAGAACTTGGGGACAAAAAAGGACTTCAATATTCTTATATTGGTCAAGGTGAATTACTTCAAAAGCGTGGAAAAATCAATGAAGCCCTTAACCTATTTAAAAATTGTGAACTAATCAATCGACAACTTGGTAATAAAATTGGACTTGAGTCATCGATTTTTGAACAAGCATTAATCTATAGTAGTCAAGGGGACAATGATAAAGCTCTTGAGTTTTTTAAGGAACATGCACAGATTTGCCAAGAAATTGGAAACAAGAACAAAGTGTCAAAATCTTTCTATAACCAAGCTATTATTCTCAAAAACCAAAAGAATTTCGATGAAGCTTTTGGTCTCTTAAGAAGACAGGAAGAAATCTGTCGAGAGTTTGACAATAAAGATGACCTTCAAAATTGTCTCTACAATCAAGCAACAATACTTGAAAAACAAGGGAAACTTAGTGAAGCGTTAGATCGTTTCCATGAATTAGAAAAAGTTTGTCGAAAGACAGATAATAAGGATGTACTTTCGTTATCTGTTGGTTGGCAGGCCACAATTCTAATGGAGCTAAGAGAATTCGATAAAGCTATGATAGAATTTAAAAAACATGAGCAAATTTGTCGAGAGCTCGATGATTCAGAAGGCATTGAGTTTTCACTTCAAGGGCAGGCTGAAATATATCAAGAATTAAAATTTGATGAAGATATGATTATAGCTAAAGAATTGTACGATATCGATTCAGATCATGAGGATAGTTCTCTTCAGAAAGAAATCCAGCCAGAAAATTCTGAACCCCGCATAGGTGTGTACGATGATGAGAACAACATGGCTAACCAACATAATACAGGGTTCTTGATTCAAGAAAATAACAAAGCAGTAGAGCTCATGCATTCAGGTCAAGTGGGGGAGCCTCTTGAAATCTTAAGAAAAATGTTATTCCCTGATGATGGGATTATAATGCAAGAGGATGTTCCATTTGTAATAAAAGTCAACTTTGTAACAGCACTTCTATTAAACCAGAGAGTTGATGCAGCAGAATCAATTCTCAAACAAGAATCGTCATCATCACATCCTAAATTGAAAGAATTGAAAAATATTATCGATAAATGGCGAGCAGGGCTGTCTTGGAAACAAAAAATAGGGTTTCAAAAGAAAGAAACCAGAAATCATACTTCCTTTTACACCAGGAGAAATTATCTGATTGAGGGATAGAATATGTTTAGTTTTATAAAACGACTTTTTAGGAAACCACGTGATAGAAAATTTTCGATAGATACATTTTCTTTTGGACCGCTCGTCGATATAGTCCAGAACGCCAGTGGAAGATTCGGTTATGATAAAAAAAATCCCATCCCTGTATGTGGCCAGCAGGGGCAGTTGAAGTATTTGTCTAAGCTGAGGTGTGAATGTGAAGAATCATTTGTATATCAACGAGTTGGCAGTTTTGGATATGGCCCGGATGGCCACGTGATTGATGGCTACAGACTTCTATGCCGAAAACAAGAACACAATGCTTTTCTTTACCTCGATATGTATCATGAAGGACCGAGTAGTTTTTGTCCTGAAGGAATGTCCCTTGGCCCAAGTGAAGGATCGGGCAAACCTTTTCCTGTCGGGAACTTTCCCGATGATATATTAAAAACTAATCTTCGATCTTTCTCATCCTTGCAGGATACAGATGAAGGTGGGAAGAATAAGCGTTTCCGTCGGTAACGGGAGTTTAAAATTTCGAATCATAAGCTTCGGGGAATATGATTTGAATCTGCTCGATTATTAATTTGGCTTCTGTCTCAAGACCATAGATTTCAGCGGAGGTAAAAAAGGTTCTATAGATTGCCGCATCCACATTCTTTTTAAGTCCAATGGCTTTTTCAAAATATTTTTTTACGTGTTTCCATTCTGTTTTTAATGCTTCAAGGATCAAAGCAATATAAACATATTCTTCAGGCTCTATTGTAGCTTTACCATTTAGTTGTATTAAAAAATGTTTCAGTGCCTTTTTGAGTTCTTTTCTCTTTAATTTATTTCTAAACGCAATAAAAAGATAGATAGGCATATTGATGAATGTATCAAGATGTTTTTTTCCCTTTTTTTGATGATTTGAATCCCGGAATAAAAAGCCTTCTAGTTGCTTTATGAATTTTTCATCCACTCCTAATTCTGGGATCTGTTTTATGATATCGATAATAGCTTTATCACTCCTGTTGAAAAGTTCTTTTGCAGTCGAATTTTTTGCCGTCCCTACAAGAAGGCGGTCATTGGAAATAGTGATAACAGTATCGACAACACCTTTAATCCTCTCAAGATATTCTCTGGCCTGACGGTTCCTTCTTTCTCCTTCGAAATAATAGGGTTTGCTCAACACTGCAATCGTAGAGATGCAGAGTTTTCGACATATTTGAGCAATGACCGGAGCGGCTCCTGTGCCTGTACCACCGCTAAGGCCGGCGATGATGATCACCTTGGTATAGTTTTTCAGGCTTTTACTGATTTCCTTGATACTCTCCAGTGCGGCATCTCCACCGATTTGAGGATTTGCCCCGGAACCTAATCCATGGGTGAGGTTCTCACCGATGGGGATACGGCGGAACCCTTTACTTACGCCTTCCAGAGCACAGATATCAGTATCGATTGCAATGAAAACGGTATCCAAGAGACCCTCGCTCATCAGCTTGCTTGCAATATGTCCACCTGCACCACCGACACCGACCACTGTGATTTGGCCTGAAAACGGATTTTTACTTTTAATGTTTTCCATTGCCCAATGCCTTTTTATCGCTTCTTTCATAACGTACCCAGTAAAACTGTTCCCAGCTTGAATTGTGCTCGTGGTAATCATAGCTGACATACTCTGAATAATGCCTGAACCGCACTCGCACCGGGCAGGCCTCCCGGTAAATTCTCACGGTTCTAACGCCTTTTACAGTGGCTGTTTCAATGCCGGGTGCAATCTGAGTCCATTCATCTTCCCAGATTTTTTTTACTGCGTTGCCCAAATTATCGATAATAGTGTCGATTTCGATACCTCTTCTGGAATAGTCATTGCTGCCATTCTTGCCATAATACATGCCGGTGATATCGATAAAATAATCACTGATATCTTTTACGTTTTCATTTTCCTTATCCATTATGTCACTCCTTAATGAATGAAATCAGCTATAAGCATTTGTTTTTTTAACACAAAAACTTAAATTGCAAAAGATAAGCCACAATCGTTGATTGTATTTTTTATCCAGTTATATTAATAGGTTTTAATTGCTCTGCATTAGTAATTGTTGAGTTCAATTATATGGTTGAGTTTGAATTTTGTTAGCTTTTTAAAATAATAATGAAAAGCAACTTATGTTGGAGCTGTCCGAATGTTAACCACGTTTGAAGGACATACAGATAGACTTAAAGGTGCTATTGAGTTATCTGATGGGCGATTGCTCTGGTGGGCAAAGGATGAAAGGCTGAGGCTGTGGGATGGTCAAGATTAGGGAATGTTTCAAAAAAATATGAAAAGTGTCAGTTTTAACTTGATAAGCTTCATCAAGTTGATTCTAAAAACTTATGGATTATTCTTTTTAGATATGTAGTGGATAATTTATGTCCCTGATTTTGTAATATATTTATATTTGCGGTAGAAATGAATGAAGCAAATATTTTTGTTAAATCAGGATCACATCCATTATCATCAGCTCCGGTATGTATTTCCAAAGATTGAGGAATTGGGAATTTATATGTTTTTGCAAGTTCAAGTAACTTATCCGCTCTTGGCGGACGTGACGAATATAATCTTTTTTTATCTATGGCTGCACCAAGAACAGGAGAAAAAAGGAGAATCCTACCGGGAAAAGCTTTTAATTCACACAAAGCGTGCAGCAGTAAATAGCCTCCATAGGAATCTTACTATGAAAGCCAGATAATATTTTTAAAATCAACCCGTCCGATTAACTCAACCCACCTACAAATCCTATTTTATAATGCATTGATTTTTAAACCTTTTTTTTTATTTTTTCGTTTGGCATATCGTTTGCTAATATATTTAGATATCAAACCGAAAATAAGGAGATGATTTTATGGAGCACGTGACACTTGATAAAGAATTTAAATGGTTGTCTTCAAAATTCAAATCTGTAAACTCTAATTCTGAACGGAACATTCCTTTGGCTATAGAAGATTTTAATTTGATGCCAAATCAGGAAATAATACGATTATGTTTTGAAAGTCACATCGACATGTACAAGGCTCTGGCATTGATTTTAAAAAAAGAGTGGGAGTCCCTTCTTACCAGTCAAAAGCTCTCCCACCAAAAAAAATGCGGAACTGAATTAAAAAATCGGTTTAATCCAGATGCCGGGTTGATATTTGATACATTTGAGATGCAGGATGCCTGGGCAAGCCGTGAAGGATATTCAATAAAAACATTTGATACCCTGGTTCATGAGATGATTCTGTCTGATATGCATCTGGTAGCCGGTAACAGTATAGAACTTGAAAGATTTATTGCGGATGCAAGAAAACCGTTACACCTTTTAAACGGTCATTCCAAGGAAAAGAAAGAAGCATTCTGGATAAAAAAAAATACCTGGCTTCAGTTACAGGAGACTTTAAGTGAAAATCTGTTGCTCCTGGAACGACGTCGCCTGGAAAATGCGAATATTACTCAAAAATGGATGATTATTTTTGGAAAAGAATATCTTGAACTCCAAAGACAGAACCAGCGCTATAGCATGTTAAAGCTTAAGTTTGAGTTGCTGGAAGCATATTCAGGTCTTTCAAGACAGGAATTAGAACAAAAAGTGAGAGAGATTAAAATTAAGATGAAGAATAGGCTAAAAGAGCTGCACTTCCAGGTTCTGATAGCGCCTCACCTCTGCAAATTCGGGGGATCAGGCAATTATGATTTTTCAAAAATCAGCGACTTCCGAACGGAGCAGAAAAAAATATTAAGAGACCTGTGGCTGTTAATACATCCGGATCAGCTTCAAAACAATGATGGATATGAGAAACTTACGGATAGTCAGAAAAAACAGTTAGAGGATCTCTGGCACAGGACAATGAAGATACGGCCTGAGGAGATCGGGTTTGATGAGAACCAAATCGGTTTTGAGTACAGGTCATTATCTGTATTAACAGATCTGTTAGCCTCAGCCAAAGTGATTCTGGAAAACGCAGGAATTGACACAAATGTTGACTATATCATCCAGGGTGACACCATTGATGAACAGCTTGAGTGGATTCAACATTCAAACCAGCGTCTTGAAATTGAAATTGAAAGTGTTCTGGCGGAATTGAAAGTATTACTGGAAGATAAAGAAATCCTTGAAAGAGCAGCACTTTTATCCTGTCAGCCAGAACAACAACAAAAAGTTAAATCAGAGATGCTCGATCATTCAAACAAATATCAGCAGGATGCTGACCGGCTGGAACAGCAACTGAAGGTTCGTTTTAAAGAAGTATGAAATATATCTTGAAGGGAAAATATTGAAAATAAGGGGAAGGCAGGCAAACATCTCAATATTATTCAGGGGCACGATTTAGCAGTTACGAAGGAGTGTTTTGGGAAAACCTTCAATCTTTTTTTCAGAAAAAGCAAACAGCAAACTCCTGTTGCAGGTTTACGAATATCAAATCAGATCAGATATCGGATTAGATGTGATTTGGCAAAAATTATTGGAATTTTTCTTTAAGCTGCTTTAATCTGTCCTGAACGAAACTTGACTTGACAGCTCTGGCGCCCCATGTTGTGCCGAAAATTAGCGATGGCGAGGGGAGCGCGACTTGCATTCGGGATCTGAGAGCTGATTGTCATTTACACTCAAAATGCTATCCCATAAAAGTAAAGTGCTTCTCTAATTTGTTAAATTGAATACGCTCAGTTGGGTTTAATGGCCTCTTGACCATGCCATTCATCATATTTTTCTAGATCTTCCAGTTTTCCCCGATTATTCATTACAGCCACAATATCTTCGAGCAGGGCAAAGGTTCTGTCTGTTAGAGGTAGACGGTGTTTGATGTAATTGAGAACTGGTCCAATATCCCATATTGTAGTCACGTTGCCTGTCACTTCCAATTCTGTATCTGAGAGTATGCCTTTCATTTGACCTAATGTTTGATCAAACGTTTGATTTTGAAAAAGATTGATAATTATGCGCATGAATATAATTCGTGCACTTGTTATATCTTGTTTTCCATCCTTTAGTTTTCATGCACGATTGTTCAAATCCATGGCTTCTTCCTGCTTATCCTGCATAACAAGCACTGTTGTTAAATTATTAAGACGGTGGGGTATCTTTGGAGAATCTTGCGGTAGAGCCATTTCCTCTATTGATAATGCCTGCCTTAACAAATCCTCAGCTTCCATTAACCTATTTTGCTTTCTAAAAATAAGTGCAAGTTCATTGAACTTAACTGCGGGCCTAGCATAAACTTTTTTAGTTGCTAAAGGAATCAGGGGAGTTTTTAACGTGGATTTAATTGTTTTTTCAAACCATGTTGTTATCTTTTTTACATCAATATACTTGACCTCTCGTCCAATCTTACTGCGCATAATTTGTAATTCTAACTCAACCTCATTCGCTTGGTATTTATATCCTATTCGATTTAAAATCTTAATGGACAGTTCAAAGTACTCGATAGCTTGATCCCATCTTCCTTCAGGGACTTCTTTATGGCGCGCAAGTTCTCGATATGCAACCGATGCCCAAAATAGAGGTAATTCGGGAAGATCCTCATCTGAGTGGAGTTGTTCCGGCTCTAAGAAAATTGAGACACCCTCCAATACTCCCTCATAGTGATAAATTGCTTTTAAATGCTTGCCCGAATTGCTGTATATCACTGCAAGCAAATAAGATACATGAGCCCCCAATAACGGCCAAAGGGCGGATTCTCTGGGTACGAGTTCAAGAATACGCTTTAGAAAGGGTTCAGCAATTTCGTCTATAAACTGCTCTTTTAGCCCATTTATAATAGGATAAAATATGGATACAGCCTTTGAGTTACCCTGGGAAAATATTTTTTTATTAGCATTCACTATTCCTAAAAGAAGGTCAACCGTCTCTTCCTTTTTTTGAAGGAAAATCATACTTCGAGCTAAATGTATGGCGGTATTTAGTACAACAGTATCCGTTAGCCCTTTTTCTTTTTCTTGATAATGCAACACAATTTTAAATTGATAGGCTGCTTCCTTGTGATTTCCTTTTTGGGAAAGGATAAAAGCGAGATTGCGGCGTGAAATAAGGGTATCTGATGCATTTTCACCACATGTTTTTTTACTTATTTTAACACAATTTTTAGCAAATGATTCTGCTTCATTAAACCGTTTCTGGCTTATCAGTACGCCTGTCATTAAGCTTAATGTTCTACCAAACAGATGGTGATCCTTTTCAAATTTTTTATTACAAATTGTTAATGCTTGATTGATTAGTTCTTCAGCTCGGTCAAAATTTTTGTTCTTTAAACTTTCCTCTCCAAGATTCAATATTGAAACAACTTGAGCTGTATCATCAAAATTATCTATTTTTCTACTATTTGATAAAAATTTGAACAGCTTCACTGTTTCATCGTGATCCTTTCCGAGTTCTTCAGTGAAAACAGCAAGGCTGCGCTCTAAATATTCTTTTGCCTGAAATTGTTCACCTTTTACAATCAGAATATTCCCAATTTCTCTGAGCCAAATTCCAGGTTGTATTGGATCTATATTTTGATATGATGTAGCAATATCAAGTGCTTGTTTAGCCAGATCTTCCGCTTCGTTCAACTGACTGCTTTTTAGTAAAATACGCGTAAGATCAGCCATACAGCCTAATCGCCAATTAATAGATTCATTTTCAGACTGTTGTCCTGCAATTTCAAATGCTTTTCTATAACACGCTTCTGCTTTCTCGAGATTCCTCTGTTCCTCATAGATTTTTCCAAGATTAGGGAAACATAATCTAAATGATGATTTCTCTTTGTAGGACTCTTGTGGCATCTCCATTATTTGCATATAAGTTTTTTCTGCCTCATCATATCTCTTTAATTCCATGAGGGTTTCTGCTTTGGAAAAAATATCATCCACTGGATCCGCATTTGTAGATTGTCTGTATTTTTTATTTATTTTTAGAATTCTTTCTAAAATAGATAAAACGTCTTCGTGTGCACCCTTTTGCTTGAGAACATCGGTTAGTTGACGTAATGTTCCAATGGTAGAGGGATGATGATCGCCAAGTACCCTACATCGGATATCTGCTACCCGTTGTAATAAACCCTCTGCTTTATCGAGATTTTTCATTGCATAATGGGCCATAGCCCTGTTGTGAAGCGCACTTAGTGTGTTAGGGTGCTCTTCTCCAAACCCCTTTACCAAAAGCTTGACTGCTTTTTGAGAAAATATATCAGCATTTTTCAAATCTCCTTTTTCCAATAATACTCTACACCTGAGATCGTATAGGGTCGCTGTTTGTAATTTATTTTTTCCATAAGTTTTTTCACTAAGTTCGATGGCCATTTGACTATCTATATCAGCCTGATGAAGGTCATCTAGTTGCAAGTCTATGGTTGCCAAAAGATTAAAACATTCAATCCTATCAATCGTGGTTGCAGTAGATTCGCCCAATAGGTCGAGTGCCTCCTTTGCATAATTGCGTGCGTTGTGAATTTTCCCTGAATCACGTTCCACTTTTGCTAATCCGAGCATACTGTGGGCTTTGACACTATACTCTTGTGACTTATTTGAACCTGTCATAGAAAGGGCGCGTTGAAAAATTTGTTTCGATTTCTCGTATTTCCCCAATGAATGCATTATGTCCCCAAAGCGGTTCAATATTTTTCTATCCGGTTCAGCTTCATTTAAATCCAGTATACTTATGTATTCCTCGTGAAGAAGCGCTGCTTCCTTAATTTTACTTTTATGAATCAAAAGAAGCGTTAAATTCGCCAGATCTATATGCACGCTTCCAAGGTCAGCCTCTTTTTTGGGTTTTATGCACTGTAGTCTGCGCCGGAAAATATTTACCGCACCAACAAGGTCATTTCGTTCAATCAAAACACGGAATAAGGAATCAAGTGCGATTTGTGTATCAGGATGTGTAGCTCCCACAGTTTGTTCCCAGATTTTCAATGCACGTCGGAATAAATTTTCAGCCTCTTCAAGTTCCCCCTTTGAAGATAGTGCGACTGCAAGGTTGTCAATACAAGTGGCTGTGTGGATGCTATCGTATCCACAAGAGTCCTCAATAAGCGCTAAAGCTTCTCTATGCATGTCAAGGTTATCACTGCCCTCTTTTACTCTCCCTAAATAGCCGGCCATATTATCCAGTAAGATTGCGGTACCAGGATGTTTTCGACCTTTAATTTTTGTGGAAAGTGCCAGCGCATATTGAAAAACTTTTTTTGCTGATTTGTTTTTCGATTCTGCAAGAGAAACAGCAAGTCCCGATAAGGCTGTTACGGAACTTTCATTTTCTATGCCACCAAGCTTCAGAAATATTGCCAATGCTCGTCTGTTGTTCATAATGGCATCATCAAATTCAGCAAGCTTTCTTTGTACATCACCTATGGATAGAAGACACTCTGCAACAGCTGAGCTATCCCACCCCAAAGCTGATGTTAATCTCTTTTTTGAATGCTGATAAAAATACACTGCTTCTGAATATGAACCAAGTATATATAGGAACTGCCCAATAGCAGTTGCAAACTGGCCTTGTTGCATTTGTGATTTTTCTTTACTCTCGAAATCAACTAAAATTTTTTCCATTGTCGATGAGATGTCATAGTGTAGTTTTAATTTCGACCAGTAGGTAATAAAGTCCCGATACAGATTTGTAGAAATCTTCTGAAATATTTTTATATCTGTCAGTAATTTCAGTAGTTGGTTGTACCTTCGTGTTTCATATAATTGCCATGGTAGCTCCTCTAATCCACGGCTTTCATATTTTCGTTTCTTAAAATATGTAATTAATGAATCTTGAACAGCACTTAAATCTTCTGCAGAAGCTAAGTATCGTCTTGATATAGCCTCTCGAAGGGAGTCGTACCGAATTCTTATCCGTTCGCCTTGTAAAATCAAGGATTCTTGAAAAGACAGAAACAGAACAGACCAGGTTTCCCTTTTTAGTGGTGTTCCATTTGTCCCTAATAAGTCCAGCAATTCTGTCTCTTGCAGTCCGCTTCGGGACGCCCAGAGCAGAACCATGGCATTTTTCAGCAGTCCTGGGCAATAGTTGTCAAGTCGTTTTTCGTAGTGCTCAAGAATAGTGTCAAATAACTGGGTTGGATCCTTAATTAGAACGTACTCTTTAATTTTTGCATTTAAATTATCATGCCGTGCACCAACACGGAGTTCTTCAAGAAACAAACGTAGAAGCTGCGGATTCTCAGATAGATGATGATCAAGGATAAGGCGGCGGCGGTTCGGACTTAATTGTTTTCCAAACTGCTCAAGATATCTGACGATAATCGTATCACGTTGCTCTATAGAGATTGGTACTAATTCAATGCTTTGCCAACCGCGATGCTTTAATGTTTCAAAGATTTGACCAGGCCGCATCGAGATAATTGCTGATACATTAGGCGGAAACGATACGGGTAAAATACTAAGGTCGATCTGCTTTCCCTGATTTTTCATCTGGTCAAAACCATCTATAATAATGACAAGTGGTCGCCGTTCGCCAACTCGTCGAAGAATTGGATAAAGCATGAGAAGTAAATTTCTGGGTGAAAGACTAATCTCCAGATCTGGTATCACTTTAAGTTTTATATATTCAAATAATCGTTTGATTAAATCTTCAAATTCAATTCCGTGTTCAGCATTTTCTGTATAATGCTCAAAAATGAGATAATCAGAGTGGGTTTGAGGGATTTTTTTTGTCCATTCTTTTAAAAGGGCTGTTTTTCCAAATCCTGATGCGCCTACAACACCCAAGCCGCCTTTTAACGAATCAATGTGTGAATTAAGTTCCTGCTCTTCAATCCTTTCGATGTATATAGTTCCAGTGGAACTTGCTTGACTTCTTTCTTTGTTTGTTTTCACGTTCACGCGTGTTTTTTTAGCTGATTTCTTCGCGTATTCAGTTTCTATCACGGACCAGAGATCTGTCAGTACATGATTTCCCAATAAGACAGGGTCCCCATAACCTTTAAGCACTGGAAAACCAGCATCACATATTTTCTGTTTAAGTTCGTTAAGCTTTTGAGAATACTGGGGATTGTTTTCAATAAACTTATAACGCTCTTCAATGGAGACACTGTCAGCATACTCGTGAGACCTGAAATAAAAAAACGCGTGCTGTGCTGCCGCTACATTCATTAGCGCGCCATGCTGGATTTCCAACTCAGTTAGGCTTCTTCCTTTCTGAAATCGAAGCCAGGGATTTGCTTGCAAAAGGTCATCGTCAATATGGGTGGGTATTGATCCATAGCGTTCTCCGACTATGCCAATGAAAAATGGTCGGCTTTCATCGATTTGCTTCAAACAGATTGGCAAAACATCTCCGTTGCGCTCTTGCTCCTCTGTAATACCCCAACGAAGATCGACATCAACCAGCTCAATTCCAATTTCACGGCATCGGGCCCGCAATTCTGGGAAGACTCGTAACGTCAGTTCATCCCTTTCCGGTTGCATGTCTTGGAATGTAGATGATATAAATACTTTTATCTTATGTTGGGCCATTATTGAATCACCGTTGTTCATATTATAACTCCATCATCACCCTGGATTATAAAAAGTGCCTTTTCATATAAAGATAGCGCCTCTGATTCATCCCCCATGGCATCATAGGTGAGTGCGAGTGCGTTTATGCTATATCCAAATTCAGGACTATCTTCTCCAAAGCTACTTGAGGTAAATACGACTTCTTTTTGTCTGAAATCAAATGCTTCAGAAAGTTTATCTTGGGCCTGTAATCCGTCAGCAATCAATGTTAGGGCAGAAAGGTATCCATGTTTATCGGAATTGTCCTTATCATTAAAAATCCTCAAAGCCTGTTCCGCAATATCTACGGAATCAGTGTAGCTTTTCAACTGAGAAAATAATGATGACATTTTTAGAAGTGCCGGAGCATATAGAGAATCGTCTGAATTGCAATTATTTTTTATCCGATTCAGGTGTTGCGTTATAATATCAAGTCCCTGCTGGGTCTGCTCAAGTTTTCGAAATCCTGCTATTAACCCTGTTAGCGTTTCCAGCGTTACAGGATGACCGGCACCCAGATCTTCTGATTGTCTTTTTAAACCTTTTTCGAGATTTACTATGGCTTGGTCAGGCTTATTGTTGAAGAATAGTGCTGATCCAAATGTGCTGATGGCATTAGCATATTCTAAATGATCATTGCCAAACATAATCTTAGCAACTTTTACAAGTTCTGTTGCAGTTTTCTCTGCATAAGCACCATTTGATTTTTGAACATAAAGCCGAACCAGTTTTTTTAAAAGTTCTATATAACGTTTCGTATTTTCTAAATTTGCAGATTTTAGGGATAGCCGTGCTTCTTCTAAGTACTTTTCTCCTCGAAATGTATTGCCTTTCTTTAAATAAATTGATCCTAAGTACTCAGAAACAAGTGTACATACTTGAGTTTCAGGATTATGGCCTTTTCTACAGATTTCATCAGCTTTCTCTAAGTTCACTTGTGCCTGATCCAGCTTACCATCCATTAAATAAACATTACTGATTTTTAATAGAATATTAATTGAATCGGGTGTTTCTTCCTGGATTTCATGGCTCCATTCCTGTTCTATTGAATTCACGAGAGCTACAGCCTCTGACACTTTGCCAGCTTCAGCCAGGCTTTCAGCCTTTGTGAGCCTTTCTATAAGACTTATAGCATCCGATATTTGTATTTCTTCGGGTCTTTTCTGTATTGCAAGTTGATGAGCTAAACAATCGACCTCCATAGCTATGGCATCATCATAGTGAAAACATGCCTGATTTTTTTGACCTGTAAGAAGCATGTAGCGCGCAACAACGTAATGCACAAGGCAACGTTGCTCATCACTTTCACAGACGGACAGGGCATCAGTGGCGGAACAGTGTCCTAATCCTGCTTTAAGGATGGCATTGCTGATTTTGTTTGAGCTGGTTGCATCAACCGCCTTCTTCTGGAACGAAGGGTACGATTCTGAGTATATCATGATATGAAGACCTCGCAAAAGAAGGATAAGACCAAATTCGCTATACATTGTCCTTACTGCTGGTGCGGCTCTTGTGACCATTCTCTCAGGGATATCTATTTTGGCTCCTGAATATATTAAAAGATTCACAGCAGCCTTAATTTCAGGGTGATTGGCCTGAAAGTTCTTGCTTAGTATATCAATCCCCCGTTCCATTAACTCGTCAGCCTGCTCATATTTTTCTTCATCATCATAACGTTGAGCCAGGTTCAAGAGACACTGAGCGTAGGTCGGATGATTTGGCCCGAGTTCCAACGCAATTTCCCGTGCTTTTCTGGCCTGTGCGACTGCTTGATCCAGCCTACCATCGGATAAAGCACGATCCATATCTTCCACGGCTTTGTCCACTCGCTGTTTGATTTCCATTGGCAAAGGCCCTTTGGTTGGATGATCCAGAGAATAAAGTTGATTTTGAGCGAGGATACCTTCCTGAACTGGTTGATCGGCCTTCTCTGCGTGCTCAACAGCCTTCTCAAAGGCCTGTATAGCCCGATCAACATCTCCGTTTATTATCATTCGCTCCCCGGCATAATAGAAAGCCTGGCATCGATCATTGTTATCACTTGCCTGTGCAATCACATCATCGAGCGAAGTCATTCCTTGTACGCATGCTACTAACATTTGTTCGAATGGATGGTTTGCCAGCCACTTTGCCATCGCATCACCTATTGTTTTGGCTGCTTCATTTTTGCCCATATGAAACAAACTTAAAAGCACCATTAAAGCAGGTTTTAATTCCTTAAAGTCGAAATTCCCTGCGTGGCGTACGACCAGGTCATAATCTTTTTGTTGAAAAGCGTTGATGCACTTGACCAGCAAATCGAGCTCTTTGAACTCAGGGCCAATTTCTTGTATTATTTCCACACCCGACAAAGCAGAATGTCCTAATTCGAATTTGAGTCTTTCAAGCAGAATCTCAATGTTCTTAAACTCGGGATCTTCCGGTTGCAAAAGATCTTTCTGTAACTCCTGTAGACGATCCGCAAGAGTGAGAGCACCCTTGTTTTGTCCGACATGTAAACATTCGTTGATCATCTGTTTCAACAATGAAACAAATCGATCCGAAAGTGTTTTGGAAGATGAGTAAGTTCTTTTTACAATATCGTGGTAAATATCCACTGCATCCTCACCTTTCCCACGAATATTTTGGATCATCGCAAGCATTCCCATAACATCAATCACTGAAACATCATCTACCTTGTCTTGTGACAGTAACGCATCCAATGATGCGCGTGCTATTTGTTCGGCTTCATCCCAACGTTCCGTTGACATGTAAACCTTCACCAAATAATTTGCTGCATTTATGTACGTGTAGTTATTCCGCCCGAATTCATTTTCAGCGATTCCAATTGCTTTTTCGAGATATTGCTCGCCTTCCTCAATTGAGCCAGTCTCTACACAAGAAATGCCAAGCTTTACATACCGATGAGACATTTTCTCATCTGTTGCGCCTTGCCGTTCGATCACTTCAATGGCTTCGCGCTGTAATGCCAGGGCTTCACTGTGTCGCCCTAACTGCTGAAGGGCATCAATGGGCGCTTCCAAAAGCCCAAGATAACCAGGTAAGTTAGGTGTTGATTTTTCACGGAAAAGGTGGAGGGCTTGTGAACTGAAATCAACCGATTCACTTAAGCGCCCTTTTTCCTGATAAAGCTTACCAAGTTCTTCATAAATTGCGACATCAGCCTCAGGAAACCCTTGAGGACAGCCATTTTTTTCTGTAATATTGAGGACTTCATTTAGAACATCCTCAGCTTCATCATACCTTTTTTGGATTCGCAATGCGCGGGCAAGTGTCATAAGCGAAGAAAAGTGTACAATAGTATTCTTATCTCCAGCTTTTTTTAAAACCTTCAAGGCATGTCGGACAGATTCTTCAGCCTGTTGAGTCTTTTTGACAGTCAGATAAATTCTGGCGAGTGATTCGAGGCTAGAGGCAAACTCCAAACTATTTTCTCCGGAGACTTTTTTTCTAATCTCCAATGCTTCGCGAAGCAAGGGTTCCGCTTCTATATGATGACCCATCCCCATAAGGATTCTACCGTGACTGGCCAACATTCTTGCAAAATCAGCCGTCTCTGTCTCACTTGTCTGCCGCCTAAGAGATATTAATTCCCGAAATAATGGCTCATTTAAATAATACTTTTTCTGTCTGTCATATATTATGGTAAGTTCCAAAAGCAACTGGCAAAGGGTATTCTTATGAGAAGGATCTTTTCGGTGAAACTCGATTAATTCTATAAATAGCAATTCTGCATCATTATAGTTTTCTGAGGCCGAAAGAAGATTTGCCAGGGCTATTTTTATAGTGGTTAATCGACTGCTATCGGCAACCAAACCCTTGCTTACTTCAGTAAGCGCTTTTTTAAGTAATTGGATAGCAGACTCTTTTTTTCCTATTGCGTTGTATGCAATGCTAAGATGAAGGACAGCCTCATGATAGTCCAAAGTACTTTCAGGTAATAAACTTCTGCATAACTCAAAACACTCTTTGGCGTGGAGAATTGCGGCTTCATGTTTCCCGTTTCCCATAAGAATAGAACTCAGCCATCTGAGCAGTTTCGGTAATGAGTCCTCTCCCTGTTTCCGGCTTTGACGTCGGCTATCGATTTCTTGTTCTATCACAGCAATTGCTTTTTCCAGTTCCCCTGAGCTGCCATAGGTTAAAACTAAATTATCCAACAAAGGTAAAATCTCAATGCTTAAAGGATCTATACTTCTCTCAAGAATAAGCGCATGTCGAAGGAAGGGTTCCGCACGTTCTGGGGCCTTTTCCTTGGTGAAGGCTCCAGCAACTTTTTGAAAATATTGAGAGAAGCTATACCCAAGAGGGATGGCTCTGTCCACCAACTCCTCTAACCAGTTTTCTAATTGTGTCATATTTCCAAGAACCGCGTATGCCTCTGATAGACTTAATGCATAATCGAACCACTGCATGTCAGAAGAAACGTTATTGACAAGGGCCTTTTTTATCTGGTCTGCAAACTGTATTGACTCATCCCGCTCTCCTTGTCGAATCAACGCGTTGAGTTTTTGTAATGTTTTTTGGAAATCCATATAAATTACCTCTGAGGGTAGAAATTTAAATTGTATCTTCTATCACTATTATCCAATTCCGACGACTACTTTGCATTCACTTTAAAGCACGTATACAAGTTCAACTTAACCGGTCTTTATCATGGTATGGCCGTTTATTCGGCCCTGATCATCATACAAATATTTCAGCTTGTATGTATTGTCATAATGAATCGAACTCAGGTGGTTTTTTGTATCATATTCATATTCAATGCCGCTATCATCAGGGGTTTTAATTTTTTTAACTCGATTGATTCCAGCCTCCTGATTTTCATAAGAAATGTCGTACGTACCTCCATCAAACTGGATGGTTTTTACAGGCAACGCATTATCAAAAAAAATAGAAGCATTGCCATTTTCTTGCTGGAGATACATTTGTTCAGTAGACCCTGTGTCTTTGTTGTATTTATAGTTTATTTTTTTATTGATGGTCGGCATATCAATTTCTGTTAATCGGTTGTTTTCGTTAAAGTTGAAATTAATGATATTGTTATTGGTTGCTATGCTAACTGGCTTGCCTGCCGGGTCATATTCAGTTTGTATTTTAAGGCCTGAATAGTCACTTATTTCAACAGGTCGTCCATGTTCATCAAGTTCTCTACTCATCCATTGACTGAATTGAGTATCCTCTGTGGGAGGTGTGATCAGTACCCGTTTTAATATGCCTTCTGGGTCATATTCATGATGAAAGGCTGAGGATGCAGTGCTGATTTTTTCTAGTTGGCCATCCTGGCGCCAGGATTGTTTTTTTACGATATGATCAACTGTTGACAGGACTGTGAGGCGGCCGGCAGGATCATGTTCTGTTTGAACCGTTACGTCTTGTGGTAATTTCCATGTTCTGTTCAGACCATCTTTACTTTGGTTAATAATAAATTCTTCACCTGAAGGTATGGTACAGGTGGTTGTAATTTCGTTGGCGGTTTTCTTTTCCCAGAGGATTTTTGAACCGTCAGAAAGGGTTTTCTTATTTGGTTTAAAGTCAACATCAAACTCTACTTCTTCTATTGTTTTAGTTCCTGATGTTGATTGGTACTTTTTGCCGGTAGCAGCCATGTAAATAATCTGAATACCATCATCTGTGCCGGTTTTCTGCCATTCTTTTGTTAGTTCTCCCAAGGGACTGTATTCAAAAGTGCGGAAAATTTCATTGTTAACGAGTATTTTCGATAATAAATGATTTTCATATTCATAGGCCATTGTACTTGAAGATGATTTAACTTCTGACAGTTCCCCAATAGATGAATAGGTGTAGTCAATCAGTTGTCCGTTATTTGCGATTGCCTTTATGATTCTGCCGTTCTCATCATGGACAAGTTCAATCTGTGCCTGCTTTTTTGACCCATAAAATCCTCTGAGACCTTTGAGGCATCTTTTTGTAAATTGATAAAGAACAGTTAAAGGGGCTGTAATTCTGGCCGCAAGGTTACCGTTATCATCAAAATGGAGTTGGCTTCCATCACGATAAAAAATCA
Organism: Pseudomonadota bacterium; assembly: GCA_043826275.1. Taxonomy (GTDB): domain Bacteria; phylum Desulfobacterota; class Desulfobacteria; order Desulfobacterales; family Desulfobacteraceae; genus Desulfobacula. Next base: position 25,823 of record JBDRQO010000005.1, read on the forward strand.
CATCTGTTTCAAATCCGATCAGATTATGTTGTGTTCGTCCCATTCCCAGGATTCCGGAAGAATTATCTGTGACCAGCAGATCGACATTCAGTTCAGGAACGAACTGGTATCTGTTAAATCGAGCAGAATAGGTATTTAAAGGACTGGTCAGATTCAAAACTGTTTTGAGCTCAATCTGATCGTGGCTTTTTTTGATTGGTTCCTTTTGCTTTTCCAAAAAAGGCAGATCTAATGTCCAGGAAGACCCCAGTTCACCAGATGGCATAAAAAACGAATGAAAAACTCTTTCAAGCTTTAATTCCAAACCAAATAAAAAAGGGATGGATAGGTCAGTTTCTTTTATCTGGCTGGCACCCAGTGCTTTTGTTCTGTTTGAAGGCAGAGCGACTGCATTATAGGTTTTTTTGAAAGCTTTAAAAGCAACAGGAGTAAGGATTGAGTCAGGGGCTTGATCAATCGCTTCCCAGAGCGGTGCACTTAGGTCATCAGCGTGAGCATCCCCATTGCTTATGATGATGTTCTCGTCATCAACACTAAGATTGACACCCCCATAAATCTGCCGTGTTAGTTTGACGGTTTCTTCACCGGTCCAGAACCATTTCCCGGTCTTTCTGGTGACGGTTTGAGTTGTTGATACATTGATTGCAGGGGTAGTCGAATCAAGGTGACATGGTTTAACCTGGTGGTTTTTCATCCAATGTGGCATGGAAATTCCCTGGCTTCTTAAATGCTCTGCAATGGCTGTAATTAGAGCAACCCTTTGCAGTTCCTTGAAAAAAGAGACAGGCGCTTCGATTCCAAGGCTTTCAGGCGGATAAGACAATGATTCTTCTGACAACAGATCATAATTTTGGGTGAACCATTGGGCAAATGCCTTTGCCTGGGGCGAAGGGGTATCATCCGGGGCAGGAACAAGCTTACCCTCTTTAAGTACCATCCGTTGTGTCATGACCTTTAGCGGGATATCAAAAAGGCCAAGCCTTTTTGTTGATGAATTTTTTAAATGGACATTTTCCGGGACTATCCAGAATCTTTCCCACACTGGATCTCCTTGTTCAGGGTCTGACAATCCAAGGTCTAAAAGACTGTTGTACCCGTCAATCCTGGAAACGATTTTCTTTTTGGAAATATTATCTTCTCCAATAGAATAGGTCTTCATAACGCGGTCTGCTTCAAACATAATCCAACCCACATAGCTTTGTTTTGTCGCTTTTCCATGCCGGGTATGCATGATCGGCCCTTTTGGATCATTTGGATCAGGGTCGATTGAAACAAATGGTGCCTCACCAAGCTCATAAACACTTTTAAATATGGTCACCACATCATCCAGTCGTAATGGGGGCAGGGCGATGTTGTCTTTTTGTTCCGATATCAATACTAACCTGCCATTGTGTTCATCTATTGCTATACCGGTAATCTGCCCTATATGTTCCAGGGCTTTGCCGGCCCCATTGAGATAAATGCCACCGACATTTGAGGGAACCATTGCGCCGCCACCGTGCGGACTGCCAGGAGGTGGGCTTTGGGGGCCATTGAGATAATGCCCCTCAGTCCAGTATGAATCAATCTGATCTATAACATGCTGGGGGGGCAGTGGTAAATTTTGTCCTGGTGATGTGATATGTTGCGTTGTATGGCTGCGTATTGTCTGGATGCTGCTGCTAACCCCAGGATCAAAATATTCACCCACAGGAAACATGTTCATCACAAAAGATTCCATGAACGATGTTGAGGGTGTGTTATTGATATTGGTTATAACATGGTGCTCATTCGGGGTAGAAACCTCACTGATATGAGATCTGTAAATATTGCCAGGCTGCCACCAGGGCGTTCCAGGGTCATGGGTAAACAAGACTTCATTAAAATTCACACTACCGCCATCAAGTTGGTATGACCCTGATCCATCCCAGCCCCAGAGGTGTCTGTTTTGCAGATATAAGGAAGGGTTTGAAGCCAGGGTTGTTTGACCGATAAGGTTTAGTGTCTGTGCGCCAGCTTCAAGACCGTTTAGTGCTGCGTCCATTACGCCTAAATAACTATTGATTACATTTAAACCCAATTGACCATTTAGAACAGCATGGGGGGCGACAAATTCAGGCATAGGGATAGGGGTTCCGGAGATATTTCGACTGGATCTTAAGACATTCGCTAATTGCCCCGAAGTCCCTAATTCTCCAAATTGATACACTATACCAGGATCTGCAACTTTTCCACTGAATCCCGAATAAACATCACCTGTGAATTTTCCGTATGCATTATAAGCAACATCAGAAATTGCCAGGCCCAATCCATCTATTTGAGCATTGGCTGCATCTGGTATCTGCGATAATAATTGTTCAGAAAGTTGTGAAGTTCTGTTTTGTTCATAAGCCTTCATCTGTTGTAGAATATGGGGTGCCCCTGTTTGAAAATAATTGCGGTTTTGACCATCCTGATCCGTATAATTCACCGGGTCATTTCCACAATATGCGTATAAGGAAGCATCATTCTGAGATCCCGTTGGTATCCTGTGCTGAGGGTCAATTTGTAGAAAACGTCCCAAATGGGGATCATATGAACGGCCTCGAGTCACATATAAAGATGATTCCGCATCATGGAACAGACCTGCAAACCCAGGCTCAAATTTTTTGTCTTGAGTTTTATGAACAGGTTCTCCAAAAGGGGCGTAGTCTTTTTTTTGTATTATCTTTGCGTTTTCATCAACAATGTATCTGATAGATCCCAGGTGGTCATGAAGAAAGAACCGAACCTTTCCGCTTTTAATTTCACCAACAGGGGTATCAGCATCCCAGAGGTAACAAGTTTGATTGCCATTCTCATCAGTCGCCATAAGCGGTTGCCATTTGTCAGAAAATGGGTTTGGGATAAAGGAGATCTTGTTTTTTTCATTTGCCTTTCGTTCAACCAAATTGCCATCTCCATCAAACGTATAACCAATGCTTTGATTATTGGTCTGAACAAAAGTCAATAAATTCATTCCATTGTATTTAAATTGCCGGGCATTTGATTCTTTTTCAATGGCTGTCATATTTCCAGAGGCGTCATGGCAGCATGGTTTTCCATTCAAGCGTGTGATCTGGCCTGCCCAGTTATAAGTGATTTTTTGATTAAGATTCTCATCTACCTTTGAATTCAAGCGATTACCGAATCGGTCATATTCAAATTCAACCTTTTTGCCTCTGGAATCAGAGATGCTTACTAACCTTTGAACAATATCATAGTCATAGTCAATGCTGATTTCTTCTTCAGGACACCACTCTATTATGTTTTTTATTAGATTATCAGGTCGGTAAGAATATGAATATTGTGCAAGGACAGTGTTATTTTCCAAAACATGCGTCAAAGAGGATAGAAGACCTTCCGGGTTGTATTCCCAGATAGTTGATATTTTGTTTGGCAGGGTTCTGACCTTTTTATTCTGCCCGGTCAGATATTGATATGATATTTCTCCCAATGGTGTTTCAAGTCTATCCATCCGGCCAAGAAAATCATAATGAATCCGGGTGTTGAAGAAAGGGTCGATAGTTATTTGTATCAGTCGGTCTAAGCTGTCATATTCAAACTTAGTTATGGGGCCATTGTCCCGTTGAACTGAAGATAAATGATTATATTTGTCATAGGAATAATTAACAACACCTGATGAATCGATCATTTTTTTTCTTCGCAGGTATTGATCAAACTCATATGTAACATTTGTATCATCACAGTGTTTTCGGGTTATTTTTTCAATACAATTGTTGTCTTCCCCAGTAGTGTAGATAAAATTGGTTTTTTTGTTTCCAGGGTCTGTAAGTTGTGAGATTCGATTTTGTTTATCATAATCATACTGCCATGTTAACAGCTCAACATTGCTGTCGGCTCGTTCGGATAGATCTGATGAGAGATTCTCATGCATAATGTTGCCCCCGTTAAACGAAAAAAGAAAAATAAGTATTCAAGATCATTGTTTAATCACAAAGATTAAATTAGCAAAAGGCATACCAATGGTTACAATTTCAACTTTTCTTTTGTTATATCAACATGTTTTAATTGTCCAGCGTTATAATGAATCGAATTTCTGCGTGGGGTAGAGTTGGTACTATAGGTAACTCAACTGGTATGAATGTGTTTTTTCAGGTCATACTTGAAATCAGTCGTGTTTGCTACAATCTCCCATCATTGGCATGTTCTTTGCTATCTTTATTCGGTGTTTGACAATAGTCATATCATGGTTTTGAAACTTTTCCTTGATCTTGCATATGAACAAATATGCAGATATAGCAACGTAAGGTTTTAAATTGATAGTGATAAGTTTTTTTTTGTTAAACCAATAAAAATAATAAATATGATGATTTGGGACGGGTGACAGGCATTGATGTGGTCGGATATTAATTCCAACGTTCCCGCATAGGGAGGTAAAATGAAAAACATAGACCTTAAAAAAAGAAGCATTCGGGTATTTATCTCATCAACCTTCCAGGATATGCAGGAGGAACGAGATGTCTTGATAAAGGACATCTTTCCCCAGTTGCGTAAAATGTGCATGGAGCGCGGTGTTGGGTTTACTGAGGTTGATTTGCGCTGGGGAGTAACCCAGGAGCAGGCAGAAAAAGGGGAAGTATTGCCTATTTGTTTGGCAGAAATTGAAAACTGCCGGCCTTTTTTTATTGGTCTTCTTGGTGAGCGCTATGGCTGGGTACCGGATGCCATTCCAGAAGGGTTAATTGATGAACAGCCCTGGCTTGAAGAACACCGGCAATGCAGTGTTACTGAACTTGAGATAGTCCATGGCGTGCTCAATGACCCAGACATGACAGATCATGCCTTTTTTTACTTCCGAGAACCTTCTGCCTCCCCAGCCCATTTTGAAGACCAAAAAGAACAGGATAAACAAAATGCCTTAAAAGACCGCATCCGTAACAGCGGTTTCCCTGTGATTGAAAACTATCCAGATGTTAAAACTTTGGGTCAATCCATTCTAAAAGATTTAGAAACCTCCATTAACAAAGAATTTCCGGAACAAACACTTACACCGCTTGAGCGTGACCGTCTCGATCATGAGGTCTTTGCAGAAAGCCGGGCAAAGGTATACATTGGCAGATCCCAATATTTTGATCGTTTGGACGACCACGCCCAGGGAACGGGTCAACTCCTGGTTGTTCTTGGTGAATCCGGATCCGGCAAATCAGCCTTGCTTGCCAACTGGATTGCGCATTACCAAAAAAAATATCCTGATACCTTTTTGCTCACTCACTTTATCGGCAGCAGTACGGACAGCACTGACACTATTGCCATGCTGCGACGGATAATGCAAGAAATCAAGGATCGATATAACCTGCAAATGGATATCCCGGATAAACCTGAAGAACTGCGTTCTCAATTTCCCAACTGGCTCTCCATGGCTGCTGCTCAAGGCGGATTGGTCCTTGTACTGGATGCCCTGAATCAGCTTGAAGACAAGGACAATGCTGCAGAACTTCTCTGGCTGCCTGAATTTATTCCCCCGGAAGTCAGACTCATCGTCTCCACTTTGCCGGGACAAAGTCTTGATGCTCTGGAAAAAAGAGACTGGCCGACTATGGAAGTTCAGCTTCTTGAACCAGATGAACGCCAGCAGCTTATAACAGAATATTTACGTGAACTCTACTCAAAAAGTCTGCCCCAAGCCCAGGTAGAATATATATCATCCCAGGAGCAGTGCGCCAACCCGCTTTTCCTCCATGCCCTTTTGGAAGAGCTTCGTATCTTTGGTAAGCATGAACAGATCCATGCAAGGATTGAATATTATCTACAGGCAAAGAATCCAGGAAAACTCTACGAGCTGATCCTGGATCGGCTTGAACAAGATTATGAAACAGATCATCCTGGTTTAGTAGGAGAAGCATTGTCCCTGATTTGGGCCGCACGCCGTGGCCTATCTGAAACAGAGCTGATAGAAATCATGGGCCTGCCACGTCTTACCTGGTCGCCACTCTTTTTGGCCCTTCATGATTCTTTGGTTACCCGTTCCGGTCTTTTAAATTTTTTCCATGATTACCTTCGCCAGGCTGTACAAGAAAAATATATACAGACATCTGAAATTGAAAAAAACGTCCACCTGCGCCTGGCCGGCTATTTTAAGACAAATGAAATCAATGAGCGTAAAATAGACGAGCTGCCCTGGCAGTTGGAGCAGGCCCAGGAGTGGGAACTGCTTAAAGACTGTTTGTCCGATCTATCCTTTTTTAAAGCAGCTTATAACCAGAATGAATTTGAGATTATGGCATTCTGGCAAAAAATTGAAGATAACTCTGATCTGACTTGTACAAATGCGTATCAAAAGGTTCTGAAATCGCCGGATCAATTTATAGATGTTCTTTTTTGTCTTTCAGCATTATTCAACGCTCGAGGGAATCTGAACGAGGCATTGCAGATCAGACAAGCCCAGCAGAAACATTATCTTGCCACCGGTGATAAGGACGGGCTTGCAGCATCCATTGGCAACCAGGCCGGTATCCTTTACACCCGAGGGGAGCTTGATGAGGCCATGAAACTTTTCAAGGAATCAGAGCGGATCTACCGGGAGCTAGGCAAGAAGGCTGAGCTTCAAACATGCCTTAGTGGACAAGCCGAGATCCTTTATACATATGGCAAGCTTGATGAAGCTATGAACCTTCACAAGGAAGCAGAGCGGATCTACCGTGAGCTTGGCAATAAGGCCGGGCTTCAAACATCCCTTGGCAATCAGGGTGATATCCTTTATGACCGAGGTGAACTTGATGATGCCATGAAGCTTTACAAAGAAACAGAGCGGATCTGCCGTGAGCTTGGAAATAAAGCAAACCTTTCAGGATCTCTTAACAACCAGGCCCTTATCCTTTCAAAAATTGGAAAACTTGAAAAGGCTAAGAAGCTTCATAAGGAACAAGAGCGAATCTGCCTTGAGCTTGGAAATAAGTTAGGCCTCTCATCACTTTATGGGAACCAGGGCCGTATTCATCACGATCGTGGCGAACTTGATGAGGCCATAAAATTTTACAAGAAATCAGAGCAGATCTGCCGTGAGCTTAGTAATAAGAAGGGACTTTCAGTCTCCCTTGGCAACCAGGCCAATATCCTTAGAGATCTTGGTGAGCTTGATGATGCGATGAAACTGCTCAAGGAAGCAGAGCAGCTTTGCTACGAGCTTAGTAATAAAGATGGACTTCAAAGGACCCGTACTGTCCAGGCCAAAATCCTTAGAAGTTCTGGTAAGCTTGATGATGCGATGAAACTTTTCAAGGAAGCAGAGCAGATCTGCCGTGAGCTTGGTAATAAGGATGGGCTTTCAGGCTCTCTTAACGACCAGGCGCTTATTCTAAAAGATCTAGGTGAGTTAGAAGAGGCCATGAACCTTCACAAGGAATCAGAGCGGATCTGTCGTGAGATTGGTACTAAGTTTGGGCTTAACGCAACTCTTTATGGTCAAATTAGTATTTTTTATACAAAGGGTGAACATGAAGAGGTCAAAAAGCTTTCAAAAGAAACTGAACAGCTTTGCCGTGAGCTTGGTCATAAAAATGGAATTTTAGTATCCCTTGGTGGTCAGGCTGATAGCCTTATAAGTCTTGGTGAGCTTGATGAAGCCATGAAACTTCTCAGAGAGGGAGAGCGGATTTGCCGTGAACTTGGCAATAAAGATATAATTTCAATTTTCCTTTTAAAACAGGCCAATATCCTTTCAGACAAAGGAGAGCTTGATAAAGCAATGAAACTTTATAAAGAAGGAGAGCAGTTTTTCAGGGAGCGTGGCGATAAGGTTGGGCTTCAAGGTGTCCTTCGTAATCGAGCTAATCTTCTCTATGGCCGCGGTGAGCTTGATGAGGCTATTAAATTATATAAAGAACAAGAACAAATTTCTCGGGAACTTAATAATAAAGATGAAATCCAAAAAAGTCTTTACCTTCAGGCTATCACCTACAATCGCAAAGGTTTAAGTGTATATGAAATAGATAACTTTGAAGAATCAAAATTCTTTTTTCATAAGGCAGAGTTGCTGTTTAGAACAACAGGGAATATAAGCGAACTTGCTGTTTCCTTGCATGATCAAGCTGAAATACTGAGCCAGAAATTAAACCGGCATCGGGAAGCATTGCCTTTAATACAGGAAGCATACCAGTTGGCAATTGAGAATAATTTAGAAGATTTTATTGAACCTTTTGAAAAACTTCTTAATGACGTGCAACTGAAGTTGAAATAAGAATAGTATAACAGAGCCAAAAGTTATCCGTCAGTTTTTTATATTTCATCTTTTTCTTGAAAGAATTGTGCTATGGGGTATATGGGTAAGAAGAATTTAAATATTAACTGGTTGGAGGGATTGGTCATAATGATGCAAAATCGTATTGTTTTTTTTCTAAATCCAATAAAAAATCTGATATGGGCAACCCGGAAAAGCATGTTGGTACCCAAATATATGAATACCATCTTCAATGGATTAAAAAGTTTAACCTTTGATTTGGGGCTGTTGATATGTTGTATTGCCATTCTATCTGGCTGTGACAAGGAATTGCCTGTTGAGGTGAAGCAAGTTATACCTAAGCCTGTTGTCCAAGAGGCAAAGCCGGCCAATTTTATTGTTTGCATTGATAATTCGGCCAGCATCAGGGGACAAGAACGTATCATTATCCTGGAAACCACCATGTTGCTGGCGGATTTGGCTGAGCAGGGGGATCGGATTTCAGTCGTTACCTTTGGGCAGGAAGCAAGATTGACTGCCTCTTCGATTATTAATACTGATCAGGATCGGATTTCATTTAAAAGACAGGTGGAAAAGGGAGTCAATTTTAAAGAGAATTACTCTGATATTCGTGCGGGTATAAAATATCTTTTAGACAATGAAAAGGAGACTATTGGTGTTAAAGGATTTGACCCCCATATTATTATTTTAAGTGATGGCAAGCTTGAGCCAAAAGATCGAAAAACCCAGGATGCGTTTGATGAAATGAAGGCATTGCGTGATGGAAAACTATCTAATCTTAATTTTTATGCCGTGGTGTTAGGGGATAGATATTGCAATGATTTAATACCGGCTAAAGATGATGGTCTTCAGTTGGATGGAAAAACCCTAATGAAAAATATTATTGCGACATCTTCCAATCATTTTTTCCATGCTCAACGAATGGACCAGCTCTTTAGCGCTGCAGTTACCATTCTCAGTAAAGCCAAAGGTATCAGCTCAATTGGTGATCAAGCTCAGACCAATGAGTTCAGAATTGATGCCAGTGTGGAATCCATGACATTTATTGTTCGGAAATGCAAAAATGATGGGACGATATTGTGCAAGTCTGCTGATATTCTTTTGAATGCACCTGAAGATACGCCTAAAAGAGAGTCAGAATCAATTTACCGAAGCAGTGATTATAAATATTTTGATTTGATACTGGTGCGAAACCCCAGAGAAGGCATGTGGTCGGTTTCATTGTCCAATGGGAACGAGGCCAATGTTCTTAGTAAAATAGTGACCCCTCTTGAACTTCAATTCCAGAACAAAAGTACATATTATATCAATGAATCAGCTGTGCTCAATGCATGGGTTTTTGATAAAAAACAATTAAAAAGTATTTCAGATGAAAATTACAGGATAAAAGCCCGCATTGCACCAAAAGGGAAACTCAATGCATCAAATGTATATATTGATTTTAATTTAGACGCTGAAAATAATCAGCATTATATTGAGGTGCCTGCCCAAATTTTTGCAGGAATGAATATGTCTGAAAAACCTGTTGAGTTGAGTATGGAATTGATTGTCCAAAGAATTAATAAAGATAGCTCAGATGTTGATCCATGGTTTATCAGGCGGTCTTCGCCAATCCGTATCAATATCACTCAACCTTTTATTAAGTGGAACATGCAGAAACCTGAGAGTATCAAGATACCTTTCAGGGAAGAAATGGTAACATTGGGTGCAACAGCCGATCCTGTGGCAATTAATTCTATTTATATGGTACAGCCGACTTTAAAGGTTAATTTCGATCATTTTGATAAAGATTTGAAGGTTTATCAACCCGTCAAAAATATGGAGATAGAAAATCCTTTAGATGGGACATTGAAAGATAGTCATCTAATATTTGAAAAATTAATTCAAATAAGCGAGCTGGTTTCCGGGAGTTATCGATATAGCTATCAGCTTAAGGGAACACTTAAAAAGGGGGGAACTTTTACAATTGACAGTCCTCAATATTATTTTTCATTGAAATCTTATTCGTTTGATTCATGGGAATTTTGGGTATGTGTGGGTGTTTTATTGTTTCTTGTGCTTTGTGTTTTGAGCAGTGCTACGGCTAAAATGCAGGGCAGTCTTACTACAGATTCCTCATCCCAAATAATCAACGCAAAGGTATATCAGAGTGAAGCTAATCATGAAAACAGGTTTACGCTCAAGGCCCAGAAATTATTTTTAATTAAATCAAATATCATTTTGACAGTTATGACAGGTTTTATAAATGTAGATGGTCAGGTGATGTCACAAGGTCAAAAAGTAAAGCTTTATCCTCGCATGATCCATACCATTCAGCATAGCGAGGGCGGCAAACAGATAGAAAGACAATTAATGGTCAATGTATAAGCAACCATAAATGATTAACCATGGAGGAAAAGAAGATGGAAAAAGGTAAGGGTATCCCAGAATTTAAAAAAACTATTTTGGTTGGTCTCGGTGGAGCAGGTAAGCTTATATGTACGCATCTCAAACGCCTTTTTATTGACGAATATGGTATTGTTCCGCCGTCAATAAAATTCCTTTCTTTGGACACGGATCTTGCACCCATTTCCATAAGATCTGCCTTAAGTCAAAGAGAATACAGTCTGGATGACAAAGAATTTTTACATATGAAAGTCGATCAACCAGTCGAATTTATAAAAAACAGCAGTGTGAATAACTGGTTTATAAAACCATTACCGGCCGGATCTATTTCAAAAGGAGCAGGTGCTATCCGGCAGGTCGGCAGATTGGCTTTTTTTTATCATATCAATGAATTTAAACGCAGGTTTGATAATTTGCATACACAGTTGAATGCCCAGGATCTTAATATAAAAATGGCCTATGCCCGGGATGAACTGGGTGCCAACACAAATTTTATACTTTCTGAAAGTGATCCCGAAGTATATATCTGTGGATCTCTCGCCGGTGGGACAGGAAGCGGTACATTTTTAGATGTGGGAATTTTTCTACGGGATCAGGTACCCAATGCATTGATTCATGGATTTTTCCTTCTCAACTGGGTTTACCGGAATAAAGCGTTTGCAAATCGGGTTCCCTGTAATGTTTATGCAGCATTATCAGAATTAGATAATATGCAAAGTATTATGTTTGGTGATAAAGAATTTGCTCCATATAAAATTAGCTATGCAGACAAGGAAGTCATCGTGGATAAACCACCATTCAGCCTTGTTCATCTTGTTGACGGGAGAAATGAATATGGTCAAAATATAAACGAGGTTGGCAATTTGTGTGAAACTACTGCGAATGCTATCTTTCTATCGGTGGGATCAATGGGTGATGCCGTTGCCAGCGTGGTAGATAACTTACTTGCACATATTCATGTCTCTCCTCCTGGAATCTGGAATGGCAAATACGCCCGGTATTCGAGCTTTGGTGTCAGTTCCATTTACTATCCAGCCGTTGAATTACATAAATTGATATCCGTTGATAATGCAAATAAATTGTGTTCCATGGCTTTGTCAGAGGTTGAAGGTGCAGCACGAAATCCTAATGCAGCATCACAAAGAAATGAAAGCATTCAACTGGATGTAAATAATTCTCTGGGGCAAAATGCGTTAAATCTTCTCAACCGTGTCTTTGTTAGTGATAAGGTTTGTCCGTTCCAGGCTCCAATTGCTTTTCCGATTCAGCCGTTTTTTGTTTCAGATAAAGGGTTCCCTGCAATGATTGATCATCAGTTTGCCCAGGAAAAAAAGAATCTGACAAATAAACTCAATCTGGCATGGGAAGAAAATAGCAAACAATTTATCCAGGATACAATTATGGCCCTGGATCTGAAAATAAATGATATTATTGGAAGTCCTAAATTTGATCAGGCATATTTAAAAGGTTGGATTGATGAGTCGATTGATCTTTTAACCACACAGCTAAGTGAAATAACCAAGGCCATTAATACTGAAACTGAAACTGTGAATAATCACCTTGAAAATTCAACTCAATTAAAGGATATTTCTGTTCAATCCAGGTATATTCCATTTGTTGGCGGTGCCAGAAAAAAGGCCGTAGAGAATTGGGCCGTAGCGATCACTTCTTATTTTGCTTCGTTTAAAAAGCTGTGCAGATTTGAGTTTGAAAATAAATTTTATTCTCAGATTCTTGAATTTCTCAGATCAAAAAAACCAAGTTCAGTGGATTCTCCATCAGAAGTATTGAATGCACTTAACAATACCCAGAACATTTTAAGAAATTTGAACCGGGAAGAACAGGCAAATTTAAAAATTCTTAAGTCCAAGTCGAATCAGATACTCATTGGAAATGGAAATTCTGTTATCATTCCTGGAGAAAAAGATAATGTTTCTTTTTTGAACACAATTGATTGTGATTATGAAGAATTCAAAACAGAGAATAATATCAATAACCCTGAAGATTATCTTTCCTTAAATAAAGAAGATCCTAATAAATTGGTAAATCTATTTATTGATCACTGCCGGAACAAGTTGCATTATATTAAAGAATTCAGCTTACAGGAGGCAATGGATACTATTGGGAAAAAAATGGGAAATAAAGATGGGTATGTTAAAGAGCAGATTAATCATTTATTCAGATTATCCTCTGCACTTTGGAGCTTTAACAGGGGAAAACTCAGTGAAATACAGGGACTTCAATACGATAAAATTGTCAATTTAGGTGTTTACGACAAGGATGAAGGAAGTCAAGATTATAATCAGGCTGTTATGGATGTTAAGGGGAAATATAATATTCGGGCTGACCATAGTTTTTCCACAACAGGGGATAAATATCGGATCTGGATAGTGAATTTTGCTGCGGCCTTGCCGGTTTGTTATCTAAGCGATTTAGAACAAAGCCGAAAGAAATATGAAAATGAAATATCACCAACCTATCATATAGATAAGTACTTTGAGATGAATGTCCCAGATTTGTTCCCAATGAATAATGTTGCCAACAGAGCCCTTCGGATTTTAGGTATGGCGATTGTGCCTGGTATCGATGTTGTTCAGGATGAAAAATTATCAAAGGGCCATAAGTTTATTTTTAATGATCCTGAATTCGTTAAAATCAATTTTGGAGAGGCTACCTGGTATCTTTTCAAAGATATGTATGATGATGTTATCGATAGTTTCGATCCAAAAGATCTCAACAATCTGCTGGATATTTTATCAAAACGCTTGAAAGAAAAAGTTGAGTCAATGTCCCAAGAAGATTTACAAGCAGCTATTGTTGGATATCTGGATAAGGTCAAAGCAAAGATGAATGACCGCGATTTTTCCAAACTGGCCAGTGCCAGGCTTATGTATCGTGAAATAAAAGGACTTCAAGGCTTTTTAGATCCTAAACAATATGCCATGGATATTGATCGATACATTAATGGGAAATCATAAAAATGGCTATCCGACCACTACTTATTTGGGGTTTGGACAAAACTGCTGATAAAATTGTAAAAGGATTTGAGCCGGTTGATGTATCAGTATGTCAAATGTTTGAACCCCAAACAGATGACCCTGTAAAAGAATTTAAAGATACCATCATCAACTTTCGGGAATCTGTTAAATCGCATAAAAATTTTACAGAACCAGGGGTGGTATTATTTTCATCCGCATTTGCTGATGAGGCAGATAGGTGTTTTGAAATTTTAGAAAAAATCAGTCAAATGCTTAAGGTAACATTGCCTGGTTCTCAATCTATTTCACTCATCATTCTTTTCCCGCACCAAACTGCTGATGATCAAAAGAAAATAAATACATATAAGTATTTTGTTCAATTGGAAAAAATTGCCTGGGACATCCCTTTTTTGGACATAGTTTTTGTTAATCAGCTTTCCAAAGGAATGCATGATGATTTAAGAGAGGAAATTGACACTGAAGAGGCATTATTTAAGCTGTTATACTGCCAATTGCAGGATTCTGATTTGAATCCACAAATTGAAGGATTCGGCTATCCTGCAATCAGGAGCCAGAATAAAGATAGGGGGAGAAAGTTCAGTTATTCTACTACGGGATCATATCAGCTTATCTATTATCCACATGAATGTATGAGATACCTTGAGGCACGATTTCAAAAAGATCTTTTTGAACAGGTTTTTTATAATACGGCACTGTTGGAGGGAGATGAAAAGCTTCTTGAGTTGATCCAGCAAAGATCTGATCAGTTTATTTTAAAACTGGTTGTAGAAATCAGTTCAAAAGTTTTAAAACCACAAAAGGTTTCAGAAAAGGATTCAGATCAATTACAAAATGATAAAGCTGTTACCAATAGAATTGTTAAGTTCAAAAAGGAGATCCAAGGGGCAACCGATAAGCTCCAATCCGATTCTGCGGATTGGCAGGATAAACTAAATAATAGTGTAAATCAGGAGTTTCAAGATTTTTTAAGTAAACCGCCCGGGTATTTGGCAGGTGCCCGGTCTTATGTTGATTCGCTATGTGGTAAACAGCTTATCTCGGGATATAAAGAGACTGAACTCAGGCTGTCAGGTATTAAATTATTTGAAAATGAATTTTGTATTTCTCCTGTTTGCAAAGCCCTTGAAGCGTTCTATAGTTCTTTTTTAAATCAATTTGATGTATCGATTTCAAAGTTAACGGATGAAGACTCAAAACAGCCCTGGTTAAATCAGTTTGCAGCGTTTGCAAAAAATGAATTGCGCCAAGATCTGCCTTTTATTGTCGGTATCGTTTATCAATCAGTCCATCCGATTTCAGATTATATTGAAACAAAAAAAATAGATTTTTCGCATGCAAACCATTTGATGAGTCGTGTGGCTTCTATTTTTGAGCAGGCGCTGGATAATGTAAATAATCTTATTCAAGTCAACAGGGAGAAAAGAACGGCTGCTGAAAGAATTGTTGAAGATGTGGAAAAAGAATTGGGTTTTTTTGGCAGAACGATTACCAAGCGGGACGAATACAAAAAGGCTGTTCAACTGCGGAATAAGACAATAGCAGAGCTTGATGATGAACTGGAAAAACTATCGTTGTTAAGTCCGGCAATGCAGTTGTTTTTTGGGCAGTTATTTGACCAGGTACTTATTCCGCATATCGTACGCGTCCTGTTTAACCAAAAAATCTACAAGACGGTTGATGATTTAAAAGAACAATTTTATGCTTTTGTTGAAAACATTGATGGCTATTTTATGGATCAATGGAACGCTGTTGAAATTACCAAGATTGCAACATCAACACGTGCAACCATTTTGGATGACAATAAACTTGATATCCTTTATAAAGGATTTTCTGAAGGATTAAAGGATCAAGATCTTGCAGATCAGATTTTAAATTTTATGCCGATTCATCGGCCTGATTCTGAAATTAAAAAATTGCCTTATTATGAATGTCGAAATCTAAAAGACCATTATCTTGCAGATTCCATATCCTTGCACAGCAGAATAGAGCACTATGCCATGGATACAATTAAGCCGATCCAAAGGAAAAATATCCTTGATATTCTTGAAGTTGAAGGAAAAACTGAAGCCAATCAATACTTGAAAGATACCATTGAAAAATTAAATAAATTTATTGATTTTTCACCGGGTTTTTTACCCATAGTTGAACAAAGCAAAAAAATGAGTTCAGTCCTGGTCTCAAGAACGCATAAGGATATCAATGCCAGGTTTATGGAAGACTATAGCTTTTTATTTGGGCCAGAGATAAATTTTATCAGTAATGATAATCCCTTTATGATTGATTTGACCTCTCTGTCCTTTGGATTTCCAGCATTCCTTATTCATGGGCTTTCTGAATGTCGAGAGCTATTTATGGCACAGGCAGAATCAGGTGATGCAGACCTTTGGCCGGAATCTATATCTTGAATTATTTTTGGCGGAGATTAAATAATTATGAAAAAATCTGAATTAAACTTAGATACCATTATTGAGCAGGTAAATGCTTTTAAGGCGAAAAGAATGTATTATGAAGCCTATGCCTCTCTTATGGATGATATGCTGAAAAGTGCGGTTAAAAAAATGGGCATTACGGCTATTGTCTCCTGTAGAGCAAAAGGAATCCCGAATTTCGCTGAAAAGATCATCAGAAAAAAAGAAGAATATATAGATGGAATCAATCAAATGACAGATTTATGTGGCGTCAGAGTCATTGTAAACAATATGGATGACATTCAACCTGTCTGTGAATATATTCGGAGAAATTTCGAAATTGATGAGGCTAACTCTGAAGATGTAGTGGATAGATTGGGAGAAAGCAAGTTTGGTTATCGATCAGTCCATTTTATAGTGTCTTTAAAATCTGAAGAAAAAGAGAAGCAATTGTTACCGCTTTGTAATTCAACAAGAAGTAAAATATCTGAAGAAGAAATCGATAAACTTCTTGAACGTCATGAGGACATGGTGAACGGTCAAAAGAACCCTTACAAGGGCCCTAAATTTAAAGCGGAGATTCAAATAAGGACTCTTATTCAACATGCGTGGGCAGAATTTGCACATGACCAGATTTACAAAAGTGATTTTAAGGTTCCTGAATTACTGCAACGTGATGCCAACAGGATAGCGGCCACGTTAGAAGCTTCTGATGAGGCTTTTGCCAGGACCTCACGGGATGTTAAAGGATACAGAACATATTATGGTGCTTATCTAGATCAAGAGCAGATGAACAAGGAGATTGAAAAACTTAAAGCCATTTATAGTTTTGATGAGAATAATACCCACCTGGCATGCCAGATTGCTCGAATGGCTATTACTATAGAGGACTGGGAGCTTGCTCACAAAATTTTAGAACCCTTTGCTTTAGAATGGAAAGCTTCCATTGATGCAGAAGAGTTGGTTCAGTATTCCGATGAGTTGAAAGAAGCCGCATCCGAGAAAATGGAAGAGATCAACAAAGAATTGGTCAGACTCAAAGATCCTTTTATGGCGGCGCTCCTTCATGATTATTCATGGGCAGGATGGAAAATTGATGAAAATGAAGATAGTCTGAATGATATCCATCTTGCATCACTGCTTGATCCGAATAATACAGATATTTATAACTCCATTGCTGAAATTTATAAGCAAATGGGTCAAATGGAAAAGGCTTTATCGTGTTATGAGATTGCTTTTGAAATTAACCCCTCTGGCCCCAGGGCTTTAGCAGGTTTGATTTATTGCAAGATAGAAATAGAGCGCAATATTGATTTTATTAAAATCATGATACCAGCACTTGATAATTGTATTAAAACCTGCAGGAAAAGGGTGGATGTTAACGTTTTTTTACCAGATGCTTTTTATTATTCCGGTTTTTTCCATCTGGTTTCAGGGCGATCTTATGATGGACTGAATGCCTATGCCAAAGCAGTTGAATTAAGCACGTCTGTATCACCAATACGCAAAGCCTTATCCTTTGTGTCTGAAATTGAAAAGTATTCAAGGAATGGGCATGATATCAAGTTTGAATGGGTAAGGCTCTTTTTAACTGCAGCCATTTATGCAAAGCAAAATTTGTTAAACGAAGACACAACTGAGTCTCTAAAGAATTTAAGCAATCTGTGTGTGAAAGATAAAGAAAAAACCTATGATCTTGCAAAAGATAAAGTAATAATAGTTTCAGGTGGGTGTGATAAAAAGGTCGAGAAAAAAATTCAAGAATACAGATCCACTTTTAATACAACATTTGCTGGTTTTTCAGGAATAATCATTTCAGGCGGGACACAAGATGGCATAAGTGGTCTGGTAGGGGATTTGACTCCTGATGTGGGCTGCCGTATAACCAAACTATCCTACCAACCGGATCACATACCAAAATGGACAAAAATTCATGAAGGATACCTGTTTAAGGATATAAAGGATACAGGGTTTTCAGCCCTGGAGTCTATACAGGCCTGGATTGATTTGTTTTCTAAAGGTAGAAAACCTCATGAGATAAAGCTTATCGGTATTAATGGTGGTAGGATTTCAGGATTTGAGTATCGAATGGCGGCAGCTTTTGGTGCACTGGTAGGGATTGTTTCTGATAGCGGACGTGCAGCACATGAAATCATAGTGGATAAGGACTGGAAAGAGAAAAAGAACATATTGGCGCTGCCCAATGATCCGATGACACTCCATTTTTTTGTTTCAGATCATAAAGGATCTGATTTCCTTAACGATGTTGATAGAGAGAGATTGGCGCGTAAAGCTCACGAAAGATTCCTCAACGAAAAGCAAGATAAAGAATATAAAGACTCAGCGTTATTACCATGGGAAAAATTGTCAGATAGTCTTAAACGATCAAATTTGGATCAGATTAATTTTATAAGCAATAAATTATCATCAGTAGGACTGAGTGCAAGAAAAAAAGATATGGAAAATTATAGTGCTTTTGAGGGTTTCTCTGAAGGTCAAGTCTTACACATGGCCGAAATGGAGCACGCCAGATGGAATATTGAGAGGCTTAAGGATGGCTGGACTTTAGGTGTGAAAGATGTAGAAAAAAAGAAATCTCCATATATTATTCCCTGGAATGAGCTGACAGATGAAATAAAAAAATATGATATTGACACAATTAATAATATTCCTGAATTTTTAGATAGTGTTGGATATGAAATAATAAAAAACAAAAGAGATGAGTAAGATGACATTACTTGAAAGGGCAATTGAGATTGCTGTTAAAGTGCATAATGGTCAAATAGATAAGGCGGGTTGTGAGTATATCCTTCACCCGCTAAGACTTATGTTGAAGATGAAAACTCAAGATGAAAAAATTCTTGCCGTACTTCACGATGCTATTGAAGACACAGACCTTACCATACAGAATTTAAAAAATGAGGGTTTTGGTGAACGAATACTGAATGTCCTGGAACTTTTGACAAGAGATAAAGGAAAAACAACATATGAGGATTACATTAAAATAATAAAAACAAATCCTGTTGCCACAAAAATAAAAATTGCAGATCTTGAAGATAATATGGACCTCACAAGAATAAAAACCATTAAAGAAGAGGATTCGTTACGGATTAAAAAATACAACTGGGCTTGGAATTTTTTAGCAGATCCCAATAATAATTAAAGTCACTCTGTCTATATAATGTAACGCCGAAGAAGTCTTTGGATATTGGAATGAAGCGCGAATCCATGAATCACATAATGAATTTAATGATCTGTGATATAACATATTGTTTTTTTTATGATATTATATTTTAATTTTTATGCCTGATATACAAAAATATTAATTAAATCATGCTGTTATGATTCCTTATAGTATGGAAAAATTTTGCAGATGTCTTTGATATGCAGGTTCAATTAATTAATCAAGCTTTGAAGAGATTTTGATACAAGAATTGAACCTGCTCACTGTGCCCAAATTGTGCCCGTCAAGGTCAAAAATTTTCAAATAATTCCAAACAAAACCAAAAGTTAAGTTGAAAAGTTATTTATAATCAACATGTTAAAACTATAGCAAAATTTTAATTAAAATTTTTTGCTCTTCTAATCCGTAGGCCACAGGTTCGAATCCTGTCGGGCGTACCACAAATACCAAGGCTCTTGGGGTTTTCTCTTAAGAGTTTTTTTGTTTGGTCATGCGCTTTTTTTTCAAACCCACATTTTGACTGTCAAACAGCGTCCGAGTTTGACCCTTTCCCCCCCCTAAACCAGCGTAGCATTGACACCTTCATAAAAGCCCCGGCCGGGTCGTGGTGTTAATCTGGCTTTTATTTCAATTGCAATTTACACCTGCCCTCCTGAAATGAGCAGCAAATCAATTTCACTGCCGCTATTTGTGCGTCAAAATCATAGTTCCCAACCAAGAGGAAGACAGGATGCCATTTGTTCAATGACAAGGATTTCCCATGAATTTTTCCTCACCGGGTGACCTAAGAGTTGTTCTCTGTTTTTCAAACCAAGCAGTGCATGTAACAGGCCGGTATCTCGGATATTTACCTTGGGAGATTTAATAAGTCTCTTGCCCAGGTTTTCGATTTTAGTCCACCAAGATCCTGATTGCCGGAAAAAGTCCTGGTATTCGCTGCAACTGGCGATTCAGCCATGGTCTTTTCAATAATTTTGTATAGTTGTCTTGGTATCATGATTGTAAAACAGCACATGGTGTGGTTGAAATGCAAGGTTTAGAAATAGTTTGATTTTGATGGTTTTTTACAATTAATTTGATCGGCTTTCATTTTTAACCTTTCTCCACGCCATTTTAATTCTGTCTCAATCCCTAATTCTTTTTTTAATCTGCGATGAATAGCCATATCATAATCTTCGCCTTATCTTGGATGGCTGCAACAGCTATTGGACCAATAAAGCGGCCACAACAATTTTTGACAAGTCATTTGTTCCCAACATATTCGGCTTTATTGCTTGAAATATGGGGAAACCTTTTATACTATGGTAGTATTTTAGTATCAACAAAAGGTGACAACAAGATTATGGATCATACCTTGAAACAATTATTTTCCGGATCAATACCGGAAACAAAAACATGGTAAAATCGCTCAGGTCCAGAATCATTATCGTGGTAATCGGAATTGTTTTTTTAACGACCATGACCTTTATGTTTTTTGTCCACAAAGAAACCGAAAACGCCATCTTCACTGTCCAGGATGAAAACGCCAGAAATGTCTTGAATACCGTATTGCTCAATGTCGAAAACGAATATAAAAGCCTTGTGTTTCACAGAAAAACAATGATTGAAAGAAGGAATGCCGAGCTCAACAATGTTATTACCATTGCCTTTGATTCCATAGAATATTTTTACAATCGTTATCGCAAAGGAGAAATAACACAAACCCAGGCAAAGAAAAAGGCTGTCCAGTTCATTGAAACCATCCGCTACGACAATGGTGTGGGATACATATGGATCAATGATATCGGCACCCCCATCCCCCGTATGATCATGCACCCAACCATTCCGGAACTGAACGGAAAAATTCTTGATGATGAAAAATTTAACTGCGCCCTTGGCATAAAGAAAAACCTTTTCCAGGCATTTGTGGAAATCTGTACCGTCAAAAATGAAGGTTATGTGGATTACCTGTGGCCCAAACCCACTGAAAGCGGACTTTCTGAAGAAAAGCCCAAGCTGTCATACGGCAGGCTTTTTAAAGAATGGGGCTGGATCCTTGGAACCGGTATGTACATTGATGATATTGAACAGGAAATCAAAAAACGGAATGATGCGATTTTAAAAGAGCTTCAACAGACTTTTACTAAAATCAGAGTGGCCAACAGCGGCTATATGTATCTGTTTGACCAAAACCAGGAAATGATCATTCATCCCAGCCTGAAAGGGGAAGATTTCAGCAACCTGATCAATCCGGTCACAGGAAATCCGATTTTAGAAGACCTTATTGCTGCTGAAAAAACCAAAAACAAACAGATCGACTATCTGTGGGAAAAACCACCGGAGTTCAAGAAAGATTTCAGGTTCTGGAAAAGATCCTATGTGGTCTATTTTGAACCGCTTAAATGGTATATTGCATCGTCGGTCTATTTTGACGAAAAAAACAAGATTGCAAGAGATCTTCAAAACAAAATGTTTATTCTGTTCGCAGTGCTTATCGGGGTCGGCCTGGTGTTGTCACTGCTGTTGTCCAAAAGCCTGACCACTCCTCTGAGCAAACTCATGCATGCTGCCAAAAACATAGAAAAAAAAGGATTCTCTTCTGACAGTATTCCCATTACCGGAACCATTGAAACCAAAGAACTGGGTACTATTTTTGCCCATTTGATTCAAACGCTTCAACAGGGTCTGGAGGAAAAAGAAGTCCTGTTAAAAGAAATTCACCACAGGGTTAAAAACAACATGGCTGTCGTCATCAGTCTTCTGGGCCTCCAGGCAAGAAATGTAACGGATACAAGGGTAAAAGACGCATTGGAGGACAGTCAGAACCGCATTAAATCAATGGCCTTGATCCATGAATCCTTATACCAGACAACACATCTCACTGATATATCTCTTAACGACTATGCCACCACATTGGTCAAAACCCTGGTCAGGGCCATGCAGAAATCCAAAGGAAAGATTGAAACCCGAATCAATACAGATAATGTCAGTCTTACAATTGATCAGGCCGTCCCTTTCGGACTGATTCTCAATGAACTGGTCACCAACGCATTGAAATATGCTTTTTTGGGAACCCATGATAATCTGCTTGAAATCAGTGCCAAATATACTGAAAACCAAAAAGAAATCAAACTGGTTGTCCGGGACAATGGACCCGGTTTTTCAGACAACATTCAAGCAAATGCAAACAAAACTCTTGGCTTAAGAATTATTTCCCTGCTTGTGGAAAATCAACTTGAAGGGCAATGGAACGTTAAAAATGACAATGGTGCCTGTTTTACCATTCAATGGCCCATTGAAAAAATAAACAAAAACCAGAGGTGATTATGAACAATACAAAAATTTTGATTGTAGAAGATGAAGCATTGATCGGTGCTGAACTCAGCGATAATATCATGGCCCTGGGGTATCGGGTGACCCAAACGGTAAATTCAGGGGAAAAAGCATTGGCAAGCATTAAAGCAGATCGACCGGACCTGGTTCTGATGGATATTCAAATAAAAGGCGACATGGATGGTATCCATGTCGCGGAAATAATAAAGGCAGATAATGGGCCGCCTGTCATATTTCTTACTGCGTATCTGAATGATGAATTCATGAATCGGGCCAAAATAATTGAACCTTTTGGTTATCTGATTAAACCTGTTGACAGCCGTGAGCTTCACAGTACCATTGAAATCACCCTGTATAAGGCAAGCATGGAAAAAGAGAGAAACGAACTCTTGGAAAAGCTTCGAACCACTCAAAAAGAGCTTCAAAAAGCCAGGAGTTTTATTCCCATCTGCGCCAAATGTAAAAAAATCAGGGATGACAAAGGGTATTGGGAAGAAGTTGAAGCATATGCAGCACAAAATTTCTCAGTTTCTTTTACCCATGGTATTTGTCCGGATTGCATGTCGATCCTTTATCCTGAATTTTCATAAAATAGTTTTTAAACCCCTTTTAAATCAGACTTAAGAAAATCGCTCTTGTTATATTTTTAACCCGGCAGGTTATTTTCATATAAACCGAGTATAAATTGGAATAAAAACGATATTATCAATCCTTTGTTTTTCAAAAGCAATTGGTGACATCACATAACCTGTGGTGATGCCCGGGTGTTCTACAAGAAAAAGATGCAGGCTTTTTAATTTGCCCTTTGGACCGCTTTTAACTTCTATCGGAAAGATATTGCCATTATTGACGTACAAATAGTCAATTTCGGCAGAGCTGCTTTTTTTGTCTCTTGCCCAATAATACATCTTTTGATTTTCAGAACCTCCTGCCGCAACCATCTCCTGCCCTACAAATTGTTCAGCCAAGGCGCCTTGATACACATGAGATAAATCTTTGGCTTCAATAACATCTTTTGCAGACACCCCACTATTGTATTGCATCAAGCCGATATCCAGGAATAATGGTTTTATTTTTTTTGCAGAAGCACCCACGCTCAAAGGAAGACTGTTTGCATTTGATGATCTTATAATCTGAAGTATTAACGCTTTTTCCAGGATCTGAAGAGACGTTTTGGTTTTTTCAATTCTTCTGTCCGGATCTAAGCTGGTATATTTTATCTGGCTTCCAACAAATGTAGGCGCTGTTCTCATTATGTGATCCAGGCTGTCAATATCGGCTCTTCTATAATATTTTATCAAAGATTGAAGATAGGCTTGAAATATTTCCTCATGTACGGCAAAACTATCTGATACTGAGCCTGTATAACAATATCGATTAATGGCTTCAGGCATACCACCGGTTAAAAAATATATCTTGAGTTGATCTATTATTTTTTGATGCACAAATTCATTAACTGGTTTAAAGCTTGAAATACAGGGAAGCTGGCCTGCAAGAATCTTTTTTCCAGAGGCATTTAAAAATTCATAAAATGTCATGGGCTGCAACCATTCAAAGGAAACCCTCCCTACCGGGAAAGAAATCTTACCTAATGCAAATTCAAGCATTGAGCCAGCAGCTATAACATGAAGGTCTGGCATTTCTTCATGAAAATATCTTAAGCTTAATATAGCTCTTTCACATTCCTGGATTTCATCAAAAAAAAGTAAGGTTTTTCCAGGGGCGATTTTTTTTTCTGAAAATATTTCTATATCCTGTATGATTTTTTTGACCGATAAATCGTGATCAAAAATTTTGTGGATACTTCGATTGCGCTCAAAATCTAATTTTATTAGAGATTCAAAACAGGTTTCGCCAAATTGGGAAATTGAGAATGTTTTGCCAACCTGTCTTGCACCTCTTATTATTAAGGGTTTTCGAAAGGTTTTATTTTTCCAGTCGATTAATTTTAAATCAATAGTTCTTTCCATGCAGGCTCTTTTTTACATTTTGATTGTAATTTTACAAGGTAATTATATTGTTAATTTTGTAATTTTACAAGGATCTTTTTATTTGTTATGCCGGATCCCTCTCCGTATACACTCATCTTTTCAGTATTGATTGTATTTTGAATATTTCTCATGTTCCTGTTCCAAGTCAACGAGCATTACCATTGTTCTATAAATATTAACCAGGATTTCAAAAAAACGTTCTTCATCTGTTGTAATTGGTGATTTAAAATTAAAAGCAATGATCGATATATCAGCTTCGTTGTAGGTAATAAAATTTTTGATTGAAACATCAATGAAGTTCAGCACTTTTGGGTCAAGAGGATTTTTGTGTAAGAATTCCTCCTCAGAATTATAGTTAGATATATCATCAGATATGATCAGGGATTTTTTTCTGGAGATATTAATGGGAGCCAGGGATTCTTTGGGAATGATTATTGATTCAGATCTTTGTATTTTTTCTGAACAAATTTTAAAAACATATCCTGCCAGATTTTTTTTTTCATCAGTCCTGGTAATGAAAACAGCCTGGTAATCCTTTAACAAAAACAAGGATAAATGTTCGAATATGGAACCCGCTTTTACAAAATCTTTTATAGATAAAATCAGGGAATCTGAATAGCGTAAAAGGTCTCGTAGCCTTAAATCATATGTTTTTCTCAAAGAGATGTCTTGAAACCACACAAGAACCTTTTGATCTTTTTGTCCGTATCTGATTCCGGTCGTTTTTGCTTTTATTTCATACCATTTTTGTGAAATATTGGAATAGGCTTCCACTGAAGGCATAGAAGGGCTTTGTGAATCTTTGAATACCATTTCAATGATATTATCAAGTGCCTTTTGGTCAATAAAACCACTTATATTGTTTATTGAGTGTTTTTTAAAAAAATTCCGTGTTTTACCTGTAGAAAGAATTATATCACCTTGTATATCCATTATGAAAACCGGATCTTCCATTTGAGCAGGCAATTCCACTAAAGCACTGATATGTCTTTGTCGATACTTGACATTTGATCGGGCTATTATTTGAACAAAAAGGGGGACTATAAAAGGAACAATTGAATAATTATTTGTAAAAAAACATATAATGAAGCCGATTACTGCAGCATTAATATAGATCCTGAAATTGCCCATCTCTTTGGCGGCATATTCCAAGTAAGTTTTAAATTTTAAATTAATTTTTAATTTCGGCATATATAGGCTCAATTGTTGATTGCCACACTGAATGGATGAAAAATAGTTTTTACTTTCGCTTTTTATCACAAAAGTTGGCAGTTTGAAATTTTTCTTTTTATAATATCAGGGTGGTCATTAATGCTCAAGATAAACTTTCCTTTGATTTTGTTTTTAATTTTTACGATAATAATTGAGCAGATCAATGCAGCATATAAGCGACTGATTTGTGTAGACAATTTAAAGGTGAAATGTAAATATAAAAATTTTCTTAAATGAGTGGGATTATCAAATGAATATTGACAATACAGATCCTGTAATCGATGACATCATAATGAAATGGGATCTTTTCAGGAAAGCTCCCATTGGTGTTTATATCATACAGGACAGACGATTCAAAGCAGTTAACAGTGAGTTTATATCATATACGGGATATTCTGAAAAAGAATTGCTTCAGATCAATCCAGCGGACATCGTCTCTGAATCTTTCAAAGAAACTGTTAAGAAAAATGCTATTGAAATGCTCAATTTGAAAAGAGATAAGCCATATGAATACCTGGCTACGACGAAAAATGGAGAAGATATCTGGATTATTGAAGCAGTGGTCCCGACTGAGTTACAGGGGAAGCGGGCTGTCATCGGTTTTTTTATGGATATAGATAAGATTATAAATGATTCTCTTACTGATGCCCTTACAGAACTATATAATAGAAGATATTTTAATGATACCCTCAAGGTAGAATCACAAAGATCCGACAGATACGGATCCGACCTTTCATTGATTTTAATCGACGTTGATTATTTCAAGAGATACAACGACACTTTCGGCCACATTGAGGGAGACAAAATACTGTCTAAAATTGGAAATATAATAAAGCAGTGCATCCGCCAAATCGATTCCGGTTACAGATATGGGGGTGAGGAATTTGCTGTCATACTTCCGCAATCCGATGTTGATTGTGCAATATCAGTGGCTGAAAGGATTCGAAAATGTGTTGAATCCGATACAGCGAATTTGAACAATGGTGTCACGATAAGCGCAGGGGTCAGTCAATACAGGAACAAGCAAAATATCATCGAGTTTATATCGAACTCTGATTCATCCCTGTATAAGGCCAAAGCAAGCGGTAGAAATTGTGTCTGTTTTAAGTGATGCAAAATCTTAAGTTTTTTTGTAAGCAAAAATAAAAAAATAGGGGAATAAAAAATATGCCGCACATCATTGTGAAACTTTATCCTGGAAGGTCAGAACAACTAAAAAAACGACTGACCGAAGAAATAGTAAAAAATGTTGTTGAAATTGCAGAATGTAAAGAGGATACGGTCTCGGTTGCATTTGAAGAAATCGAAGCATCGGATTGGGCCCAAAAGGTTTTTCAGCCGGATATCATTGACGGCAAGGGAACTTTGTATAAAAAACCGGGATATGATCCTTTTTTATTGAAACAGGAAATCGCTGAAAAACCATCTGACTTAAAAGAACATATCAGAGAAGCTGCAAGGGTTGCCCAAAAAACACAGGCAAGTGACGATTTTAATGCCATGTCCTGGTTAGATGTTGAGCTTGAAGATAACCCTGAATCTTTTGATTGTTTTTTTGACATGGCCTGGAATGAATTGTCCGAGAGTGAACGAGAAAAAAGAGCCATGACAATCAGAGGTGTTTTGTAAGCCCCTACTTACCATTTCTGACGGTGAACCTGTATTTGCTTGACACCCGCACACCTGTATTATATCAAAACTCATCAGAATAAATACAAACAGTATCAAAATAATTACTTAGGAAGATATAGTGGGCGTTTTGGCAAAAGGAAGTCTTATCAGGAAACAGGTCGTTCTCATGTGTGGCGACTTTATAGCCGGAATGATGATTATTCTGTTTATTAAAACAATGGGACCCAAAGAGATTTCCAGCATGATGTTTTCTGAGATCTGGGTTGTTTTGTTTGTCCCTATCTTGATTTTGAGTTCATTCTTTTGTGAAATTTACAATACCAGGACCTGGGTTTTTAAAACAATCATTTTTCGCTCGATGATTGCCATTTCGATTTCTTTTGTTTTACTTGTATTGTTAAATGATTATTCAATATCATGGCTTATGGTTGCAGGATCATTCGCCTTTTTTGTTCTTCAAATCTCATGGCAAGGCCTTTACCAGAAAACACTCCTTTTTTCTTGTTTCACAAAAAATATCCTGGTTATCGGGACTGGTTCAAAAGCATTGGAGATCGATCACATGCTCAAGGCATCTCCGGGCAAATATTCTCTTTCAGGGTATATATCCACTGCCACAGATCCGGTTGACGTTCAGGCAAATCAAATTTTAGGGGGAATGGACGATATTATTGCGCTTTGCAGACAATTCAAGGTGCATTCCATTGTCATTGCCTTAACCGAAAGGCGAGGGAATCTTACCATCAATAAATTAGTCTCCTGCAAATTGATGGGAGTCCGTATTATTGACTATCCCAATTTTTATGAAACCATGACCGGGAAAATTCCTGTGGAGAGCATAAACCCGAGTTGGCTTGTTCAAAGCAGCGGGTTTCTGGTCACTCCGTTTATTCGATTCATGAAAAGAATTTTCGATATTCTGCTTTCATCTCTTGTCCTTTTATTAACCCTGCCTTTTTTACCTGTTATTGTATTCCTGGTTAAATACAAATCACCCGGACCGATTTTTTATTTTCAAGAACGGGTGGGGGAAAATGGGCAAAACTTTACTATTTATAAATTCAGGAGCATGAAAATTGATGCGGAAATAAAAACCGGAGTTGCCTGGGCAAAGGAGAATGATCCGAGAATATCCAGGTTCGGTCATTTACTCAGAAAAAGCAGAATTGATGAACTTCCCCAATTAATCAACGTTTTAAGCGGTAAAATGAGTTTTATCGGGCCCAGACCTGAACGCCCTGAATTTGTAGGGCAAATCAGTCAGGCCACCCCATATTATATGGAGCGTCATGCTGTTAAACCGGGTATCACAGGCTGGGCTCAGGTGATGTATCCGTATGGTTCCTCTTTGGGTGATTCCATTGAAAAACTTCGTTATGATCTGTATTATATAAATAATCTGTCACTGTTCCTTGAGATCTTGATCGTTTTTGAGACCATCAAGGTAATATTGTTCAGAAAAGGGGGCAGGTAGTATGAATAAAAACGGTCGGCAAAACATTGATCTGAGTCAGCGGCTTTTTATTGAACTCGGCACACCCCTGCTTATCGAAGCCAGTGAAAAAATCAAATCTTTGCCAGGAAAACTGGTGGGTATGAAGGTGGGGGAATATCTCATTGTGGATATCTCCGGAGCCAAATCAGAACCCATCGCCCTGATAAAGGAAGACCCGGTTCTGATTAAATATGTTAACCTTGAGGATATTTTTAATTTTTCAAGTATAGTCCTTAGAATTTTAGACCAGCCTGATGATCTGGTTTTTTTACAATATCCAGACCTGGTGGAAAGCTGTAATATCAGAAGTCACAAAAGGGTTGAATGTTTTCTTCCCATCCAGGCAGAAATCGGTGACCACAAGGCCCCGGGTGTTGTCACGAATATCAGTCCAAGAGGATGTCTGTGCACCATTGATCATTCCCAATTATGGAAAAATATTAATGACCAGCAGATCAACCTGCTTTTGCCCTATGGTGATCTGGAAACCTTGTCCATTATGGGTGATGTCAGGAGCTCTCAAATACAGGGATCACAGATAAAGCTGGGTATCAAGTTCAATGAGTTAAGCCGGTTTTCCCAATCCGTTCTTACCACTCTTGTGCCGGCATTACGGTTATGATCTGACCCTTAGTATATCTTATGCCAAACCGATCATCATCCCGCTTGTTTTGCCTTTATTTTATTCTGGGCGGCAGGGCATCGGTGATAGATCCGTCAACTATTTCAGCTGCAAAAGCAAAGGTTTCGGCCAGGGTCGGGTGGGCATGAACCGTCTTGCTGATATCTTTAGCATCCGCTCCCATTTCAAGCGCCAGCACGGCTTCGTGGATAAGCTCACCCGCATTTAGCCCGCAGATACCTGCGCCGATGATCCGGCCTGTCTTTGTATCAAACAATACCTTGGTAACGCCGGTTGTTGCCCCGGCGCTCAGCGCCCGGCCGCTGGCCCCCCACATAAATTTACCTTTTTTAAAGCCTATATTTTTTAATGTGGCATCTTTTTCAGTGAGCCCCATCCAGGCAATTTCCGGGTGGGTATAGGCCACAGATGGAATGGTCATTGGCGTAAATGCGGATTTATGTCCTGCAATAACTTCAGCAGCTACTTTTCCCTGGTGAATGGCTTTATGGGCCAGCATGGGTTCGCCCACCACATCACCAACCGCGTAAATATGAGAAAGCTTGGTCTGCTGATGTTCATTGACCTCAATGAACCCATGTTCATTGGGTTGAAGGCCAAGTGCCTCAAGACCTAAATCCCGGCTGTTTGGTCGGCGTCCCACTGCTACTAAAACCACATCATATCCGGCAGATTCAGGGGTTTTATCCCCATCAAAGGTCACCTTAATGCTTTTTTTGAGAACTTTAATTTGTGTGACTTTTGTCTGGGTAAAAATCTGATATGATTTTTTTAATTTTAAAAAAAGAGGTTGGACCAGATCTTTGTCAGCCGGCGGAATGATCTGGGCCTCCATTTCAACAATTGTGATTTCAGAACCCAGTGCATTGTAAACCTGGGCCATTTCCAGGCCAATGATGCCGCCACCGATAATCAAGAGTCGTTTGGGGATAAAGGGCAGGGCCAGGGCATCGGTGGAATCCCATATCCGTGGGTCTGTTGGACTGTTGGGGAGCACAAAAGGGTGAGATCCAGTGGCTATGACTGCATGTTTAAATGCAATCCTTGTTTCTCCTTCTTTGGTGGTCACCAAAAGAGTGTTTTTATCCTCAAAGATTCCAATACCCGTGAGACGGGTTATTTTTCTGGCCTGGCACAATCGGTCAAGACCGGTGGCGAGCTGGTTGATGACAGCATCTTTTTTGCCTCGAAAAACATCTATATTGATTTTAGGAACGTCAAAGCAAATGCCGAAATCAGCTATTTTTTCAGCCTCTTCAATGATTGTTGCACCATGAAGCAGGGTCTTGGATGGAATACACCCCATGTTGAGGCAGACACCACCCAATTGATTTTCTTTTTCAATGAGGCAAACTGAAAGTCCGAGATCAGCTGCTCGGAACGCTGCAGTATACCCACCTGGTCCACCGCCAAGGACAGCAAGATCTGTTGTTATTGTATCAATCATGTACTGGATAATGATGAGCAAGACCCTTTTTGTCAAGAAATGCTTGATAAAAAATATAAATAACAGTCAAGATTTATTGCCAAATAAATAGCGTATTCAGGCATTATGGGGGAGGATCAATATTGGAAATTCATTTTGATATATAAACAGGAATATGCTCGGTTTTTTTAATCCCCATTAACTCATGGATTTCAGGCAATCATGATTAGGCCTGCCACCCAGGTTAATGCATCTTTATTCGATAAATTTTTATTTTCCGCTTTTGGGGCTGACCATCCGGAAGACTTCATCAATTGAGTGACATCAATACCAAAACCTGACATGGACGGACGGGCAAGCTCTATATGGCGGCAGGGTTTATTTTCTGTTACAACACAGCATTTTTCTTGATCATCACAAAACAATTCTTTGCATGATCCGCCGGCAAATGCTTTTGATTCTACAAAACCTATTTTAACAGCTTTTTGTTCTACTGCTGATACAATCTGATGAAGCAGCTGCATTATACCCTTTCGTTCATCAGAAAACATGACTGATGTTGGGCATTCTATTTTTACTATAATTGAATATTCGCTCTTTGCCTGCCACTTTCTAAATTCGACAGGACCTTCAACATTGGGTGGGCAACTTGCTGCAAGGCCATAATTCGGACAGGTATATTCTCCATTACAAAGTGCGGCTAAATTATCTTTTATCTGAATGTCTTTAGACGATATAATGGCGGCAGCATTTGCTCCAAGCTTTTTTGCTTTCCGGGTTAATAGTTCAAGCTGCTTTTTTGAAATCATTTTTTTTGCTATTCCTTTTTTATTTCATATCTCAGCGAATAATAAATTTGAGATTTACAGTCAAGCAGGAAAAAAACTTTGCCCGGATTCTTCTAATGTATCTTTTAGTGCCTTACAGAATATTTTCTTGTTTTTTTTGACAGAAAATATTCTGCGAAAGGCACTTATACCCCCTTGTGGGGTGTTAGATAATAAAAAAACTCAAGTTCATGTTTGACAGCTTGCCTTGGTTTGCGATAAATCTTATCAATCATTTTGAAAATCTGTCTGTTTAATGACGGTGTTTTAAAAAATAACAGCGTCTGATAGTCAGTATTCATAGGATTTTACAATTTTGGTTTGTGAAAAGTGATGGTTTCGTTATTGCACCACAGTGTTTGAAAAACCATTTTTTATTGTCCGGTTCGAAAAAAGGATGAGAACCAGAAGGCATGACGTTAATATTATCATCAAGTTAAGGAGACAAAAGATGAAAAGCAATCAAATTACAAAAATTATCTTCAGTATGGCCTGTTTTCTATTCTTTTCCTGTTTTCTAACCTTTCCTGCAGTGGCCGAGGATCAGTTCAAGTATTATATCGGCGGGGGATGGGGCCCTACAACGATTGACGGGGATGTCACAAATCGCTCGAGCGTCTATTATCATAATGAGGATTATGGGTATAAATATTTTGCCGGGGCCATGTTCAATGAGTTTGTGGGAGTGGAACTGGGATATGCCGATTTCGGGGAGGTTGAACTGGCGGGAGATAACGGCAGCTCTTTTGTTTCCAACGGCCTGACCAATACTTTTTCACGCAGTGACTCTCGCCTGAGTGTAGAACCGACATCCTGGTACCTGGGGATGCTTCTGGCCCTGCCCATGGGCAAGATTACCAATTCGAATGGCATGAAATGGTTTAACCCGTTTATCAAGGCTGGTGTTCATTATTACGATGTCGAGTTCCTGATAAAAACGGGTAGCATGAGCACCCAGTCGGGTAATTACGACGGGTTTAATTGTTTTGTGGGGGGCGGCATTGATTTCAATTTATTAGAAAATTTTGCCATCCGCACGGAGTTTGAATATTTCCCTATGGATGACGGCGTGGCCGAGGATGTCAGTTTTTATTCAGGCAGCCTGATTTACAGATTTTAATCCGGCCTTAACCCCTGACAAAGGGTATGACGCTGAGTTGCTAAAGCTTCTCAGGAATTAAACCGGGCGATTGCCTTTTAAGCGGTTTAAAAAGGTTTTAATGTCTGCATCCAACCGTATTTTTTGAGTTTTTGTTAGGCCGGATCTGCTGAAGCGATGGTGATAATAGGTCTTGAGAATGGTCTGAAAATCGTCTTTTATGTTCTTGGATTCAAGAAGGGGGATGATTCTGTTACACCATGACAATCCTGTTTCAAAAGGGTGTCGGCTAAACCCTGATTGTGCCAGCACGGTTTCCAAAGTTAAGAATGCATCATCACGAAGGGCGGTTCTTTTGTCTGTGGACGTATGGGATGACGGTTGAATCCGTTTGATGTTGCCGGCTTTTTGTAACCTGAAAAATAATATTAATCCCAGGGGCAGAATCAGCCACAAACCGTATTGATTCATCAGATCTTTCCCTGTTTCATGCCTGAGCTGGGATAGCTTAAACCCTAAAAAAGAGGCAAGATCCCTTAACCATGATGTGCCAACAACTTTGCTGTCGATCTGTAAAAAAGAAGGAGGTGTTGTGTCAAAATTCTTCCATTGCCCATTGATATAAACCTTTGTCCAGGCATGGGCATCCCTGTGCCGGACAACCAAGTGATTGCTTAATTTTGAATATTCATGGGCAATGTATCCTGTGGCATAGCGTGTGGGGATACCGACCTGCCTCAGGATCAGGGCAGTGGCAGTGGCAAAAAATTCGCAATGTCCTGATCTTGTATAAAGTAAAAAGTTTTGCAGTGGTGTTGAATTTCGGCCTTTTGAGTTTAAATCCAGAGAATAGGTAAATCGGGTTGAAAAATAGTGCTTTACGAGGTCTAAGATCTCCTGGTCTGATTTGTCTTTAAGTAAAAGGTCTTGGGTGAATTGTATTATTCCGGGCAATTCCTTTTCAGGGATGAAAAGATCTGTTTTATCTGGTTCAGCATCATAGGATAGTTGGTTGGAATAAGTAATGTTGCTTTTGATCAGGTTTGGAACACCTTCTATCCTCACAGCCTGGAATTGATTTTTTTCACAAGCCTCGGCTTTCATTTCAGAGAGACTGATGACGCCGGAAGGAAGACTTAAGACAGCTTTGTTTTTGATTGGCCGGGAGTATACGGTCATGGTTGAGTCCAGATTCGGGATCAGTTTTGAGTCTGGATTTGAGTTTGGGACAGCGGGCGGATTGATCTGCCAGAAGGTTTGATTTTTTTCAGGTGTTATCGCTGTAAATTGGGATTTGGAAAACCAGTTTGACCCGGCAAATTTATTATAGCTGGCATTGTGGAGCAGATAGGTTTTGCCAGGCATAAGATCGTTATTAGGCCAGACCCTTAAAATGATTTTATTTGAAAATTTGAGTTCTCCAATATCGCCAAGAGCGGTTGTACTTTTAAACGGGTTGGCTGAATAGTAATTGGCATAACGCTCCATGATCCAATGGTTGAGTTTATGGCTGAAGGACCGGACAGCGACATGCGTGGCATAGCCTGAAACAATCAAGATGATGATACACAGCATCCAGAAAGCCGGGGAATAGCGTTTTGACCTTGTCTGCCAGAGCGCCCAGGCAGCAAACAGACAGATTCCGATAAAAAAGGCAGGGCCTTTGATATTTGTGGAACCTGCAGAGAGAATGACAAAAAAAGCATACATATATGAAATATTGATTTTCTGGGGCTCATAAAACTGCTGTTTTGTTTTTTTCCGGATCATAATAAAAAAAGACTGAAGATCAATCTTGCCTGCAGCACTGTATTGCTGGGCAGCCATAATGGGAAATAAAATCGCGGGAAGCCATTTTAGCAAAATCAGCAATGCTTTTTGAGCCTCAATGGTAAGAGCAATCACAACGGTTCCGGCCAGAAGCATGATACTGATATCAACAAATTTGTTAAAGTCAGATGGTTTATATTCAAACCGGGTTTGAACCAATTGGGCGGATTCAAGCACCAGGGCAAGGAAGGCGGCAACCCAGAGAGTGTCGGCCATCCATCCCCAGAACAAAAGAGTGGCGCCTAAAAATAATCTGGGCGCTCTCATGATTGCCCCAGTGTTTGAGCGATCTTATCTGTTTGAACAATTTTCATCCCATTGATGTCCTTTGTCCCATTGGCGGTATCTGTCGCATTTAAAATATTTTCTTTTGTTTTCAAGTCATCTTCAGTCATGATGATTATAAACACCGGCACCATGGCCTGTTCAAACAATTGAACTATTTTTTGATGCGCCTTTGTCCAGCCTAAAAAGATACAGATGGAACCGGAGAATTGTTTGATATTGGCTTTTAAAATTGGGATCAGATCAAGAATGGATTTGTCTGCGCAGGGCTGGACGCATGCCATGATTTCAAGCATTTTTTCTGAATGGGAAAGCCCTCTGCCCGTTGAAAAAGAATAGATGTGATTACCTACAAACATCAGGTCAAGAATGGATTCATGGGTCTGCATGGAATAGATATAAGAAGAGGCAATACTTACTGCCTGTTCAAACAGGTTTTCATTTTCTGAATTTAAAAACGTATCCAGGATGAGTGCATGGCGGACAAAATATTCATCTTCAAATTCTTTGATAACCAATTCATTGGTTTTGGCAAAGGTTCTCCAATGGATGTTTTTTAAAGGGTCTCCGGGCCGGTACCGGCGCAGAGACATGAATTCATTTGAATTTCCTATGGAAGATGTCAGACTGATGCCGCCGGGATGGTATTGCCTTGTGGAATACAGATTCGGGGTTTGAAGTTGATATCGTTTGGGCAGGACCAATAGTTTTTGGTTTTTTTTAATGTGATACAAACGGTTAAACAATCCCATGGTATCTGATCGAGCAAATGTGAAGCTGGAAAAGTGGATATATCCGCGAAAACAGGGTGTGGATTTTATCTGTATTCGGATGGATTCACCCACGGGCAGGTCAGGCAATTTAATCGGGGAAAGCCCCACTTTTTTATCTTTTTTAATCAGCCAGAGCCACCGGTAATACAGGGTTTTTTTGTCCCAGGCATTGCGATGCGTTTCATAGGGTTCTTTCTGGGTTAACAATTGCTTTAGCGATGGTCGGGGATCTTTGAGGTTCTCATAAAGGATCAGTCCTTTTTGGGTTTTTTTGGATAAATTAACGAGTTCGATTTCGTAAATCATTGATTCATCAACCGTTACAAAATCCGGAAGGATGCGATCAACTTTTATTTTTATTTTAAACGGAAACAAACTGAGGACCAGTGAAAGAATAGCCAAAGAGCATCCAAGGGCCATGATCTGATAAATAAGTGTCCTGAATACATTAAACCCCAATATCCCTGACAAAATAATGGCTGTGATAACCATTGCACCGGCAGGGGTAAAATGACGATTCCGCCACAGGCTCAGGTCGAAAAACAAAAAATAGGATTTATATAAAAATTGCTCCAGCATGGTGTACACTTACATCGGTACTGGAATTGATGTCAGGATCTCTTTTACAATGCCCCGGGCAGTTAATCCTGAAAATCGGGCCTGGGGATCAAGTACCAGTCTGTGAGCAATAATACTGACAGCAATCTCCTGGATGTGATCCGGTGATACAAAGTCCTGGTTGTCAAAGAGTGCCAATGCGCAGGCGGTTTTCATCATGGCAATGGAAGCCCTTGGACTTGCTCCCAGCATCACCCCGGGTTTTTCCCGGGTTTGGTTGACTAAAAGGACAATATATTCCTGTAATTCTTTTGAGATAAATACCTGACTGACACATCGTTGAAGTTTTAAAAACTTATCCAGGGTGATGCAGGGGGTGATGTCATGAATGGGATGGCGTTGTTTTTGCCCGGACATCACAGACAATTCGTCTTCTATTGCCACATAACCCAGTTTGAGCTGCATACAAAACCGGTCCATCTGGGCCTCGGGAAGCGGATATGTTCCTCTTGCTTCAATGGGATTCTGGGTGGCAATAACAAAAAACAGGTCTTCAAGGTTTAACAGATTACCGTCAATGCTCACCTGGTTTTCTGCCATGGATTCCAACAGGGCAGACTGTGTTCTTGGCGAGGCCCGGTTGATTTCATCAGCCAAGAGAATATTGGTGAACACCGGGCCCTTGTGAAATTTGAAAATATTTTGGGAAGGATTAAAAATAGATACGCCCAAAATGTCTGACGGCAATAGATCCGGTGTGAATTGAATCCGTTTGAAATCAGCATCTATGCTTTTTGCCAGAGCCTTGGCAAGGGTGGTTTTTCCTGTTCCCGGATTGTCTTCTAAAAGGATGTGCCCGCCACTGGCAAAACCGGCCAGGATATAGCGAATCGTATTTTTCTGGCCCTTGATGACGGTTTCAATATTGTCAGATAATCGAATGTAAGTTTCGTGGGCCCAGTGGATATCGGATTCGTCCATTTTATCTCCCTTTGAATGAGGCATTTATCATTTGTATTCCGTTAGACGTTTTTTTTATTTACTTCAATCGTGATGTGATCAAAGCCTCCTGTGTGATTAATAATGTCATGGTAAAATTGGGGCTCATTGGGTTCAGATGTTTCCAGGCTGATAATCAGTGAGCGTTCATTTTCTGAGATCTGCCAGATATGAATATCTATTAAATTAGTTGTATCAGATTCAAGATGTGTCCTGAGATGATCAATATCTTTTGAGAAGTCTCCTTTGTCCAGCAAGAGCCCAGAGGTCTGTTTCAACAGGCCGATGGCCCATCGGATAACCACAATGGCGCCAAGGATACCCACGGCAGGGTCAGCCCAGTTGAATCCAAAATATTTAGCAAAGACCAGGGCGATAATAGCCAGAACAGAGGTTAATGCATCAGTGATGACATGAAGGTAAGCTGCCTTGAGGTTATGATCCTCATGGCCGCGTGAACTGTTAGGGTTATTATTGTTATGCGTGAGATTGTCATGCGAATGATCATTATGTCCATGACTATGGTTTTCATGCCCCATACTTCCAGAACCGATATTTTTGGGATTGGAATGGCTGTGACTGTGACCACGATGGTCATGGCCGTGTCCATTGTTTCCATGACCCAGGATAAAAGCTGAAATAATGTTCACTACAAGACCGACAACCGCCACAATAATGGCTTCATTAAAAAGGATATTTACAGGGTTGAACAGACGTTCTATGGATTCAATGATCATGGCACCGCCAGCCAGCAGTAGCAGGATGGCATTGGTGTACCCGCCCAGAACGCCCACCTTTCCGGTGCCAAAACTATATTTGGGGTTATGGTTATGTCTTCTGGCAAAAATATAGGCAGCCAGCGTGATGAACAGGGCTAACGCATGGGTGCCCATGTGGATTCCATCGGACAATAATGCCATGGAACCTGACAAGATACCTGCAATGATTTCTGCAAACATGGTTATGAGTGTGATGATAACGACAACCAGGGTCAGCTTTTCATTCTGCTGGGACTGGGGGGCTTGTTTTCGTGTGCTGCAATTGTTTATTGTCATATTATATGGATCCGTTTATTTTAATTAGTGTTTGCAAAAAGGATGATACTTCATCAGGGTCAAGCAGATGGGTGATATCTTCAACCAGTTTCAGGTGATAGGCATGATGCTCATGATGAATAGTCTGTCCTTTATCTGTTAAATCAATAATAAAGCCTCTGCCGTCTTCCGGGTCTTTTTGACGCTGGACATATCCTGTTTTTTCCAATCGATCAACCATGACGGTCAGTGTCCCCATGGTGACGCTGAGCTTTTCAGCTAAGGGTTTCATCCTGATAGGGCCATCATTTCCAACGATTTCAATGGTATGATTCTGCTGGGGGGTCAGCCCTGAGTTTTTGGCCACCGCGGTTTCCCATGAAAAAAGTTTTTCATAAAATTGAATGATGGATTCGCTCAACAGTGTTTGTTTGTTTTTGGTCATTTTGGCCTTTATTATTTAGTTTGATGCTCAAACTATAAAATTATTTAATTTGAATGTCAAACTAAAATATTTAATTCGCGGAAATGTTCCTAAGGTTTTTCTTTTTATTAAAAGAAAAAAAATATAGGCTTGATTGACAAGAAAAAAAAATGAAATTATTATGACATTATAATAGATCGGATATCAGCTAAATTGGAATACCGACGAACCCCTTGATTATAGATTCTAGGTGCATGCAAAATTGATGAGATCAGGAATTTAATATATTAAAAGGAGGTGCAAATGGATATCAAAAACGCTGAATATTTTAAACAAATGCTTATGGATCGACTGAATGAATTGCTACTCCAGGCAGAGAAGACAATCTCTGAATTTATGGAACAAACCACCCGGGAAATTGAACATATTGACCAGGCCTCGGTGGGCGCAGATCAGGAATTTAAATTAAGAATACGAACCAGGGAAAACAAGTTGATTAAAAAGGTGAGAGAAGCGCTGACAAGGCTTGAAGACGGCACATATGGAATTTGTGAATACTGTGGAGAAGATATTCCCCTTAAACGGCTTGAAGCCAGACCGGTTACGGCAAAATGTATTGCCTGTAAAGAAGAAGAGGAAAAAGTCGAGTGGGCCTTTAAATAAATACACATCCTGATGATAATTTTTTTAAGCTAATGGTCAGGCTCATCTTCAGGTTTGAATGTATCATTAAATTCATTTAAAAATTCATCATCAATGTGAATGTCATAATACTGCCCAAAGCTGTTATCATATCCGCAAATCGGACATTCAGATATGCTGGATGCTAAGAAAACGCCACATCCCAGACAATTACTATAAGACATTGTATTCTCCTTACCGCTGTTTCATGTTTAATCTTAACTATTGGTCATTAGTAAAGTTTTTAACCTTATTTTGACGACGAGTTTTTTTTCCAAGTTTTCTTTTACGAGTCATCATTTCGAGCCTGTCCTCCCTGCTGAAATCTTCATCATAGAACTCTCTGAATTTAGGGTTTTTGTGTTTTAATACGCAAAGGGGGTCTTGTGTAATCGATGTAGCGGTTCCACAAAAATTCAAAGTGATATAATCAAGCTATTTTCCCTGGCCTCACGTTTTTACAAACTCGCCATTTTTCCCCAATTTAATAATTAAGAAAATCATGTCAATAGGTTTTGTAATATTTTTTTTTAAGCTGCTGTACATGTCAAAAAATCGTTCTTATTGCATAAATAGATTCACTGTTTCCGCGATTGTATTATCGTGTCAATAAAAATTTAATTAGTAATGAAAAATTTATTGACATAATATTTTTTATGTATAATTTAGACATCAGAAGCAAATGAAGGGACTTTAAACGCCATTGTTTTAAACTTAGGAAAAGAATCTTCCAAGGCATACCAAAGTCCCAAACTAAAACCATAAAAAAAGGAGACGGAACTATGTTTACAAGAATGAGTGAACTTGACAGAATGTTCGGAGCCATGGATCTGCTCCGGAACAAAATGGACCGCATATTCGGTGATTTTGACAGATCCTTTGATCATGGCCCTGTTTTGACTTTTAGGTCCAGCGGCCCCAGAACCAATCTTTATGAGGATGGTGATAATTTCGAAGTCAGAGTTGAAATTCCTGGAATTGCGAAAGATGATTTAAGTGTGAAAATCCAGGGCAATTATCTTGAAATCAGTGGATCTCGAGTTGTTGATACTCCCGAAGGGTATAAAGTACACAGGTCAGAAAGAGAGACAAGTACGTTTTCAAGAAGCTTTACTCTCCCTAATGATGTTGATTCAGAAAAGGTTGAAGCAAGCCTGAAAGACGGCATATTGTATCTAAAGCTCCCAAAATCAGAGGCAGCAAAACCCAAACAGATCGCCATTGGCTGAAAAACAAGACAAAACGTTTAATTACCTTATATTTTTCAGGAGGTATGTCATGAACCAAAGAAAAGATATTGTTAAATCCGAAGAAAACAACATTGAAAAGACAAGAAAGTTAAGAACTGCTGTTCCGGCTGTTGATATTTATGAAAATGATGATGAGATCATGCTTTATGCCGATATGCCGGGTGTTGTAAAGCAAGATGTTTCAGTTAACATTAATAATGGAACATTGTCATTATCCGGTGTTAGAAAGCTTGAAAATAAAGGGGCTTCAAATTGGGAAGAATTTGGTGATGTTGAATATATCAGAAGTTTTTCCGTGCCCCAGGCCATTGATGTTGAGCAAGTTGAAGCTGAACTCAAAGAGGGTGTCCTCAGGCTCCATCTGCCCAAATCAGAAGTCGCCAAATCCCGACAGATAGAGATAAAAACAGCTTAGCTGGTTGTGTTTTTTAGTTTACCCGGAGATTTAACCCTCCTTAATCTTATAACTTTCAATTAATGTGGGGAACCTTTTCCGGGTGGTTCCCCACATTCAATAAAGAAACTGGTGCTCTATTCAATAAATTAAGCCTTATCTGTTTTGATTTGTCTGAAAAAATGATATGTCTGACAATCAGTTGAATTTTGAATATAAACACATGTTGTTTTATGATTCCTGCAATGAATGATTTTAACCGTTTAATCAGATGGTGGATTTTTTAATGGCTCCAGGATTTTATAGAGATATTGACCCGGCTGACTTGCCGATCCCAGACCGACAGGTCATGCAGTTGATCCAGTATACCTTGCGTGAAGATGCTGAGGTGGACAAATTGACCCAGTTGATATCGGTCAATCCGACATTGACAGCTCAGTTGTTAGGCATGGTCAATTCAGCATTTTTCAGGTTTCGCGAGGATATAAAAACTATTTCTCAGGCTGTTGTGGCCATTGGTATGAAAAGCCTTAGAAACCTTGTTTTATGCTTTGCCGTAAAAGAAGCACTTTCAAAAAAAAAGATTCCCGGCTTTGATATTGATACATTCTGGGAGGATTCCATCCGAAGAGCAGTGGCGGCCAAACAATTGGGATATATGGTCAATGGCTCGATTGAAGAGGCGTTTACTGCCGGGATGCTCCAGGATATCGGCCTTCTGGTTCTTTTTGCCATGGAACCGGAAAAAGCGGACAGGTGGCCATTGTTAAGGGCCAATCCGCCCTGGCAGCGACAAAAAATGGAAGAGGAATTGTTTCATACCAACCATGAAGAGGTTGGGGCGCTGCTGGCAAAAAAATGGAATCTGCCAATGTCTTATACGCGTGCCATCGGTCACCATCACAGCTTTTTTAATCAAAAAGAAATGAAAGCGTTTGGCAAGG
Organism: Pseudomonadota bacterium; assembly: GCA_043826275.1. Taxonomy (GTDB): domain Bacteria; phylum Desulfobacterota; class Desulfobacteria; order Desulfobacterales; family Desulfobacteraceae; genus Desulfobacula. Next base: position 67,805 of record JBDRQO010000005.1, read on the forward strand.
CAAAAGGTAATACCGAACTGTCCGGCATGATTCATTTGGCTGATTTATGCAATGCTGTATATACCTGTTACGATAAGTCAGGCGTGCTTACTCGATTGATTAAAGAAGCAAAATTATTGTTTGATCTGCCAAAGGAAAAAGTGGAATCCTTGCTTGCCATATTGCCTGAACAGGTTGAAGAAACCTCGGCAGCGTTAAATATCAGTGTGGGAAAACAGATTGATTTCGACTCCATGATGAATCAGGCCAATCAGAAGCTGGTTGAAGATAATATCAGCTATCAGGAATTAACCTGGCAATTGCAGAATTCACTGAAACAACGGGATGAATATGCGGGTAAGCTTGAGGCAGAGCTGGATGTGGCAAGAGAAATTCAAAAAAGTCTTCAGCCTGACATCGATCTGATTCATCAAGTGGTGGCATTTAATCTTCCTGCCTATCACCTTTCCGGAGATTTTTATGATTATTTTATAAAAGAAGACAAGACCATCTGTTTTTGTTTGGGCGATGTGTCAGGGAAAGGAACAGCGGCAGCCTTGCTCATGGCCAAAACCGTTTCCCTTTTCAGGTGTCTGTGTAAGGTCCTGGATGATATCGGCCAGATAGTCCAGTTGATGAATAATGAATTGTGCGAGACTGCTGTCAGAGGAATGTTCATTACCTTTGTCGGTGGATGGCTTGACCCGAAAACCCAGAAGATTAATATTGTGAATGTCGGTCATCTGCCGCCATTTCTGGTTCAAGGCAACAAAGTGATAAAAATTGATGCTGCTGATCCGCCTTTGGGTGTTCTGCCCGGCATCCTGCATCCGGCAAGACAATTTTCCATTCTCAATAGTCGACTGTATCTTTTTACGGACGGGTTTACAGAAGGACGGTTAAAAAAAGGGGATAAAACAATATTGGGCACAGAACTCGGGATTAAAGGCTTTTTAAGATGGTTGCTGTTTTCGGGAAAAATGTCTTTGAATGACCAGATGGATTGGTTAAAAGAGCGGTGCAAATCTCAGCTTGCTCCCCAGTCTGATGATTTGACCTTGATGATCCTATCCGGAGAATCGCCTCCTTTGCCCTGACCTGTGAATCGTTACTTATATCTGGTCATTCAATTGATTTGACAGGGTAAAATTAATTAATCCGGCAGTTTTTTTATCAGTTTTGTTTTATTGCATCCTTCAGGGGTGCGGCAATAATCCACCTCGTCCATAACATGGTGAATGATATAGACGCCAAGCCCTCCGGGTTTGATTTCAGTAATATCTCGAACAGCAATGGAATTGATATCAAATTTTTTACCTTTATCCGTAATTGTTATGGAGAGTTCTCCCGGTTTTAATTCAATGTCCACATCTATTTGTTTGGTATGATCGTTCTTATAACTGTGCCGGATGATATTGGAGCAGGCTTCATCCAGAGCAAGAACAATATTCCCGTGCTCTTGTTTTGAAAGACAGGTTTCGTTTAATGCTGTTTTAAGGAGATGTCGGATATCAATCAGGTTTTTCGGGTGAGATTTAATGGTTATATGCATTGGGATAAAAACCATATCACTCCATTCCTTTTGATTCGTTTGTGCTGAAAACCAGCAGGGTTAAGTCATCACTTCGACCATTACCCATACTGAATCTATCCACAGCAGCTGAAATAGCGTCAACCATAAGATCCGGGTCATTGACTTGTTTTTCAATGACATCCAGCAGTCGCTTTGTCCCGAACAATTCTCCGCTGCTGTCCTTTGCTTCGATCACGCCGTCAGTATAGACTATGATACTTGAATTGTTTTCAAGTTCAAACGTTTTCTGGCCATATTCAATATCGGGTATAATGCCCAAAGGTGGACCTTTGTAACTTTCAGCGTCTAAGAGTCGAACGCCGTCATCATCGCAATATATGGGGGACATGTGTCCGGCATTGGCAATTATCATCCGGTTTTCAATTGTATCTAAAAGCATATAGACCAGGGTGACAAACATCCCTCGTTTCGCCCGTTCGCACAAGACATTGTTTATCCGGGCCAATAATTGTTTAGGTTCAGGAAATAAAAGGGTATAGTATTGGAGGTCACTGGTCAGTCGAGCCATAAAAAGAGAGGCGGAGATTCCTTTGCCGGAAACATCGCCTAAAACAATTCCCAGTTTATTGGCAGGCAGTTTGAAAAAATTATAAAAATCACCGCCAATCTCAAGGGCGGGTTGATTTAATGCAGCAAACCGATACGATTCAATTTTGGGAAGCTCTTTGGGTAAAAAACTTTCCTGAACTTCTTTGGCCAGTCGTAAGTCTCTATCCAGAGTTTCTCTTTGAAGAATTATTTTATGCATTTTGGCTGTGTCAACAGCAACAGCAGCACTGCTGGCGATGGTAATCAGCATTTCAAGTTCTTCCTGGGTGAACTTAAAGGGCTCCACCAGTTTATTAATGACCTGGATAATGCCAATCACCTCTCCTCGGACCTTGAGGGGAACACAGAGCATGGCCCGGGTCCGGTAGTTGGTTTTTTTATCGTAATCCGGGGAAAACTTGGGATGATCATAAACATCCTCGATGTTCAACGCTTGTCCTGTCTCGGCCACAAGCCCTGCAATGCCCTGACCTTTTTTCAGCCGATAGATTTCCTTAATATCATCTCCCACATCCCCTAAAGCGATCTGGAAGGTTAAGTCGCCTGTTTTTTCATCAATTAAAAGCATACTCACCGCATCCGAGGTAAAGGCTTTTTTTGTGGTCTCCATAACATTAGTTAATAATTTACCAATGGAAAGTTCTGAATTGATTAAATTGGCAATTTCAATGCAGTTGGACAACCGCTCGACTTTGCTGAAACAGGCTTTAAGTTCGGGTGAATGATCCATGATCATAAACTCAGGTATAATTTTATCTTCTGTCATAACCAATTTTTATATAAAGACTTGCCGTCTTTGTCAATCTTTGTGATGATCCGGCATGTAATTATCATTGACAGGGTAAAAAGGGTAAGTTATTAAATATTATCTTAAATTTTAGATAACAATAAAAAATATTATGATTCAAGTAGAAAATCTGGTTAAAAAATACGGGAATGTTACGGCATCCAATCATTTGAACTGCCGGTTTGAGAAAGGTAAAGTTACGGTTCTCCTGGGCGGAAGCGGATCAGGAAAAAGTACTTTACTCAGGCATATCACTGGTCTTGAGCGACCCGATTCCGGATCTGTTTTTTTTGATGGTAAGGATTTGACCAAGATAAGCAAGAAAGAATTATACGTTCTTAGAAAAAAAATGGGCATGCTTTTCCAGGGATCAGCTCTTTTTAATTATCTGGATATTTTTGAAAACATTGCATTCCCTTTACGGGAACACACTCAAATAGCAGATAATATAATTAAAACTATTGTGACCATGAAGCTTGAGATGGTTGGACTGAGAGGAACAGAACACCTGATGCCATCCCAGTTGTCCGGTGGAATGATGAAACGGGTGGGTCTTGCCAGGGCCATTGTCATGGACCCCAAGGTTATTTTTTATGATGAACCCACATCCGGCCTTGATCCAATTTCAACCGGTGTGATTGACAAGCTGATCAAGGATTTGAACACCACCTTGAATATTACCACCATTGTGGTCTCCCATGATATAAAATCGTGTTTTAGAATAGCGGATAATATCATTATTCTTTTTTATGGGAATATTATTGCAGAAGGAACAGTTGACCAGATACGAAACAGCACCGATCCCAGGGTAAAACAATTTATCAATGGTGAGCCAGAAGGCCCCATTCCGTTTACCCGCACAGATAAGAATTATTTGGATGAAATCCTGTTTAATTAAAGGAGCAGTGTAACCTTGCAGATTGCAGCAAATTTGGGTCGTTTTACTTTATACCGCATCCAGGTTTTTGGCAGAAGCGGGATATTTTTGTTCATGTCGATTATCCTGGCATTTTTACCACCGTTCAGGTTCCACCGCCTGTTAAAAGAAATTGAATTTATCGGTTCAAAATCATTTTTAATTGTCTTTGTCACCGCTCTTTTTACAGGCATGGTACTGGGCATTCAAGGCTATTATTCTTTGAGCAAGTTCGGTGCGGAAGCAGTATTAGGCGTGATGGTGGCCCTTTCCATTATCCGTGAACTGGGCCCGGTACTTTGTGCCTTGATGGTGACCGGCAGGGCTGGATCTGCCATTGCGGCTGAAATCGGGATTATGAAAATTACGGATCAGTTTCCTGCCTTAGAGATGATGGCCATTGATCCGTTAAAATATGTCATCAGCCCAAAGGTGCTTGCAGGGATTATCTGCCTGCCGCTGTTAACCGCTTTTTTTGATCTGGTGGGCATTGCCGGCGGATACCTTGTGGGAGTTCATCTTTTAGGCGTCAATGAAGGGGCTTACCTTGGCAAGCTGGCGACTGCTGTAACATTTACCGATATCTACGGTGGTATGCTTAAATCATTGTGTTTCGGTGCTTTGATTGCCTGGATCGCCACGTTCATGGGATTCTCAGCAGAACCGACCACAGAAGGAGTGAGCCGGGCAACCACAAATACGGTTGTTATAACCTCACTATCCATCCTTATTGTGGATTATATCTTGACATCTTTATTACTATAGGATTTAAATTATTCATTATGTATGGAAGAAAAACAGAAATTTCAGTCGGTATTTTCATGATTGTTGGTATTGCCTGTATGGTGTATTTATCGGTCAACCTGGGCGGTGTTGATCTTTTTGGATCTGATTCTTTTATGATCAATGCGCGTTTCGGGTCCATAGAGGGCCTTGAAGTGGGAGCTTCGGTGGAAATTGCCGGGGTTCCAGTGGGTAAAGTGAAACGAATTACACTTGAAGAAAATGAAGCTGTATTGCAGATGCAAATTAAGAAAGGCACCCAGATCACGGATGATACCATTGCTTCCATTCGGACAAAAGGTATGATCGGAGATAAATTTGTTAAATTATCTCCAGGTGGCTCTGATGAAATGTTGACTGACAAAGATTCTTTGATGGATACGGAATCTGCTATCAGTCTTGAAGAATTAATCAGTAAATATATTTTTGAAAAATAAAAGGCCTATGAGTTTTAAAATCAATAGTATCGAAAAAGAGAATATCGGCGTCATAACGGTTGAAGGCGAAGTGGATATGTTCACATCACCCAGCCTGAGAGATAAACTATTGCCTCTTTTTGAAAAAAAAGTAAAAGGGATTATCGTGGATCTTAAGGGCGTTTCTTTTATGGACAGTTCCGGCATCGCAACCATGGTTGAAGGCCTGCAATGGAGCAAGAAAACCGGTAAGGCTTTTATTTTAACCGGTTTGGGTGAAACAGTAATGAATGCTCTGTCATTGACAAAGCTGGAAACAGTATTCACCATAAAAAAAGACAAAGATGATGCATATAAGGAATTGTGCAATAGTTGAAAGATTGAACTGCTAACCCCTAATGCTTATCCAACAACTAAACACAATTGTTAAAAATACGATTGGTTTGTGCCGGGAGGTCCCTATGAAACGATTTAAAACGATCCTGATCATCCTATTTGCAATCTGCTTATTTGTACCGGTTCATCCTGTGTTTGCTTCCCCGGTCCAGGACCAGTTAAAGGCAAGTATTGATAAGCTTTTAGACATTCTAAGAGATCCACAATATCAGGGAGATGCCAGTGCGGACAAGAGAAGGCAAGCCCTTCGCACAATCATTTATGAACGGTTTAGCTTTGAAAAAATGTCCCAGCTGAGTCTTGGTGCAAATTGGAAAAAAATAAACGATCAGCAAAAAGATGAGTTTATAAAGCTTTTCAGTCAATTGCTTGAAGATACGTATGTGACTAAAATAGAAGGATATACTAACGAAAAAATTCTTTTTACCAAAGAACTGGTCAATAAGAAGAAAGCACAGATTAATACAAAAATTGTCACCGATTCAGTTGAAATCCCACTTGATTATCGAATGTACCAGGCCAAGGATGGTTCATGGATGGTGTATGACATGATTATCGAGGGTGTCAGCCTGGTGGGAAATTATCGTTCTCAATTCAGCGAGATCCTACAGAACGATTCTTTTGAAAAACTTATGGAAGAATTGAAAAAAAAGATTAGCAGCTAAATATTTTATTGTTTCTATCATCAAATCTTTTGTTATCTAAAGAACTCATTTCATTTTTTAGTGAACTGGTTAAATTGTTATTATGCTGCAATAGATAAAATAATTTATGATCAATAATATTTTATATATGCATTAAGGACAAATAATGGATATTCAAGAAATTGCAAACCTATGTAAAAAAGCGGCTATTTCAATGTCGGCTATTTCTACTCAGGCTAAAAATAATGCGCTTGAACGTATAATAACCGCTTTAAAGGAAAATGCGTCAAAGATTTTTGCTGCCAACAACAAGGATCTTGAACAGGCTCAAAAAGATAATCTGGAACCCCCCTTGCTCAAACGATTGAAGTTTGATGAAACCAAACTTGTTGAAGCATGTGACGGTATCAAAAGTCTGATCCAATTGGAAGATCCGGTGGGGAAAACATTGAGTGCCCTGGAACTGGATACCGGACTGGAGCTTTATAAGGTCAGTCGACCCATTGGCGTGATCGGTGTGATTTTTGAATCCCGTCCGGATGCCCTTGTCCAGATAGCAGCCCTGTGCCTGAAAAGTGGAAATGCCGTCTTGCTCAAAGGGGGCTCTGAAGCCTCTGCCACCAACCAGATTCTGGCCGCCATTATTTTACAGGCAGGCGTTGAGTCTGGATGTCCTGAAGGCTGGTTGGGTCTGCTGGAAACCAGAAGTGATGTCAGCCAGATGCTGCAGCTGGATCATGCAATTGATCTGATTATTCCAAGAGGCAGTAATGAATTTGTAAAATATATCATGGATAACACTAATATTCCTGTCCTGGGTCATGCTGACGGGATCTGCCATGTGTATATTGATAAGTCTGCAGACCTGAAAATGGCAATAGACATTGCCATAGACAGCAAATGTCAGTATGTGGCAGTCTGTAATGCCGCTGAAACCATTCTGGTGCATCAGGCTGTGGCTGATACGCTTTTGCCGGATTTAAAACAAGCCCTGGAAGCACAAGGCGTAAAAATTGTTGGATGCTCACGAACAAGATCCATTATCGACGTTGCGCCGGCAACCCAAAAGGACTGGAAAACAGAATACCTTGACCTGATTGTCTCTGTTCGAGTGGTACAAACCCTTGATGATGGATTGGCTCATATTAATCAATATGGATCAGGCCATACCGATGTGATTGTGTCAAAAGATAAGGAACGGGCCCTGTATTTCATGGATCATGCTGATACGGCAGATGCCTTCTGGAATTGCAGCTCACGGTTTGCTGATGGTTTCCGGTTTGGCCTGGGGGCTGAAGTGGGTATCAGTACCAATAAAATTCATGCCAGAGGACCGGTGGGCCTTGAGGGGTTGATGATCTATCAGTGGCGGATGCTGGGAAATGGCCATCAGGTTAAAGATTATGTTGGAAAAAATGCCAAACCCTTTACCCATAAACCCATCACAAAGATATTTTCTTAAAAGAGAACAACCATGCCAAAAGATCGTTTGATTACCGCCCAGAGAATTGTTGTAAAACTGGGCAGTAATGTGATTACAGCAGAAAACAGTTTGAATCTGGACGTTATTGACTCCATCTCCAATCAGATCAGTCAGTTGATGGACAAGGGGATCGAGGTTATTCTGGTTTCATCCGGGTCCATTGCCGCAGGCCTTCGTAAAATGGGAATGAACAAGCGTCCCGATGAGGTTCCCATGCGTCAGGCCATTGCTTCCATTGGTCAGAGCGGTTTGATGAATGCCTATGAAAAAAGCTTTGCCCGATATAACACGAAAGTGGGTCAAATCCTTTTAACGGGTGAGGATTTAGACAATCGGGTGCGATATTTGAACGCCAGGAACTGTCTGCGTATGCTGATCAACTGGAAAGTGGTGCCGGTGATCAATGAAAATGACACCATCATGGTTGAAGAAATTAAGCTGGGGGACAATGATAATCTGGCAGCCATGATCACCTTACTCATGGATGCTGATTTTTTATTTATCCTGACAGATATAGACGGCCTTTATGACAAAGATCCCAGGATACATAAGGATGCGCAATTGATTCCAAAGGTCAGCCAATTTGAACGCAAGATTGAAGAATATGCCAGTCATATTCCTGGAACGCTTGGCACCGGCGGTATGCTCAGCAAAATCAAAGCAGCCCAGAAGGTGACGTCTGCCGGTATTCCCATGATCGTTGCCAGAGGTGATCGACCAGATATTTTACTCGAATTATTTGATGGAAAAAACAGGGGAACTTATTTTGAGGCCAGAAAAGAAAAAATGGCTTCCCGAAAATGTTGGATCGCCCATACGCTTAAGCCCAAAGGGAGCATCACAATTGATGACGGTGCTGTTCGTGCGGTGACTCAGAATGGCAAGAGCTTGTTACCCATTGGCGTGATTGATGTACAAGGAACTTTTGAAGAAGGTGCAGCCGTGTTTTTTAAAACCAGGGACAATGAAATTATCGGTACAGGCCTGGTCAATTACCGATCTTCAGATATTAACTTGATAAAAGGGTTGAAAACATCTCAAATCGAAGCCTGTCTGGGTACAAGGCATTATGATGAAATTATCCATCGGGATAATCTTGTGTTAAAAGATAGCTGCGGATAGTTGAATGCGTTAAGCAAAGTGATTCTTAATTTAAAAAGGCGACCCAAGCATCACATCTGTGTGTATTCAGATCGCCTTAAATTCTGTGGCTCCCAAAAATTTTTTCCTATATGTAAATACCCTGATATTGTTTATATCCCTTTTATATATTGGGTCTTAGTTGAGGGATGAATAATTTGTTCAAGTTCGTTTTTTGCATTGGAATTTCCATTTAGAAGATTTTCAAAAAGCGCTATTATTTTAGATTTATCCATCTCAATGTTAGTTTGGGTTTTTATATCCCTTAGATCAATAAGATAATTGGAAAACAGATCCGGCACATCTGTAACAATATCTGTATTTAAAAAATGATGACTATTATAGATACAATGATAGTTCCCTTTTGTTTTTTTAATATAAAAAGCAACTTTTTTTAAATTTGTAATGGATGAAGATTTATTACATGCTTGAATACAGTCCTGATCAATCGTGTTTTTCTCACATCCAATAACCTGGCAAAGTAAACATTGTCGGCTGATTAGAAGACATATGGGGTGAAAGATACTATAGTATAGTTTGAAATTCTCAGGAGCAATGATACTTTTTATCTGATATTTGCTCAGTTCATTTGAAATAAATGAGCCATAACAATTAAATTTTTCTTTTAAGCATAAAAGACTGAAGGAATTAACCACATTAAGATAGGGCCCTGCTATCCAGGGGATTTTTTTTTTACAGGCTTCATAGGCTATTCCGGTATTATTGGTTACAATCCGTTCGGGTTGCACCTGTTCAAGAAAATTTTTTGCCGCAGTATACTCTTCTCCTATTAAAACAGATGGAAACCAGGGAATCAATTTTTTGTTTGTTAAAAAAAGTGCTATGAGCTCAGAAGCTTTATTTGTAAAACTATTTGGAAGCTCAAAAAATATATCTGCACGGGTCTTATTACACAAATATATATCCTTTTGGGAACTGATTAATACACCAAGACCAGGTTTAATTTTTAATGGTTTATTTTTTTTTAAGAAGGGAACCTCGATTGGATCAATCATTTTGTTTGAATCATTTAAGATGTATAAAATTTTATTTTTTATTGAAGTAATCTCATTAAAAGATATAAAAAGATCGTTTTCAAGATTATTCAATTCCAGATGTTTAATGGTATATTGGGTATTGTTTAAGGCTTTAAACCGGTCTAATAAAAAATTGACAGTTAAACGCTCAGCCATGCTTTTCTTGTTTGTTTTGGCAAGATTAATTTTGGAAAGCACAATAAATGAAGTATCCGGCGTTTTCACAGATACGGTTAAAGGCGCATCCGGTTTTCCTGAAATGCTTATCTCTAAAGGTGCCTTAGCAATACTTAATCGTTTTATTTTATTTTTAAGCAATGCTGTGATGTCTTCTTTTTCTTTATAAAGTTCGATTGCATCGTTTTCCTTTTTTTCATCTCCATAATACGTATTAATGTCAGAAAGATGTTTAATCGAATTATCCCGGGGATTATCAATAAACATATTTTTATTTATATCCCCCTTTAAATAGGCATTTGAAAAATCCCGGTTAAATGCCTTATACAGGTCACCATTGTCACTATTGAGTCTGTTTTGATTGTAAAAAGAGTTGAGTTGTTTTTTCCAGCAATTCACCACGGTATAGACATAATCAAATTTTTTTATTCTGCCTTCAATTTTTATGGCATCAACCCCTGCATCAGATAATTGTCTTAGATCAAAAAACGCAGAATTATCTTTAAGATTAAGAGGAAAATTTTTACCTTCAGCGGTTGTTAAATATTTATCTCTACAGGGTTGAGAGCATCTGCCGCGATTGCCTGAGTTTCCTCCATGGACTGAACTCATATAACACAACCCCGAAAAACATAGACAATAGGAGCCATGGACAAAGACTTCAATGGAAATATTATTATTATGTCCTTTTAAAGTTAAGGCTTTTATCTCATTAATATTTAACTCTCTTGCCAGATTAATCCGGGTGCACGAAAGTTGTGTTAAAAAATCAACCTGACCAACATTATGAACATTAAGCTGAGTCGATACATGTATATTAAGGCCTTTAAAATATTTAGATAATAGATAAAACAATCCTAAATCCTGAACAATGACGCCATCTATTCTTGTATTAATAAGTTTGTTCAAAAGGTTTATCAGGAACGGGATTTCACTTCCCACAATAATGATATTAAGGGTCAAAAATATTTTGCAATCATGTTGATGAGCAAGATGTATAATTCCATTTAAATCTTCAAGATTTATATTTGTTGCCCGGTTTCTGGCGTTGAATTTAATCAGACCACAATAGATCGCGTCTGCCCCTGCAACAATTGCAGCTTTTATAGAATCAATATCTCCACCAGGTGCCAATAATTCAATTTTTATTTTCAATTTTATTTTTGACTTTTCATATGTTTTATTGGCACTACAGGCTTAGTTGTGCCACGTAAACAGTTCCTTCAGATGAGCCGCCGGTTAAAGGATTATCAAATTCAATAATGTGCGACTCAGCGCTTTGAAAAACCTTTCTTAATAGGTTGGTAAAAGAGTTTTCCGGAAAACCATCTGCCCAGAGACCAAACACGCCGCCGGGTTTCAAATGCTGTGCCAGTTCCTTTAAGCCTTGTTCAGTGTAGAAACGTGTGTTTGTCTGGTGCAATACTCGTGTTGGCGTGTGATCTATATCTAAAAGAATGGCATCATGTTCCTTTGCAGGAGAGTCTGGATCAAAGCTTTTTGACACATCACAGGACAGCGCAAATTCTGCCTCATGAAACAAGCTTGTCATCAGAAAATCCTCACCAAGCTTGACCTCATAGATATCAAGCCCTCCAAGCTGGATCAACCGACGGCGGCGTAACATCGGGTCTCCAATAGGCGTGTGTCGAAAATCTAATTCTTCATACATCTCACTCATTTTGTCATCTTTTTAATCTTTTTAATTCATTAATTATTATTTTATCTTCTTTTGACACTCGAAAGCTTTCCCGGGATTTTTGAATGGCCTTATTATGTGTTTTATCATCTAACGTATTGTTTTTGAAAAAGATAATAGTTTCTTTTGGAAATTTTGCCATGCAGCAGGAGACAAGCCAGGCATTCCCCATATGTGCATAGTATCCGGTATGGACAATGCTTTGTGATAAATCAAAAATCATTTGTAGATTCTTTTTTTCCACAAAGTGTGCCAGCAACATGACAAGGCCTGCTCTGACAAAGAATTCCTTGTCGGATTTCAGCCATTTTTTGACAACAACTAAAACGTCTTTTTTTTCTTTTGTTATGTTTTTAAAATCGCAGATACTTGAATCAATCTGAGCCCAGTTATCGACCTTGAGTAAAAAGGTTTCAGTTAATGGCAACAATTCTTTAAATGATTTATCCATAGAGGAAAGCACCATTCCTTCAAGCATAATCAATTCAAATATGTTTTGTTTGTCTGATTGGATAAATGCCATTGGTTTTTCTTTTGCTATCCGTCTGGCGATCTTTCTTAACATGGGCAAGCGCACACCCAGTGTTGTCTGCTGTGTTGGGATTATTTTGTTATTAAATGCCTTATACTCTTGTTCTGCCAGGCTCTTTAATTCTTCCAAAACTAACATTTGTTTGTCTCTCAATATGTGATGGTGCATGATTAATAGTGTCCAGAATAAATCGCAACCTTGATTCTGTAATTAATCAATATTCTGGAAAAAGTCAAAGTCAGGATAAACTGCAATGAGGCTGGTTAAAACGGTCTCACATTTTTTTATTTTCCACAGATAGGCTTAAATTGAGTGCCTTCAATATTTAAGGAGGATAATTTGATGTAATTTCAGATATTTATCTTGTTATTTGTTTTTTTTAAGAGTTCCTTGACAATAAAAGAAAATTGGTATTTACTAATACTTAGTGACAGGAGATTCCTGGCGATGCTGGTGTAGATGAGTCCTGGCCCTCGCGGTTAGTTTTTTGTAATTGAACACATGTAATTGACATTTATGCCAAAAAGGTTCGCCTTAATCTATTTAATAAAGGAGAAGCTAATGGGTATTTTTGACAAATTATTTGGTGGAAAAAAAGAGTATTCCCCGCTTGATCCAAATGATCCCATATTTGAACAACTCAATGGGATACGACAACCACTGGAGGATCTTGCCAATCAAACAAAGGATTCACTCGAAGTCGTTACTGCTGATAAATCGACCTATGTTTTTATTGGAAACCCGCCCAAGCAATTTGGTATTGCATGGGTTCAGGACGGTAAAGTCTACAATTTGAAAACCTTGGCAGCTAAAGAAGGATTATCGCCGATAAAACTGCAAAAGACCAGTGAGAAACTTTCCGAAGCCTATAAACGCAGTGAAAAAGATGCACGCTATTCAACCCAGATTGGTGGCTGTTCATTAACTGTGGCTGCTTCAGAAACCCTTGGAAAAGAAGTAGATCACATTATTCATACGGCTTCAGCATAGCACTTTAAAAAGATTAGCGCTCGTTGATCCTCGAATTCTATAAGACAAAGCATACTCATCACCCAACCGGGGAGGAATTTGTAAAAGTAAAGACAAATTCCTCCCCATCCATAATAGAGGTGTCATACCTTCTATTGACAAAAGTCATTTTCCAGTCCTAAACTGAGCAGAGACAAAATTATATAAACTGCCCAGGAGAGAATGATGACAGAATCAAAAATTACACCTGATAAAAAACAATTGACCTGCCCGATATGCAGTTCGACATTTATACATATTTTCCCGGCAGGTGAATGCCAAACTTGCTTTCAAGTGGTTTGCGGACATTGCATTCATCATGATAACCCTGACCATCCAAGCAGCACGTGCCAGGACTGCGTGCAGAAACAAACGCCTTATGGCCAGGTTGCACAGATGGATCCAGATGAACTATTAGCAGTTCTTCATGATTCATCTTCAAAAAATAGCCCCTTAGCGGCGCGCTTGTTGGGCGACAGGGACGATCAGGCTGCTGTGGCACCACTTTGCCAGGCACTGGAATCGAATCGAATTGATGTACGCAGGGAAGCTGCCACAGCTTTGGGAAAACTGGGAGGCAATCAAGCTATTTCTGCTTTATTAAAGGCATTGAATGATACTGCTCCGGCTGTTCGTGGCCGTGTTGCTTCGTCTCTGGCCGAGCTGGGTGAAAAAGAAGCCTTACCTGCATTAATAAAACAATTGGATGATACTTCCCTCCAGGCTGCCGGTCATGCTGTTCATGCAGTTGGGAAATTGATGGGAAAAAAAGCCTGCGATCTTTTGAAAGACATGGTTCAGGGCCATGTATCAGGCTTTATCAGATGTGAGGCCCTTACCGTTCTTGCTGGATTAAACCATGAAATGGCTCTGGCAGCAGCATTGGAATGTCTGGATGATCCAAAAAAAGAGGTAATCATTTCAGCGTGTAAAATATTGACCAAACTCAATGATCTGGAGGCTGCTCCAAAACTTGAAGCCTTGATTGAAAAAAAGCTTTCTGCCTCGGTTCGAATTGCAGCCCAAACAACGTTGTATTATCTTCTTAACCCAAAGGCTTAATGCGGTGCTGTATTTTGGGCGGCATCAGCCGCTGTGAAACATCTAAATCATTGGCGCAGTCGGTTCATTTTAAAACTCATGGGTTTGCCAATCCCCATGGCCTGGTTTTTGTAATGGATAATATCTGTTTAAGCATGTGATGTGAAACCTTATGTGTTTTAGACGGGCTCCCCAGACGGTTTTATTTTTTTAAAACTGACTGGTTTGTCGGTTACAGGGCCAAACCGGAATACATTTTTATCAACCAACCGGTGCAGTTTGATATCCACATAGGTGGTCTGGTTCGGGGTCAGAATGCTGTTCGCAGTAGTCCCTTCGGAGCGGAATTCAGCCGCAGTATAGTAGGAAAATCCTTTGGAGGGACGGGCCACTACCTGAACGCCGAATTTGCCATCCTTGATTTGCGCCATCTTGTTGGCATCTAAATAATAAACCAGTTTTCCGGTTTCATTATTCATCTGTTTATCCATGAAGAATCCTTGGGGTAATTGATGGGGCCTGTATTGGTTACCGGCAAGAAGGAAAAGATCATAATCATCTTTTTTTATCTGTTCTCCCTGATCATCTCTGATATTAAAAACCATCATGCAATACCTGTCGCCACCGGACTGTTCCTGCAAGGTTAACTGGGAGAGTTCATTTGCTCTTGCCTGATAGTCATCCGGATTTTTAACCTTAAGGCATTTTAAGATGTCCTTAATAATGGGTGTATTTGTTTCGTTTTTTTTCACACTTCTCATGATACCCATTTTTGAACCGGAATGGCAGTAGTAGCCATAGACCCCCAAAGCGGTTGGATTTGGTTTCCTGATCTCGCAGTCAGGAACGAGTTTATAGGTAAGGGGCTTTTGCCGAATGATCTGATGCATATCCTGTACAAGAGAAATATACCGATAATTCATGCTTGCACCTGCAACACGAATTACACCGTCAGAGCCTTTTTCTACCAGATAACTGTTTAAAAAATCATAAAATTTATGATCGATCCCCTGGCCGGTGAGTACAAACGGATAAAATCCATTGTTGACATAGTTATAGTTTAGATATTTTTCGTTTAATTCCCATTGCCCGTCACTGCCCAGGCTTAACCAGTCCAAAACCCTCTGGCCCGGTTCAATACCGTTGAACCATGCTTTGATACGGCCGACCCTTGCCTTTCCAATCGTTGCAAGGGCAGATCCGTGATTGGCTGGTGCCAACATGATTAAATGGTCCAAAGGCAGTTTGTTCAAGTTTTGGGACCCATAAAATTTGTCTACCCAGAAACGGACGACAGGGCCGCCGGTTGAATGTGTGATACATGAAAAAGGTGTGATGGCTGCATCACTGTTTCCGGGCAGATCACGAAGGGCACGGTCCATTGCCCGAGCAATATCATCCATGGTTACTTCATCATGAAAGCTGATATATTTACCCAGATGAATATGTTGAATATCAAGGTTTAAACCATAAAGGCCTGAGGCATTGGACAAGGCTTCCGGCATGCCGCCGTAAGTATCGGTATTGGTTACGCTCCATCCATGAACAAAAATAAGCCGCATAATTTCCTCCTTTAATTAATATACTCTATCGTATTTACTACTCTGCCAATCTAATATTCTGCGCCGGATACCATCAATCCCGGATATTGTTTCAACCTCAGATCAAAGCTGTTATATATTTCCAAACCAATCACGATCATTATCTTCTATCCATTTATTGATACTTTGATTATTGTAAATTCTTGTTTCATTGACATATATCTGAAGTCCTTTCAGTTTCCAACCGCCTGCAATGCCATCCGGTGATTTATGAATACGCAGTGTATTCAGCATGGATTGATATAGACCAACGCCCGGATCAAGATGAAAGGTATCTGTGTGACCTCTTTCAAAATCATCATGGGATGGATTGTCAAGGTTCCATGAACGCCCACCCATATATAATCTTACATCATCATCGGTTCCTGCCCATTTTACATTGGCAGTTGTTATCTTAACCATTAATTCATTGACAATATCGGAGCTGACAGTGCCACAGCTTGACGCCCACCATCGTTTATTGTCTTCAAGCCACTTGTTAATATTGTTGTGATCACAGATAAGTTCTCCACGGCACCAGAGTCTAACCCGTTTGAGTTTCCATCCGCCGGCATACCCATCAGATGATTTCCTGATTCCGACACGTTTTATCTGGTTTTTGTTTATACCTGTATACTTAAGGGCATAGCCTTCCACGTTTCCACGCTCCCGATCATCATGGTTTGGGTTATCCAGCGCAAAGGTCCGGTCCCCAATATCGAGCCAGACATCATCATCAGTACCAGCCCATTGCTGGTTTGCAGTTGTCAATTCGACAAAAAGATCAGCCCAGCCGATTTGTCCCTGGGTATAGGCACATACTCTGCGCTGGTTTCCGTCCATAATGCAATCCTGCTGGGGGTGTGCGCATGATCCGCAATTACCATTTGGAATATGATAGCAGCCGTGTGTGCTTGTGCATGTTGAACATGGAGTACCGGCACCGGTATATTCGTCTGAGGCGCCAAACAGATGACAGACTTCATGGGAAGTGATTTCATCGACTTTATTGATACCCCAGCCTCCCCAATTGTCACGATTGGCCAGTGTTATTCTGCCACTACCTGCGTAACCGTGCCAACTGTTGGCAAAAGGGGTAAGAAAAATAACGATTGCATGTGATGAAATATTTGCAATGCGCATATCTTCACGATACCTTGCAACAGAATCCCATTCAGCCGCATATGTGCTGCCGTTGTAGCTGATCTGCCCCATTGCCGGATCACGCCAATATGCCTCATTGCTTGAGTTTGTTCCGTTGGCAACATCAATATGGGTGTACTGCCAGTCAATTACCCATGTTAACCGGGCAGCGGCAGGCGCTTTTTGTGATAACCAGTTCAGTCCGTCAAAAACTCTTGCTTGCAGAGTATTTCGGGTAGAATTTGAAAATTTCGGTCCATTGGATCTTGATGATTCAACAAACACGACACCGACTGAAATCTCATTCTCCATTTTCCAGCAGCCTAATTCTGCAAAAATAAGGGCAACGAAATCAAATTCAAGTGCCTCTATCACAGGATAAAAAACAGGGTCAAGCCGATAAGCGATGCGAGCCAGGTGATATGCAATCGTAGGGTCTTTGAATTTTTTTTCAAGTCGCCGCTCATATTCTTGAAACGCTTTTTTATCGAGTCCGGCTAACTTTTGGCCCGATTTTTTAGCTGCTTTTAACAGCTGATCCTCATCAATCCCCAGGTTTTCTTTAAGGATTTGTTTAAAATCTTCTGGTTCATATAATGAGAATGGTAAAGGAGGGTTGCGGTCTTTTGCGTTCCAGCTTTTCCCGGCACCAGAAAAATCATTAACCACTTTTTTATACTCAGGAGAGTGCAGGTGATTCCACAGATCAGCAACATTCTGCTGCAATGGGGATAGCTTTTCAAGCGTTTCTCTGTTGATCCTTTTACTGAATATGGCTGGAAATAATCCGCAACTGCGTGCTGTTTCAAGCTGCTCATCAGAAGCATAGCCGAATAGGGCACAATTTGAATGGGCAGTAATGGATTTAACGCCAATATTTTCGATATAGTGGATAGCCTCTTTAAGACATTCATCATTGGATTGCCTGAGCATAAAAAAACAGGGGTTTCGGTTATTATCAGATTTGTTATAAAGTTCATTCTCCATTTTTTATTTTTTCCTTAATTATTTAACGTATTGGATTTTAAAACAATAAATATTCAACCGATAGACGGGTTTGAAGGCATTTGATGCAAAGGGCTGGGATGGGATGCCATCCGGCAAATCAGGCAAGTTTTATTGCACCGGAAATTATTTTTTCTGCAACCGTCTTAACATTGATTGCTATATTTCCAAGCCGTTCAGTGAGCAGGGCCATTTTTTTGTTTTTGTCTGTTTCCTCATTAACCGCCTTGATGAGGTCTTTTAATTGCTCCTGATCAGCCCTGTCAGGCAAAAGCATTTTCAGCTCGTGTTCAGGAATGGGTTTTAACCGGTTGATATCATCTTCAAGCTCCTGGCTTGCAGCATCAGCCTCTTGTGTAAAATCGTATGGTGACGTTGCCATTTTTTCTCCTTTTTTAATCCCTTTTTAGTTCTTCTTTCAAATCCTTTAATTTATTTTTATATTCAGTGATGATGTCTTCAGCATTTTTTTGTTCTTCCAGCAGATTTGTGAAGGTGTCACTGTACTGCAGTAATGTGCCAAGGATATGGTCTCTTTTTTCTAAAACGCCCAGTTTTCCCAATATCTCATCCTGACTTTTTTTAACCTCGACCAGGGAACCAAGATGTGCAGTGACAGCAGCCTGTCCGGCAAGAAGGTCTGCCCAGGCCGCATTGATTTCACTTAGAACCAGTCTTTCCTGATCGTTTATGGGAGTTAGAAGTTCTTTTTGCTTATTATTAATCTGGGTTTGTGCTGCTGATGCAAAATCCAGCAAAACCTTGCCAAGACGGCCCTGGTTTTCTTTTGCCAGCCGTTCAATACTTGACAGGACAGCACTTTTCCGGGGTTCGACAAGGGAATCACCTTTCCATGTAACCTGTATGTCGGCACTTTTCATATCAGACAAAAGGTATGCCTCATCCAGATCTTTTTTAAACCCTTTGTTATTAACCGCTTTTGACAGGAATAAAGGCGTCCATTTTGTTTCCAGAAAAACAATGACGTCTTGTCTGAGTTTTTGGTAAAAGCGCTGTACAAACTGGACATGGGATTTTTGAAGGTTCACTGCCTGATCCTGGGTGATCTGGGATAATTGAACGGTTTTGGCGGATGTTGTTGCGCAGGCGTTCAAAAGCCCTAGAATGCTGAGAACAATACTTAATGTGAGAATTTGTTTAAATCGTATCATGAATTTCCTCCAATAAAGTTAAACCAACAATTCCGGAGCATAGGTATTGAGCCTGTGTTCGAGAAGTGAGCCTGAGTGTCGCGTCAAAACGTCCATTTCAGCAGAATTAAGCTTTCGCAAATCTGTTTTAATGGCTGATGCGAATTCAGGATCGCCGGGTTGTGCCTGTCCTTCCTTGCTGTCAATGGAAAACCAGACCGGTTTTGGTGCATTTTCCGCCCTGAATTTTAATTCCAGCCGTTTAAACTGCAGACCGCGGACCTGTTCCATGAGGATGCTGATCGCTTCCTTTAAAACAATAGTGCCCGCTTGTGTCGGTTCTTCTATGATATCAAAGGGTTTGCCTCCATCGCTGACAATGACGTAATCCAGTTCATTCCTTTTTCGCATCAAGGGGTTAACGCCCAGGTTGTCATATACGCCGCCATCTGCAAGGGTGATGTATTCCACTTCGTTAGACGGGTATATGTCATGATCGAGCCGCAAGGGCGGAAAAACCGGTGGAAATGCAGATGAAGCTGCCACAGCTTTGCTGATGGGAAATTGTTTTGCAGGAACAACACCCAGTTCCCATTCCCCCATTTCGGTTTCCTTATTACCGCCGGAAACAAAAAAGAACATATTTCCTGTTGAAAGATTGGTGCTGTTAAAATAGATGCGGGGTCCGTTTTTTAAATCATCCAGTTTCCCGGAATGGTAAAGGTGATGGTCATAACTGTCGGCCAGCTTGTCCAGTCGGGTATGGAATGGATCAAGGATGCCGCCCAATACCGAAGAAACAGCTATGGATTTAGTTCTTAAATAGGTTTCCAGACGATCCAGCACATCCGGCCGGTTCCAGTTTAGAGCAAGGAATCCACCGGCAATGCTGCCGCCGCTGACGCAGCTTAACAGATCAATTTTTGAAAGAAGCCCCATGGATTGTAATTTTTTAAATACACCAAGGTGAAACGCAGCTGCCCTGAATCCCCCTCCGGAAAGTGCAATGCCTATTTTTTTTTCCTGGCCCATAATGTTGATTGTCATAATTTTTCCCTCCTTCATTTAAAAGGTAATTTGAATGCCGTCTTCATCTTTCCCATAGGCGGCACTATAGTGATACATCCTTTGCCAGTCCGGGTTGTCCCACCATTTGTTAAAGGTACTTTCAACATTGAAGATAAGATTGACCGGTGATTTTGAACTATAGGCAACTACCCTGGCAATGGCTTCTGAATCAGGATGGCGAAACTGGGTGCCGTCTGTGGAGAATATCCAGTTCTTGCAGCTGACCTGCTCGACCATCTCCTGGGTAAGATTCTTTTTGCTGCCGTGGTGGGGAATCTTAAATACGTCCAGTCTGACCTTGTTTCCATTATCCAGAAGGGAAAGTCCTTCAATGATATCATCTGCAAAGGCATCGCCGGCCAGCAGGATACGATGGTTTTCATATTCAAGTAAAAGTATGATACTGCTGCCGTTTGCTTCACTGCTGTCATTGACATTCAGTGTCTGGGCAAGTATTTCCAGATCTTCTTGTGTTTCCAGAATCGGTGGATCAGTTGAACCGAATGCTTCAAGACCAGGCGAGACCTGATCAAGAGTTCCTTTTTTAATGGCCTTTTGAACTTCTTTTTTCCATTTGGGCTTGAATTTAGAGAGTCGGGCAGGGCTAGGTCCCAATATGGTCAGTTGTAAACCGTCGGAAAGTGTAATCCTGGGTAGGTCGCTTCCGGGAACCCGACAGACAGGGCCTGTATTAAATGCCTTGTTCCAGTTACGGTTCCCAAGCCATCGGCTGAATAATTCCCCTTGCACCGGCCCGAAACTTTCCAGATCGTTTGCCGCACCAGATGAACCTGCTGTCAACGCATGAGGCCCCTGCACCCGGCCCCCGTCCAGATGAACCCAGCCGTTAAACCAGATATCTTTAAAATCAATATTTACGTGTGGGTCTTCATCAGCAAGACAGGAGAGAACGCCGCCGATGTGGTCACCGTCAACATGGGAAATAACAAGAAGTTCAAATTCTGATGCCTCTTTGCCCGCATGCTTGAGTTGTTCCTGGATGTTTGTGCCCACTTGAGTTGTTCCCATATCAACCATCATCTGATACTTTAAAGAATTTTTGCCCCATTTAATCCATATGGCATCCCCCTGACGTGCGGGCAGCATTCTTATTTCCAGCATGATATCCCTCCTTTTGGCAGGCTGTTGGTCAAAGTGGTTGCCTCCCAGTCGATGTAGGGTGAAATCTGGGCCACAGATGATAACGCCTTTGCAAGCTTGTTTTTCAGGCTTTCATTTTGCTGGTTATTTATCCCGGCTTTTGACTGCCATTCACGTAAAAGGTTAACCAGAAGAGAATAGCTTTCAGTAAACAGCACAGGAGAAGAGCAGGCTTCAACAGCCAGATCCATGGCCTGGTCCAGTTTGTTTTCATCCCGGGAAAGAAGAATTGCCAGCAGGATTTTACCATCCGGCAGCCATTTAAAACCATTTGCAAGATTTTTAACCCAGTCCTGTCTTTCCATCAGGCGATCTGCCTTGTGAAGCAACAGGGCACCCAGTGCTGCACCTGTCGGGTCATCATATTTATATTGGAGCAATTCTGTGGCTTCAGATGCAATTTCAGCTGCTTTTAAAAGGTACCCGGATGTCAGCAGGCGCTGTAAGGTACTTGCAACTGTTCTTTTCGGTGAAATCCATGCCCTGATTTTAAACCCTGTTGGTGAAGGCTGCACATGGACTTCACATATATTGAGTTCAGTTGCGAACTTAGGATAAATCGGCAGACTGATATCCATAAATTCACGACCAATCTTGAATTGAGCCCTGGGTACGGCATTGATATCTTTGTCAGGTTCAAAGACCCAGCGTCCATCCTTACTGGATTGTACTTTTGCTCCCCGGGCGCCTTCAAGAACCGGTTGCGGATGTTTAATAACAATGGATTCATGCCCTGTGCCCATTGTTCCCCATCCGGTTGAGGGGAAATAGCCGACATTTTTGAATAACTGCTTTGTCACTATCTGCTTTAATGGTTTTATCTTGGGCAAAGGTTTAAAAACGATAGTTTCCGCAGGGTCGAGCCCGGATATGTCTGATGTTTTTTGTGTGTCTTTCTGACTTGCATTGAGGGTGATCTCTATTTTGCCGGATTCAGGAACCTGGACAATTTGCTTGTAATCCTGACCATTCTGCAAAACAGAACTGATTTGGTAAAGACCCGGATCAACTTTGAGACTATCTCCTCCGTGAATTTCTTTTACCAGGCTGAACCGGCTGTCACGGATTTGGATGGGAATTTTTCCTTCCAGAAAATAAGATTCAGACAGAACCTTGACAATTAATTGACCTTTTTCCATGATTACACCTCCACCTGGGTTTGGTATTCCGGAGGGGTTACATTATGAATATTTGTATTTCCGGAATAAGGGCTGGTTGATTTTATACTCAAAAGATAAAGACCCGCATCAACTTTATCGATAACTGGCCAGGTGGAACTGTTTGATATCACAGGGATCTGACCATTAAATGTCAGGGTGGCTGTTGAAGCTTTCTGCGCTTTTTTTGGAATCAGGCTGATGCATAAATCAACTTTGGGTGGGTTAGAGTAAATATGCAGAACAGCCTCATGAATTTTCCCGGCAATATCCACAGGCTGGGATGCATTATGGGAGGCGGCAAGTTGGGATACTTTTTCCGGCAACCTTCTGATCAGGCTGGTAACCGGCACATGCCAGTTCCTACAGCCGGTGCCCGGACCTTCAGCAGCACCGGCATCCCTTAGGGACCACATCAGGGCTTCACAGAAAAGGCTGCATCCACCGGGTTTGCCATAGGCACTTTTCCCGGTGGTTGCCGAAAGAAACATGAGGGACGTTTGTGCCACTCCCACAGGTTCATCGATTACCAATGCACCGGCCATGCTTTCAAACTTTCTGGCCACCGCAGGTTTCTGGCGGCAGGCATCAATAAACCAGAATTGAGTCTGAGCAGTATCCGGATGGTTCATTCCAGCATGAACCCTGGCCATGTCAATTGCGCCATGCAGCCGGTTGAGCTGACCGGTTTGCGCAAAATCGTTCAACAAAACAACAGAGCCATGTTTGGTGAGTTGAACCCCGTGTCCCGCAATGTATACAAAGGCCACATTCTCTTTGTGGGTATTGCAGGCAGTTCTGAACTCGACCAGTTCCTGTGTGACGTTCTGTCGGGTGGCAGAATGATTATCGGGTAATTTTGCCAGAATATCCGGATGAATATTTTCGTTGGCTGACGGCGATAACAACACTCTAAGGCTTTTTAAGGGAAGATCGGGATTACGGTATTCCTTGAGCAGCCATCCGGCAAATTCCGAGGCAGATCGGGCAGCACTTGTCAGCTGGCCCAGATTGAATGATTTCCCGTCAGGAGTGGGGTCCTTACCTCCTGAAATATGAGGATACTCACTGATCCCGATCACCAATGCATGGGTTCCGGGAAGATCTAAATCTTCGTTAATAAGTGAAGGCATCATATCTCCTTATGATTAAATAAAATTAAAAAAATGGTTTTTAAAACAGCGAACCTGAAATCCGTCATTCACTTTTCCTGACATTACATTCCCCTGGTTGAGGAAGATCCCCGTTCTGCATCAGGATTTTTTTTGATTCGCGGATTTTTTTATCACTTAGAAACGGGTCTGATTGTTTCAGCTCTTCAATTTTTAAGTCAATCGCTTCAATCTTTTTTTTTAGGTCGTCATCTTTGAGATACTCGCAGGCTCTTCCAATCTGGCCCAGCAGGACATCATATGCGCCTGCCTTTTCTCTGTGGCCTTGGGAAGCTTCCTGCGGTCTTATAAACGTGTTTGCTGCAGTAAATAGCGCCACCGTCCAGGTGCAGATAAGACCGGCAATTTCAAAACCACTGTATTGGGAGGCCAGCGAAGCTGCATCTGCGGTAATTGTAGCCAAAGACCCGGCAGCAGTAGCCAGGAGGGCGGAGGGAAGCCCTAACCTGATGTGCCAGGTTCTAAAACTGGTAAATAAATTTCTATGAGCATTGCCACGGATCTTGCAATCTGCTTCCATCCTCAGTATCAATTCACTTTTTATCATTTTTTTATCCTTTATTTTCTATCCTGGACACTGCAGGATATGGAACAATTGATGGTATCATTACGAAAATGACACCATTAAAATAAAAATATTTATATGATCAACCATTATCAATACCCGCTTTAACGATCGAGATTAAAAATGCCTTGATGATCCTTCGCTTATAATCACATATCGCAGATTGCCCTGTGATTGAAGATCGAGTGATCCTTTTTTTTATATTAACCATGTCTTCTCCCAGACAGCCGAAACACAAAGATTGAGCCCAGCAGGCTTTGCAGTTGGGATTATTCCACTTGTCTGCATCTTGAATCTGAATATTGATCAGATCAGGACTGCCGAATTCATGGGGCAGCCCATTAACATTACCCAGACAGGTTCCAGATCCGTGCATCAGCATGAAACATGAAAAAATATTACCATCGGCATTAATCGTCATTGATGTCCTACCAGCAGGGCAATAATGGAAAATCGGGGTTTGGGTGTTCATACAGTTGAGTAATCTTTTAGCAATGGAAATCATTTTTGGAAATTTGGTTGTCAAACTAAAAATTGAGAGTTCCATTGCTTTTATATACTGTTTAGCGGCAATATTCTTTGGGATATGCCATGGGCTTTCAGGTGGAAGCATGACAATGGGACAGTGCAACACCTGACATTGCAGTTCATCATAAAAGAAGGTCATTAAATCAATTATATCAATTCCATTCCGCAAGTGCTCTGCCGTATAGGTGCATTCAAATTCCGGAACCATGCCCATATCAATTATGGTTCGTACATTTTTAATAATGACATCATAGGTTCCACCATTGTGTGTATTCACTCTCATGGCATCATGTATTTCTTTTGGGCCATCCAGACTGATACACAGGCTTAACTTATATTTTTTTAATAGTTCTAATAAATGGTTGGGTAACAAATATCCATTTGTGGTCAACCCGAACTGCGGAAGATAGTTTATGACCCCTTTTTTTCTTAAATGGATAAAATATTCACATACCAATTTAATAAGCTCAAGATTCAAAACAGGTTCGCCACCAAAAAAATTAACATGGTCAATGATAGAAAATTTTCTGATCGCAAAATTCACTGCATTCAAGGCAGTCTTTTTGGTCATCATCATTCCGGTTGTATAATATCGGCCTTTGTTGGCATAACAATATTTGCATGCCATATTGCACGTATTGCTGATATTCAGTGACAGTCTGTGTAACCTTTTTCGGTTTTGTTTTTCATAATTTCCATCGACATGCGAGCGGTCTGTTCGACCCGGTTTGTTCACTCCGGGATTAAGACGGTTTAATAGCGGATCAATCTGAGCTGTGGATATATTAAAACCAATGTCGCCAATGATATCAGCTTTATTAACGCGGGAGGGGCGAATCGATAATGTCAAATCATTACCATTAAAGATCACATCGTTGTTGCAATACTCAAACACTTTCAATTTACTAATATTCCCCACGCTTATCCCCCTTTTATTGTTTTAATGTCTCACTAATAACAAGAATCGATAAATTGGTTTTTCACCATATCAATCAGTAAATCAATCCAATCTTGATGTTCGAATTAAATGGCATTGACCTTAGTCCAAATTATTGAAACTTAATTGTTGAATTGCTGATAGAATCAAGCAAATTCCTGGCCCATGTGATAATATCTTTGATGTACTTTTTCAGCAACAGCGCTGGAGAGGGCCTCATAACTGGCCAGAAAATCCTTGATAAGCAATGCATCCCGTTCTTTCTCCGGTGTTTCCAGTTCATTAAAAGGATCAATAGAATAGGGCTTGGTAATGTGATGCATACTGATGCGTTCTTCATATGGCAGACCTGCCATAGAGGAGCACCCTCAGCCGCACCCGGAACCGCAATTGTCATCCTGGTTCACCTGACTAAAATAAGGCGAATCAGGATTCTTGGCCAGTTGCATACTAAGCTTATGCAATAATGTAGAAGTTTCCAGAACAGGTATCTCCAGTTTAACCAATAATGCGGTTTTATCTGCTATTGTCATTTCTCCGGCCACCTCTTTTAATTCCATGAGATGGTTTTGCCTGGGTTCAATAAGCTGGTTTACAAGATTCTTTAACCCCAGTTGTTTAAGCTCTTTTTCGTTTTTCGGCCTTATATGCGGCGGCCGGTTCTGGCGTTTTCGAACCCAATTATCATAGAGTTTAACTGCAAGTTCACGAGAATTTAAGCGTTCTTTTGTTTGTCTTATCATAATATGCGTCTCCTATTCATTTTCTTAACAGATCAATTTTAATTTAGATAAGATCAATGCCCTTCTGATGATTATTTCATTATCTCATTGGCATCACCTCCTTTATTTGCTTATTTTTAAAAAGTTGTTGATAACCTGACAAGTTTATCCCTTGAACAGGAGAATCAATGCAATGATTACCAATAAGATCAGTCCTATCCATAGTAAACGGCTAACCCTGTTGCAACAGTCATCGCCAGGCCCTCCTGTTCCTCCCGGCGGGATTCTGTCAGCCGGATCAACAGGAATGCGATCCTGTACATATTTGGAGCGTGTGGCTTCTCTTATTACAGGTTCATTGTCCCGGCTGGTCCCTTCAGCCCTGAAAAGAAAGGTATATGACCCACCTTGGTTTGTGTGAGTGAAAAAATTTGCGTATTCACCATTTTCCGGCTCGCCATCATCGTGCATTCCGTCGTCGTAAAGGGTCATGTGCTCAGTTCTTCCACTAGGCGAAGTGGCTTTGACTATAACCCTGCATCCAGTCGACGGAATCCCGGCTTCGGAGACGACGGCATCCAGCCAGATTGGTTCTCCGACTTTAACCGTACCCGGTGTAAGGTATGGCTGCATACGAAAGTTCGACCCGACCCCGATGCATACGCCATAGACAATGGGATCGTCCCATTCCTGGCATTCATTTCCAGGAACGAAACCAAACCTCATATCAGGAAGTTCTTCAGCAGAGGTTTCATTTGCCGGAATTGTCTGATCCCCGACAGTGTATTGTGCTGCCGCTGTCTGAACAACATATAACCCTTTCTGATCATAACAGACCTCACCATTATGGGCGACAACTACAGTCCACCGGCCGGCATAGCGGTTATCTTCTCTTTGAGGCATGCGAACCTCAATATAACGGGCTGTTGGACTGATTCCGGCCCGAAGTTGAAATCCAGGGGGAATACTGGCCACTTCAATGATTTCGCCCAGAGGTGTTTCCAGATGGAAAGGCAATCTCAATCCATCCCTGTCATATATGACGACCAATGCACTCACGTCACCTCGCAGAACGTCAAATTCTAACCGATGCTGATCCCCGGCATCAATAGTGAATACCGGGTCTGATAGAGGAACCAGGCGAGCCATGTCCATAAAGATTTCCGTGAAGTACTTTTCCATATTAAAATAGTTCTCACCACTCAGGCTACCGGTTACCAGGAAGGGCGCCCCGGTATCGGTGGAGAGACGATCCAATTCTGCAATCCCAAGTGATTCTGAGGTTCCCAGTCCGATTCCGTACATTTTCACATCTGATGGAAGTGGTATAGGATCGGTATCCACATAACTCATCATGTTCGTGTGCAGCTGACTTCCGCCAAGCACACTGTACCAGCGCCCGTCATCCGGGTTTTGATATCCGGTATTATCTTCACCGTCAGTTAATACAGCCATTGCCTTGTTGAGTATGGGAGGAACTGTGGTTCGGGGTCGCTCAAATTCCTTTAATCCCAGCATGACACCTGCTGCAATTGATGTGTTCCCGTCCGGATCAAGCTCGGTGAGGTTGATCATGTTTGCAAGATTGGTTCGATCCGCCATGGTGGCAATCACCTCCATCTGGGCCACCACTTGGGATTCATGGTTGTATCTGACAATTGATGCCCGATCATCGACGTTGACCCGCATCAGTTCAATGAATAATTTGCCACCAGCAATTGCGGCCTCTATTTTTCGCCGATCTCCAAGCGGATCTTCCATGCTGCCGGAACGATCCAGTACCACTACTGCATCCAGATTTTCAAGTGCAATGATTTCAGCTCTGAGTGGAATCGTCCAACTGGCAGCGCCGGCGCTGGAATCGTTATGATTGTCAATAATCAATTCTGCATTTATGACATCGGGATCAACGCCGGCGTAAAAGGCCACTCCGATCAGTGCCGTTCCAGGACCGGTGGAGAGACTTCCGCATGACGTTACAGGGTCCACTGTATAGTTACGGGAAGTGAGGACATCGTTGATGTTTCCAGATTCTGGCTGGAGACCGAAAATTGAAAATATATCATTGTTGATACTTGCCCGGAATGTCAACGGCCCATCTCCACGATTTTCAACCCTGAAAATTTTCACACTCCTGAATCCGCGTTGAATCTGTCCGAAATTAATTTGAGCAGTGGAGGGAAGATAAATTTCAGATGACGGTATACATCCTCTCCCTGAGATGGCCACATTGTCCGGGCTGCCCGGTGCGCTATGGTTGATTGTCAAAGTTGTATTGTAGTCTGTTTCAGCAGTTGGATTAAACGAGACATTAAACGTATGGGTAGATCCAAAGGGAAAAGGATTATTGTAGGCCGGCCAACTAAAAGCGGATCCTGCGGAAGAAGCAGGTATGGCTATATTCAGGGGTAGCTCCCCGGTGTTGGTTAAAGTCAGTGACCGGGTGGAAGGGGGACTGCTTACAGGCCAGGTCCCAAACCCGATACTTCCGGGAGTGACAGAAATAGCAGAAACAGGAGCCCTGCCGGTTCCTTTACATACAAGCATACAATCCCCTGCAGTTGGATTGTTGGTTACAGGAAGGCTTACTTCTCCTGTGCTGCCGAAGGCAGTAGGTGTAAACGTAACCTCCACCGTCATTGAATCAAAGGGATCAAGATCCGCAGGCAATGATTCGCTGGTTGATGTAACAGTAAAAGGTGCAATATCGTCGATATTCTGCACGGTAAAGCAATCTCCCCCGTTGTTTGTTATAGTGAACTCCAATGTGGTGCTGGCCAAGTCCGCAGGGCCGCCCACGACAGCTTCTGAGAAATTACCCGGGTTCGGGGTAACCTCGCATACACCCTGCGGAAGTGGACAGGAATTGTAGACATCACCGCCAAACAAGATCTCCACCTGACGGTCAATGGTAATTCTTGCTTCCCTTTGTGCCATTATTGTTACCGCATTTTCAAAGCAGATCAGGTCATTATTGCTGGAACGGTATACACGATGGGTATGCGACGAGTTTGCGGCATTGCCTGCAATCCAGATATAATACAACTCGCCGTCCGGTGACGGAAAGAGATGAAACTGGGGAGAACTGGCAGTGGATGTAAACGGCCCACCGGTTAGTTCATTCGGGGTCAGGCTTGAGGCAGATGAATCAAGTGTATAAACGAAGAGACGATAGGTGGTCGACACCAGGCCGATATCAGCATACAGAACCCATAGATAGTTACCGTGATATTTCCAGTTAACTGCTGTATCTCCGGCTCCCGGTAAAAACAGCTCGTCTTTCAGGCTGCCTGAATGCGTCAACTGATATACTTTAGAGCCACCCTGTTCACGATCATAGGCAAAACTCCATGAACCGGATGAAGGATTGGGACTAAATGGTATTGCGTTATAAAAGTCCCCTGTAGCGGGATTAAAAGCGGTGCAAGTCATATTGATTCTCCTCTGTTATTTCGATTGTGATGTTTTCGTACAAAACTGTTTGTAATGCCACTTTTTGTCCCCCTGTTTTTTTAGAGTTTATTTGTTTCATGTCCTGGTTTTTTTAAAATTGTCTTTGATATTTTTAAGAATGTTGATTGTGGCGGATAAAACGTGAGTAATGAGCCTGAATAAATGAATTTTTAGCGGGTCGGGCAGGCATAGCTCCGCTTTTTCACTTACATTGCCGCAAGAATGAAAAATACATAAGTGACTATATTTTTAAATGTTATATAAAGAGATTTTAATAAAATCAATCAGGGTAAACCCCTAGTTTTTGATAAAAAAGCAAGTTTTTTTTCATTAATGAATTTTTTGGTAAGTATTTGAATCAATTTAATAATAATTCTTTTTATTTTAATTGATATTTTGTAAAAATAATTTCATAATTTTTTATTAAATGGATTCGTTGTCATTGGTTGTTAACAATAATTCGGTTTTTTTATCCGGGATTGGAGTGATTATGTTTATTAAACAATTTAAATATTCTGCTGATAATTTAGGGTATCTGGTTTATTCAACCAGCCAAGGCGTGGCCATTGATGCAGGCAACGTGGATGAAATATTGGCCTTTGCAAAGGAAAAGGGTATACAGATTAAATATATTACCAATACCCATAGCCATCATGACCATATTACCGGAAATCATAGGTTGCTTGAAAAAACAAAGGCTCAGTTTGTGGATTGTCAAACCATCACTTCAGACCAGACCCTGACGATTGATGATGAAACACTTGATGTTTTTCCAACGCCCGGTCATACGCAAGAATCTGTTACATTTGCAGCAGATGATTTTTTGGTGACAGGAGACACCTTGTTTAACGGGACGGTGGGCAATTGTTTTACCGGGGATTTAAAAACATTTTATCGATCTTTAAAACGGCTGATGGCTTATCCGGAAACCACAAAGATATTTGCCGGCCATGATTATGTTTTAGAGTCTATTAAATATGCAAAAATCATTGAACCTGAAAATGTATTTATAGAAGAGTTTTCAAAACAATATTCACCTGATCTGGTTGTCTCTACTTTAGCTGATGAATTAAAGGTCAATCCTTATATTCGGTTTAATGCACCAGGCATGATCGAAAATTTAAAACAAAGACAGATTAGCGCCAACACAGAGTTTGCCCGGTTTGAAGCGATCATGGAAATTTATTAGACGACATGGACAACACCTTTTGCCGGGTGTCATATTTTGATCAAAATCATAAATTTCAGATCTGCTGGTAAACTAACACCCCACAAGGGGATATAAGCGCCTTTCGCAGAATATTTTCTGTCAAAAAAAAAAGAAAATATTCTGTAAGGCACTAACTGGCAATAGATTGTTCCATATTGTAAGGAAACCGGTATATTACACTTTTAACTCTAAGAAATTTGAATTTTTTCTTGACAAATTGTCTCATCTAATCCATTTAACCACGTCCAGTAATTTTTTGAGTGGACAAAAACAGGATAACTTCGGACCTTTATTCCCAACGAATTAAAAAGGAGGATGGTCTGATGCTTTAAAAATAGTGCTTTTGGAGTAATTGTCATGCCCTTAATGCTTGAAGAATACATTGATCCTAAAATTTTTGAAAAGATCAGAATCTTTTCTGAAAATAAAGAAACCCCTTTCCTGGTTATTGATACCGATAGTGTAAAGCAGCAACTGGAAAACCTGGTCAATGCCTTTCCCTATGCCAGTATATATTATGCTGTAAAAGCAAACCCTGCCATTGAAATTCTTACAATTCTGCGGGATAAAGATGTTAATTTCGATATTGCTTCTATTTTTGAACTGGATCGCGTCCTGTCACTTGGTATCAGTCCCGACAGGGTCTGTTTCGGCAACACCATAAAAAAAAGCAAGGATGTCAGGTATTTTTATGATAAAGGGGTCAGGATGTATGCGACTGATTCTGCGGCAGATATCCGCAACATTGCCAAGGCTGCCCCGGGGTCAAGAATTTACGTCAGGATATTGACGGAAGGCACATTTACGGCTGACTGGCCATTATCCAGAAAATTCGGCTGTCAGGCAGATGTGGCCATGGATCTGATTATCCTTGCAAAGGATCTGGACCTGATCCCATATGGGATCTCTTTTCATGTGGGCTCCCAGCAGCGGGAAATCGGGGCCTGGGATGCTGCTATTGGAAAAGTTAAGGTTATTTTTGAAAGACTTCTGGAAGAAGATGGAATTGAGTTGAAAATGATCAATCTGGGAGGTGGATTTCCTGCCAATTATTTAACAAGGGCCAATGATCTTGATATTTACGCCGAAGAAATCACACGTTTTCTCAAAGAAGGTTTTGGTGAGAATTTTCCAAAAATCATTCTGGAACCTGGCCGGTCAATTATTGGGAATGCAGGGATCCTGGTCAGTGAGGTCGTATTAATTTCGAGAAAATCCAGAACAGCACTGAATCGTTGGGTATATCTGGATGTTGGAAAATTTTCCGGATTGATCGAAACAATGGGTGAATCCATCAAATACCCCATCTACACAGGGAAAAAAGGAGAAGTGGAAGAAGTGATTCTGGCCGGTCCAACCTGTGACAGTGCAGACATATTATATGAAGATTATAAATACAAACTGCCATTGAATCTTGCGATCAGTGACCGGCTTTACTGGTTGACCACAGGCGCTTATACCAATACCTACAGCTCCATTGAATTTAACGGATTTCCTCCTTTAAAATCGTATTTTATCTGACAACCCGGGGTCCCAAAATTGATTTATGCGTGACCTTGGGTTATGATGCTTTTCCTACTGTTCATCCCATATTTTTTTGTAACCAGGTTAATGTTTCCGGGAAAGTCTTGAATGTTAATTCTGTTCCTGTTTCTTCGTAGGATTCCTTTATGATGCTGGCTTTGGTTCTTAACTGTCCTAAAAGGTGTCCTTTGTCGTAGGGGATCACCATTCTTGTTTCGATCATATTTGATTCGAAATACTGAAGAATTTTCTTTCGAAGAAATGCGACATCCTCCGGGTTATGGGCAGAGATAAAGATTCCATCGGGAAATTCACAATGTAGCGCTTCCAGTTCACTGGTTGTGAGTTTGTCAATTTTGTTCAGGATCAGCCAGCTTGGAATTTTTTCTCCACCAATCTCTTTCAAGACCGATTGCGTCACAGCCAATTGAGATCGAAAATCAGGATCAAAGGCATCAATCGTGAACAAAAGTAACGAAGCGGCAAGCGCCTCATCAAGAGTGGATTGGAAAGATGCAACTAAATCGTGAGGTAATTTCTTTATAAATCCAACAGTATCGGAGATGAGTACCGGAGGAAAAGACTCTGGCTGCATAGATTTCACACGAGTATCAAGCGTTGCAAATAATTTATCTTCTACCAATACATCACTACCGGTCAGTTTTTGCATCAGCGACGACTTGCCGGCATTGGTATAACCGACCAGAGAGACTTGGAAATTTTCTTTCCTGCGGCTGCGCCGTCTATTTTGCTCGTCGCGAATCCTAACAAGGAGTGACTTTAATTCGGATATGCGGTCTCTAATACGACGTTTGTCAAGTTCGTGAGAAGTCTCTCCTGCGCCTTTAGATCCAATGCCGCCACCTTGACGATCACCTCCAATATGAGATGCCCTTAGTCTTGGCGCCAAATACGCCAACTTGGCGATCTCCACTTGAATGAGAGCCTCTCGGCTTTTGGCATGTCGGCTGAATATTTCGAGGATCACACCGGTTCGGTCTAAAACTTCGACGCCAGTCGCTTTTTCAAGGTTTTGCAATTGCTTAGTGGAAATTTCACCATCATAGATGACAACATTAGCTTTCACTGAACACTCTTCATCTGAGTCGAGAAGACTGCCGACTGGATAATCTTCGTCCATGTCGTTGCAGGTTTCATTTTCTGATTTCCGGCTAAATCCTTCAACAATTCCAGTGCCACCGGTATAGCTGGCCAGTTCTTTTAATTTTCCTGCACCCAATAAGGTTCCCATTTCAGGTTTTGGGCGGCGTTGAGTTAGCGTTGCAACGACTTTAAGACCCATGGTTTTAACCAGGCGCCTGAGTTCGAGGAGAGATGAATTGTTCTCCTCATCGGAAACGCCATGAGTTTGAACTGAAAACAAGACCGCGGTCTTCTTTCCTTTGTTATCATTTGATTGTTCGATCATTTTTTGGTTTGACCTCCCGTAGTCAATTGAAAATGTTGTTTTTATATTTTCATGGGGATCTATCATCGACTCTTCTTTATCTTATTTATTCTATTTTGTCATTTTAAATCAACGGGGCAAAACCGGATGGATTTTTCCGAGCGGAATGGACGCCTCTATCCTTATGAGTTTTGACTATCCCAACAATGGTTCCTCTCTTGTTTTCGGTCAGTACTTGTGTTAACAAAACCAATGTTATGTTTCTAAAATTTTAAGGATCTTCGTATGAAAATAGATATTACAAAAAAATATATCGCCTATTACCTGATATTTTTTCAATCACAACATGGGTAATGAATTCTCATAAAGTGGAGTCCCTATGACCGAAGTTTTCAATGTTGTCATTGTTGGTGCCGGGGCATCGGGACTGATGTGCGCAGCCCAGGCAGGAAAACGAAAAAAAAAAGTTCTGGTCCTGGATCATGGATCTGCCCCGGGGCGGAAAATCCTGATGTCCGGCGGCGGCCGAAGCAATTTTACAAACAAGCGGGTCAGTGCGGATAATTTTCTTTCTTCAAACCCCCATTTTAGTAAATCCGCGATCAGCAGATATGCTTCCCGGGATTTTGTGGAACTTGTTGACAGATATGGCATATCTTATCAAGAACGCAGTCACGGTCAACTTTTCTGCACTGACAACGCCTCACAGATTCTGGATATGCTTCTGGCTGAATGCCGCAAGGCAAAGGTAAAGATCTCTATGAACACACCAATTCACAAAATAGAAACGCTGTCATCAAAAACAGATATGAGCGACGCGCTTAAATTCAGAATTCATGCTGAATCAAGAAAAATTGACACTGCATCCCTGGTCATTGCCACAGGTGGAGTTTCCATTCCCGGTGCGGGTGCCACACCATTTGGTTACCAGGTGGCTGAGCAGTTTGATATTCCTGTTATTCCGCTCCGACCGGGCCTTGTTCCCTTTACACTGCAGCCGAAAGATAAAAAAATTCTTCAGCCTTTGGCCGGAATTTCAGTGGACGCAAAAGTGAGCAGCCCTTTGGCTGTTTTTAGTGAAAAACTTTTATTCACCCACAGGGGATTGAGCGGTCCTGTTATTTTGCAGGTATCTTCTTACTGGCAGCCAGGCCAAACCATTACCATTGACCTGCTGCCTTTTGACAACCTCCTGGATACCTTGAAAAACGAACAGGCTTCGCGGCCAAAAAAATTATCGAGATCCATCCTTTATGAACGGCTTCCAAAACGTCTGGTGGATGTCCGTCTGGACGGTTGCCAGTCGGACCGGCCCATTGGTTCAGTATCGCATGATCAACTCAGACAGATTGCCAGTGCCTTTCATGAATGGCAGATCAAACCCGGCGGAACTGAAGGATACAGAACCGCCGAGGTCACTGTCGGCGGTGTTGACTGCAATTATATTTCGTCAAAAACCATGGAAGCCCGAAAAGTTCCGGGACTCTTTTTTATCGGAGAAATCCTGGATGTGACAGGATGGCTGGGAGGGTATAATCTTCAGTGGGCATGGTCATCCGGCTTTTGTGCCGGGCAGTATGTCTAAACAGATAAACACTTGCTTTTTGTTAACAAAATTATTATTGATTATACCCTTGAACATTTACGTATTCGGTTTTACTATTAGGTCCATTGGCTCTTGTTTTTTGGGGGATAGTGGAACAATATCCCCTGAAGTTTTATATAAACAATTTGGAGAGTACTAAAATGCTTGACAAAAATATGAAATTTTCCGGGAATGCTAATCTTAAAAATTCATTTGCCCTGGGAAGACAACTGACGATTGAATACTGTGAGTGTGGACCCGAAGTTTTTTTGGATACAGACAAGGTTGAAAAAGCCTTGTTGGATGCCGCAGAAAAGAGCGGGGCAACCATTGTTAATTCAAGTTTTCATAAATTTGAACCCCAGGGGATTTCAGGGGTTGTGGTGATTGCTGAGTCGCATTTTACTATTCACGCCTGGCCGGAACACGATTATGCCGCTGTTGATATTTTTACCTGTGCAGACAATATCGATCTTGAACTGGCAATCGAGTCCATGAAAGAATCGTTTCAATCAAGAAATACAATCATATCTTCAGATCAGAATCGTGGAATTATCGGTAAACCAGTTCAACAAAAAAAAATATCAGAGATACTTAATAATCCACAGATTCAACCGATTTCCTGGAAAAAAGAGGTTGAGCAAAAACAACCATGGGCGGTGTTAACCTCTGTGGATATTTATCGCTGTGATCCTGCAATTGTAAGGGATGCAGATCAAATAAAAGATTTTATCTATCAGTTGTGCGACCGCATTGATATGAAACGGAATGGGGACTGTCAGGTCATTCATTTTGGCGAAGATGAAAAAACAGAAGGGTTTTCCATGACCCAGTTAATTGAAAATTCTTTAATTTCAGGCCGTTTTGCCAATGCCACAAACTCGGCCTACCTGGATATTTTTTCATGTAAATATTATGAGCCCCGGGAAGTGGCTGAGTTTGCCTCTTCTTTTTTTAAAGGCGAACATTATAAAATGCAGATTACTCTGCGCCAGTGATCCGGTTAAGAGTTGGCAACATGAAATGATAAATTACAATAAAAATATGGATGGCTGGTTTTCGGAAACCTGTCCCATGTGGCCTGGGACAGCCCTTTCTATTGAAATTGAATCTGTTTTATATAGCCAGAAAAGCAAGTACCAGCAAATTGATCTGTACCAGACACGAACGCATGGTAAAATGTTGGTGTTGGACGGTATTATTCAAGTAACACAATTTGATGAATTCGCCTATCAGGAGATGATGACCCATGTGCCTTTGTTCGCCCACCCTGATCCTGAAAATGTTTTGGTCATAGGGGGCGGGGATGGCGGTATTTTAAGAGAAATCAGCCGCCATGACAAAGTGGAAAATATTGATTTTTGTGAGATTGATGAAGCGGTCATTCAGGTTGCAAAACAATTTTTACCAGAGATGGCCTGCGGGTTTGATGACCCCCGGGTGAATGTTTTTATTGAAGATGGCAATGCCTTTGTTCAAAAGCAGGAGGGAATATATGATGTGATCATTGTGGATTCCTCTGATCCCATCGGACCGGCGCAAGTATTGTTTGAAAAACCCTTTTATCTGGCATTGAAATCCGCACTAAAGCCCAATGGATTGATCGCCACCCAGGGGGAGTCGTTTTTCTTTCACCAGGATTGTGTCACACAGCTTGTGGGGATGATAAAAGAGCTGTTCCCCATACAGGCCTATGCATATATCCTGGTTC
Organism: Pseudomonadota bacterium; assembly: GCA_043826275.1. Classification (GTDB taxonomy): domain Bacteria; phylum Desulfobacterota; class Desulfobacteria; order Desulfobacterales; family Desulfobacteraceae; genus Desulfobacula. The sequence continues at coordinate 105,066 of JBDRQO010000005.1, forward strand.
CCACATATCCGGGTGGACACATTGGCATCTGCATGGGGTCGTTGGGACCGAATCCTGAAAAACCGTTCCGCATAGTGTCCAAAAAGGTTCAGGCACAATTAAAATATTATACGCCCCAGATTCACAAAGCAGCTTTTGTTCTGCCTCATTTTGCAAAAAAAATGTTGGAAGGTGCGTTATCATGGGAAAATAGATCGTAAGATAAAACAATTTAAGAAAAGAGAAAAACAATTAAAGAAAAAAAAACTTCAAATTATTATTTAGAAAATTTAGACCTGCGAATCATTGAAACCGCTCCTGAGAATGATTTGATCCAATTATACCAACAGGCCGGATGGTGGGAACCTTCACCAGATGGTACGACCGATTTCTTAAAAAGTATTGTGAAAAATTCTGCTTTGTTCGCAGGGGTTTTTGATGGAAAAAAAATGATTGGAATGGGCCGGGCCCTTTCCGATCTTGCAAGTGATGCTTATATTCAGGACGTTGTAGTATTAAAACCATACCGGGGCAGGGGAATTGGAGGAAAAATCATTCAATTGCTTGTTGAAAAGTTGAAACAAAAGGGTGTGGACTGGATTGGTCTTGTTGCCGAGCCCGGGACATCATCTTTTTATGAAAAACTTGGATTTCAACCCATGCCAGGACATTTACCGTTAAAATATAGGGATCAATAGGATGTATTTACCTGAAATACGCATAAAAAATCATCAGCACATTGGATTTTTAGAATTTAAACGATTCGAACTTGAAGACCGTGAATGGTTTGAAAAATATGCCGAACAATTCAAACCGATTTCCTGTGAGTATAATTTTGCCAACCTGTTCGCCTGGCAGGATGTCTGTCAATTTTCCTGGACCATATACCAGGATCGGATTCTGATCCATAATGGCGTATCAAAATCTTGCTTCATGCCATTTGGTGAAGAAATGATCCCCCAGGAACTGGCGTTTTTATCAATGCAGATGATGCAGGCAGGATTTTCTCCGAATATTTCCCTGTGTTTTCCAGACTATTTAGAGAAATATCCCCAGATTGAAAAATATTATCAGATCCAAGCCAAACGTGATGTTGCAGAATACATTTATGACGTCAATCATCTGGCGCAATTAACCGGGGTTAAACTTCACAAAAAACGTAACCTGATTTCGCAGTTTAAACGATCCTATCCTGATTTTCAAATCCATGCCATGAATAAAGAATATCAATCACAGGCATTTGATCTTGCGAACGCCTTGATGCAGCAGGTTGAAAAACCATCTAAAACCCTTAAACAAGAATTTCTGGCCATACAAAATTCATTTGAACATTTTTACGCCCTGGGGCTTGAGGGACTTGTTTTGACCATTGAACAAAAAGTGATTGCGTTTTCTGTTTTCAGCCGGTTGAATCCGTCCTGCTTTGACATCCAGTTTGAAAAATCAGATTCCATGTATAAAGGGGCAGCCCAGGTGATCAATCAGGAAACGGCCATGTATCTTAAGGACAAATGTCAGACCCTGAATCGAGAACAGGATATCGGGATACAAGGCCTTCGCCAGGCAAAACTATCTTATGAACCCAGTGAATTGACTCTTCCTCATTTGCTTGTTTTTAACCCAGTACAATAGTCTTTTTATTCTATTCCTTCTTTTTTTGTTTTTCAGGAGGGGTTTATTTATTCATAATGATGGTGTATGGATATCAATAATTGTCGTTAACGCCAAACAATAGATTCTGTCAGAATAATAAATTTCATTGAATTGGGGATCAGGCGTATTTTGCATTTTTTTTCAAGACTACATTTTCGGAATAAACTCTTATTCACCTTCCTGTTTGTGCTGATCCCTTTGATTCTTCTGTGCAGCACCATTGCCTACTATAAGGTTGAAAAAATACTGCAGACCAGTATTGAAAAAGAACTCAAGGCAACCAGTGGAGCATTTATAAACCTGATACAGACCTCGGCCCGGATTTCGGTTAAAAACAGGCTGCGGGCCATTGCAGAAAAAAACCTGGATATCGCACAATACTATTATGAAAAATTTGAATCAGGCCTCCTGGATAAAGAACAGGTTATTGAAACCATAGGACAGATATTTTTAAGTCAGTCTGTGGGAAAAAGCGGATACATATATTGTTTGAACAGTAAGGGTACTCTTGTTGTTCATCCCCAAAAAACCATTCTAAATTCAGATGTATCTGAGTTCGATTTTATTCAACAGCAATTAAAAATGAAAAACGGCTATCTTGAATATGACTGGAAAAATCCAGGTGAGATACAAGAGAGACCCAAAGCACTTTATATGGTCTATTTTGAACCATTGGACTGGATTATATCAGTCTCCAGCTATCGTAAAGAATTTAACCATCTGGTGGATATTAATGATTTTGAACACAGTATCCTGTCACATAAAACCGGTGAAACCGGGTATGGATATGTTATTAATGAAAAAGGGATGGTTTTGGTTCATCCAAAGATCCAGGGTGTCAATCTTCTTGAACAAAAGATAATTTCCAATGAATTTATAAAGCAGATAATAAAAGAAAAAAATGGGAAAATTAGATATTTCTGGAAAAATCCTAATGAGAAAGAGGCCCGGGAAAAAATAGTTGTTTACAAGCATTTATCTGAATATGGCTGGATTATTGCCTGTTCAAGTTATGTCGAAGAAGTCTTTGCGCCGTTAAAGACATTTAGAATGTTTTTAATTATTATTCTGGCTTTTTCCATAGCATTTTTTATAGGGGTAGCCTTTATGATCAGCCGCTCTGTCACCCGGCCTTTTAAAATCTTGATAGATAAACTCGAGCAGGGGGCAATGGGCAACTTCAGCGTTCGCATGGATCATGGCAGTCATGACGAATTTGGTAAACTGGCCAGGCATTTTAATTTTTTTATGGCCCAATTGGAAAGCAATCATCTTGTTATTGAAGAGCAAAATAAAAAAAATATGGAAGCCCGAAGCGCTTTGGTGGAAAATGAACTCAAACTTCGAAGTCTTTTTAATCAGTCTTTTCAATATACTGGGATCTTGTCACCCACAGGTATTCTTGAAGAAATTAATCAGAGCGGCCTGGATTTTGCGGGATGCAAGGCTCAGGATGTCACTTTCATACCTTTTTGGAAACTGCCCTGGTGGCGTCATGATAGCGGTGTTCAAGAAAGGATTAAAGAGGTTGTAAAAAAGGCAGGCACGGGTATATTTACCCGGTTTGAAACCACCAGTGTTTCAAAAGATGATGAGATCCTGAATATTGACTTATCAATCAAACCTGTTTTTAATTCTTCAGGTGAGGTGGCATTTATTATTACCGAGGGCAGAGATATTACAGAGTACAAACAGGCAGCTTTGGAAAGAAAAAAGCTGGCTGTTCAAATGGAAAAAGCCCAGAAGATGGAGACCATTGGAACCCTGGCAGGAGGAATTGCCCATGATTTTAATAATATTCTGTCCGGGATTCTAGGATATGCACAATTGGCAGAACTCAATCTTGCACACCCGGCAAAAGCCAGGGGTCATATTTCACAAATTTTAAAAGGTGCCGGAAGAGCAGCCAGATTAACTCAGCAGATTTTGACATTCAGTCGCCAGCATGAATATGAAAAAATAGCTATTGATTTAGGTCTGATTTTAAAAGAAGCCCTCAAGTTGTTACGTTCTTCGATTCCGGTAACCATTGCTATTGAGGAAAGTATCAATTCAAAACAAAAGGTTTTGGCCGATCCGACACAGATGCATCAGGTGGTCATGAACCTTTGTACTAACGCTTATCATGCCATGGGAGAAACCGGGGGTATCCTGACCGTAAAACTTGGTGAGGTAAATATTTCACGGAGCACTGATTTCTTTGATCAAGTCATGAATGATGGTAAATATCTTGAGCTCGAGATTACAGATACAGGTGGTGGTATGAAACCCGAGGTCATGGCCAAAGCATTTGATCCATATTTTACCACTAAAGATGTGGGCAAAGGGACGGGATTCGGTCTTGCACTGGTTCATGCCATTATTGATGAACATGACGGCCATATTAAGTTAAAAAGTCTTGTGGGAAAGGGCTCTACCTTTCTTATTTATCTGCCCGTGATTGATTCGTTGACTGATCAATTGATTGATAAAAAACAAAATGTCCTGATTGATCGGGGAACAGAACAAATAATGGTGGTGGATGATGAAGAAGATATCCGGTTCATTGTTCAGCAATTCTTAGAATCCAATGGATATTCTGTAGATGTTTTTCATGATGGTTCTCAAGCGTTTGCAGCATTTGAAAAAGATCCGGACAAATATGATTTGATTGTAACAGATATGACCATGCCCAATATGACTGGAGATGAACTGAGCAAAAGGGTGCTTAATATCCGAAAAGAAATACCCATCATTCTTTGTACCGGATACAGTGAAAGTGTTTTTGAATCCGATGCCCTCAAAATCGGCATTCAAAAGTATGTTCATAAGCCATTAACCAATGAGGAACTATCTGCTGTTGTTCGTGAAGTTCTGGACAAGCAAAAAAAGTCGCAACATAAATAGATTAGTCCGCACCATATCAGAATGGATATCAATTTTACTCCAATATATGTTGAATGGAATTTTTTATTGTTTTGGTTATGCTTTTTCCCATATATGGAATTTTACATCTGAGATAAAACAACTTTTCTATACTAAATTTCCGGCACCAAGTTTAAAATATAGATATTTATTATGATCAATAAATTCCATACTTGGGGCATCTGGTTTGTCGGAAAGCTGTAAACATTGACATATGGGTCAAGTTCCAGTACTTTTTAAATATAATTGAATCAAACAGGCAGATCCGTATTTATTTGTTGTGTTATTAAAACAGGTCGGAGGACTGATTATGTCCGGTATTCTTACTATGATCCTGGCAGGTGGTGAAGGGACCCGCCTTTTTCCATTTACCAGCTTAAGAGCAAAACCTGCCGTCCCCTTTGGCGGGAATTATCGTATCATTGATTTTGTACTCAATAATTTTGTAAATTCTGATTTGCTCCAGATTTTTGTCCTGACCCAGTTCAAATCACATTCATTGATGAAACATCTGAGTCAGGCATGGCGGGTGACAGGCTTGACCGGACGGTTTATCGATCCGATACCGGCCCAGATGAGAACGGGCAGACACTGGTATCAGGGGACAGCAGATGCCATCTATCAGAATTTAAACCTTATTGATGGGTTGGATCCTGAAATTGTCTGTGTGTTCGGTGGTGATCATATCTACAAAATGGATATAAGACAGATGATTGATTATCACAGGGGAAAAGGAGCTCGCCTTACTGTGACTGCCATTCCGGTTCCTGTGGATCAGGCAGGTAATTTTGGTATTATTGAGGTGGATGACAATGGGAAAATGGTGGGATTTGAGGAAAAACCAACACACAGCCCCAAGACAATCCCAGGCCGCCCAACCCATGTGCTTGCCTCCATGGGCAATTACGTTTTTGATTCCGGCACACTGGTTGACTGTTTAAAGGAAGAAGCGAAAGTCACAGATTCACTGCACGATTTCGGTCATAATATCATACCGATGCTGGTACCGGGCGGTGATGTATATGTCTATGATTTTTCATTGAACCAGATACGGGGTGAGCCTGAAACCTCACAAGGATATTGGCGTGATGTGGGTACCATTGATTCCTACTATAATGCCAATATGGATCTTATTTCCGTATCCCCGCCATTTGACCTGTATAATCGATACTGGCCGCTTCGAACATATCATCCATCTGTACCGCCGGCAAAGTTTGTCCATGGGTATGATAACAGGACAGGCAAGGCCATCAATTCTTCAATTTCGGCAGGCTGCATTATAAGCGGTTCTGTTGTTAACCGGAGTGTTTTGGGATACCGTGTTCATGTTCACAGCCATGCCTATGTTGATCACTGTGTGATCATGGGGAATAGTGACATCGGAAGTGGCTGTCGAATCCGGAATGCCATTCTTGACAAAGATGTCATGGTGGCTCCCAACACTGTAATAGGAGAAGATCTGGACATGGATAGAAACCGTTTTAACGTGTCTGACAAGGGAATTGTTGTCATTGCAAAGGGGTCACGCATAGGATTTAATGAATGAAAATTCTTTTTATCATTTCTGAAATCGAGGGAATAGTCAAAACAGGCGGGCTTGCCGATTTTGCCCGGGCATTGCCCTGGGCGCTGAAAAAAAAGCAGCACGATGTCCGGGTGGTGCTACCGAAATATGGAAACGTCCAATACCCTTTTTTTGAAGACTCCCGATCTGTTTCTTTTATGTTGAATCATGTGACCTGGTACGGCTGCCAGATTTTCCATGCCACTCTTGATGGTATTATGTTACGCTTGATTGAACATCACGATTTCTTCAGCCGCGACGGCCTCTATGATAACGGGTATACGGCTTACCCTGATAATTCACTGCGGTTTGCTTTTTTTTGCAAGGCGGCATTGGAACTATGCCTGCAGGAAGGATGGGTGCCGGATATTGTCCATTGCAATGACTGGCAGACAGCCCTTGCAGCATTCTATTTAAAAGCACATTACTCTCATGATCCGGCCTTACGGCACACCAGATCCGTCCTGACTGTCCATAATGGTGCCTTCCAGGGAGAAACCGAGGCCAGGTGGCTTGATCGAATGGGAATCCCCTGGGATCGGTTTGCAAACGGACAGGTAGAACATAACGGGCTTGTGAATCTTCTCAAATGCGGTATTCTGTCTGCTGATAAAATCAATACTGTAAGCTCTGGATATGCAAAAGAACTTCTTTCTGAGGATACCTCCCACGGGCTCCGGCATTATTACAATGAACGGAAAAATGATTTCACCGGCGTATTAAACGGATGTGATTACTCCATGTGGGATCCTGGGAAAGACACCTATCTTCCCCACACGTTTTCAGCAGATAACCTTAAAGGCAAGCAACTTTGCAAAACCAGCCTGCAGAAGCGGATGGGGCTTGTGGAACAAAAAGATATTCCGCTTTTCGGCATGGTCAGCAGGCTTACAGATCAAAAAGGATTTGAGTATCTGATTCCGGCCATGGAACACGTTTTAAACCAGGACCATCCTGTCCAGTTTGCGCTGTTGGGTTCAGGAGATCCTGTGTATGCATCCAGACTTCATCATCTACAGAACAGGCACCTGGGAAAAATGAGCTTTGTAAATGGATATGATGTTGGACTGACCCATTTGATCGAAGCAGGCTCTGATTTTTTTATGATGCCATCGCTTTTTGAGCCCTGTGGGTTGAATCAACTTTACAGTCTTGCCTATGGCACTCTGCCCGTCATTCGGAGCACCGGTGGCTTGAAGGATACGGTTGTGGCCCTTAAGCATGATTTTTGCAATGCAGATCAAGCAACAGGAATTGATTTCAGTGATCCAGACCCGTTTTACTGTGGTGAGGCTATTGAGCGAGCCTTGCTGTTGTTCATTAAACACAAAAATGTTTATGACAGACTCCAACAGACGGCCATGAGACAGCTGTTTACCTGGGACACGAGTGCTGCGGCATATGAAAAACTTTATCAAAAAGCCTTTGAATAGTAAAGCAAATGAAGCCATCTGCAGGGATGTTCCAGACTGCAACGAAAGTAGAAGGTATTGAGCTTTGAAACAATCAATATTGAAGAAGCTGACAGTTTTCATGTACTGGAAGGCAGTATAAATCGCATCGCAATGGCAAGAAGAATATTGCTGTTTCCCCTTGCTGCTGATAATAACCCAGCAACGGCTTTACCCTCAACCACATTTTTACCCGCCTGATCTTATTCTCCAATTATTTTAACAAGAATACGTTTTTTTCTTTTTCCATCAAATTCACCATAAAAAATCTGTTCCCATGTGCCGAAATCAAGCTTTCCTTCTGTGATTGCAACAACACTTTCTCTACCCATGATCTGTCGTTTCATATGGGCATCTGCATTGTCTTCACCCACATTGTGTCTGTATTGAGAAACCGGAGCATGGGGAGCTAATTTTTCAAGCCAGAGGTCATAATCATGGTGTAACCCTGATTCATCATCATTAATAAATACAGATGCTGTGATATGCATTGCGTTTATCAGTATCAGTCCTTCTGTTATTCCGCTTTCATCAATGCATTTTTGAATATCAGGTGTGATGTTTATGAATGCCCTTCTTGCTGGAATCTCAAACCATAGTTCTTTTCTGTATGTTTTCATAAAATTCATTCCATATTTTGTTGATTTTCATATTCAATGCATGGCTCCAAAAGACATATTGTTTTTTTTGTTGCATCCAGCCTGATTTTTTTGCCCAGAGGCAGTGTAAAACAGGGATGGGTGTGACAACAATCAAATTCTCCAAGAACCGGTATATCTATTTTTCCTGCAATTTCCATTAAAAGATCGTGGGGTCGTTTACCTGTTTTCTGGTCATCATATTGCTCATGCTTTCCCAAAATTATCCCGCCGATAGTTTCAAAATAATTATGTGCTTTTAAAAGGGAGAATAACCGTTCCATATAGGCAGCTGTTTTCGTTGTATCCTCTATAAATAAAATGGTTTTTTTGTCTGAAGGCGGCATATATTCGGTGCCCAGGATTGTACTCATGGCATTCAATGTCCCGCCCAGGATCCTGCCTTCTGCCTGTCCTTTGTTTACGGTTATCCATTGATTTTTGTTGCGAGTCTTATCCTTTGTTTTTTCCTCCCAGTTTATAAAATCATCAGTCCAGTAATCCGGCATTTTATAGATGTAGGGGAAAGAATGGTTTTGTAACAGCAGGTCCTCAAAACAGGCCCAGGTCATGTCTATAAATGGCGAGAATTCTCCAAAAGAGTGGATCAGGCCCGGACCATAAAATGTCGTGATCCCGGTTTTCGCGTAAAGTGCCAGCAAAATTGAGGTGACATCAGAATGACCGATGATGATCTTGGGATGTTGTTTAAATGCATCATAATCAATATGGGGCAGCAATGAATTTGAATTGATTCCGCCAATGGTGGAAATGATGGCGTCTACATCGGGATTGGAAATCAGCTCATTGAGTTCATTCGCTCTTTGCTTGGCATCGCCGGATCGGTACCCATCCTTTTTGCCGGTCAAGTTTCCAGGTATAAGATTGAATCCTTTGTTTTCAAGAAATGTCTTTGCCCGTTCAAATCTTTTCGGGGCAGTAAATGTGCCTGGGGAAGAAGGTGAAAAAAACGCGATGGTATCCCCTTTTTTAAGCGGTTTAAATAGCATGTTTATTCCTTTTTAATAAGGGTTGCCTGAAAATTCATTCCTATTTCTTCTTTTTTTTTATCTTGGGTTTATCAATACCATATGGACTGTCAAAGTCAAAGGACTAAGCTTGATCAATTACTTTTAAGATCCCTGTTATAATCCTTGTCCGGTTTGCTGCCTGCTGCCTCATTTTATTCTATTACTTGACAATCCCTGACTAAAAATTTTAAACAACACCTATATTGGGAGTAGATTGAATGTCTAACTTACGTAAGGTTTATAATAAAGGGAAATCCAAAGTAACTGATGAGCAAATCGAGTATGCTCTCAGGCGACTTAAGGATGACAGGGCCTCCCAGCAACAGGTATGCAAAGAACTCAATATCCATGTGATTACCCTTAAACGTGCTTTTAAAGCCAACGGACTTACAATAGACCCTGATTGGAGAAGACCTTCTCAAAAGCTGTATGATACCGCAACAAGGTTGCTGCAGAATGGATTAACGTACAAGCAGGTCAGTGAGATACTTGACCTGCCTCAGTTTGCATTACATGGCTATTTTACCAACTGTAATGGCAGACCCTCTATCGATTTTGAGATGACAGAAGACAAACTGCTTGAACTCAAGAGGGGTTTACTTGCAGGAGAATCTTTAAAAATAATATCAGAGAAGCTTGAAACCAGAGAAGCCTTTGTAACCCTGATGGTTGTCTGGTTAGGTTGTAAGGACTACCTTAAACAACGAAGCCGAAAGTCTAATAGTGGCCTCACTGAAAAAAAGATAAAAAAATATATCCGGTTAAGGTTCAAGGGTTATTCTAATGCACATCTGATTGAAGAACTTAAGACTACCAAACCCACCTTCAATAAACTTTGTACGGACATTCAATCTCACTATATGCAGGGGATTGGTATCGCGATACCTTAACACAGTTTTTCCGACCCAAATTTAAAAATCATTTGAACTTTACTTGACTTATTTTAATAATTCACATTATAAAAAATTGATCGAATCATACTTTTGCGATAGTTTAATGCATAATAATATTTTTTATAAAAAAAGGGGGATTGTGGGGCCACTCAAAGAATCTGTTTTAGACTGCAGAATAAATATATTTGATGATGATAATTTTATCGACGAACTCAATAAACTTGTCTATGAACACGGAGAAGAGGTTTATCGAGTTGTTATTCAAATACTAACTGATTTTGATCTTGACTCCGAAGACGCTAAAAAATATTGGATTGCAATAATTACGCATCGGGAAAATATATCTAAAGCGTTGGACAGAAAAATAAGTTTAATGACAGCAATCAGTGACTATTCGGGTTTATATGAAAAATCTTTAAAAGATCACAAACTTGTCGAAATAAACGCATATGAAAAAACAAAAAAAGAATCTACCCATGATAATCTTACAGGACTATTCAACAAAGCATATTTTCAAAATACACTAAATCAGCATCTTTCATTAGCAAAGCGGAACAGCACAGATCTGTCAGTTCTATTTCTTGACGTTGATGATTTCAAAGGAATAAATGATACGTTTGGCCATTGTTCAGGTGATATTATATTGAAAAACGTTGCGCAAACATTAACTCAAGAACTCAGAACAAGTGATATTGCAGCATGTTTTGGAGGAGATGAGTTTGTTATCCTTATGCCAAACACCTACAAAACAAATGCTCTTTTATTATCAGAAAGATTACGAAAAGCCATTAAGCAAAAGCAAATAACAATAAAAGATCAAAATCTTCAAATAACTGTAAGTGGTGGCGTTGCTGGTTTCCCTGCAGATGCTCAAAAGGCTCAAAACCTATTAAACCTGGCTGACAGTGCACTTTATAGGGCAAAGGGTGCCGGCAAGGATAGCATTTCTCTTTTTAAAGAAGACAAACGGCGTTTTTTACGTATCAAATTCAACCGTGCGTTACAGGTAAAACAATTAGGATTTAATCACACCCGCATATTATCAGGAACGAGCAAAGATATAGCTATGGGGGGTATTTTGTTTGAAAACAAAGAACCGCTACCCATAGGCACAAAGATACAGGTCAGTATCCCAATCACTGAAGGGTCAGAACCACTTCTTCTTATCGGTACCGTTGTCAGGGTCGAAGCGTTTGAATCGGACAAATATGATATTGGTATGATACTGTCTTTTAAAGAGATGGAAAAAACAGCCAAAGATGAAATATCGAAATTTTTAATTCAGTAGCCAAAATAAACGGTCAGGTGAATTTAATAAATTTAAAATCTGATCAATATAAATCAAACCAATTCCTTGACAAACGTCTTTCGATCACAATAGATTTCAAAGAAATCCGGTCATGAGCTTTATATCTTTGATTGAAGTCTTCTAATATAGACGAGTAAACAGCATATTAATTACATTTATATATATATGAGGGATGACGTGAAAAACAAAGATAAATCATTAATGCAATTGCACACAGAGTTGGAGAAATGGAAAACAAAGTGCCTTGAGGCTCAGAAGGCATTGTCTGAATGTGAAGCCAGACATTTTTTTGTTATGGATGCCGTACCAGACCCTATTGTATTTTATGACACCGAAGGCAAAGTGACCTACTTAAATCCCTCTTTTACACAGCTTTTTGGATGGAATCTGGAAGACCTTTTAAATAAAAAAATAAATTTTGTACCTGAGGAGAATATACAGGAAACTCAAAAAAATTTAAGGCGGGTGTTGCAGGGGGAGAAGATCCTTTCATTAGAAACCAAGCGCTTCACTAAAGATAAAAAAGTTCTATCTATCCAGCTCAGTTCCTCCACATACAAGGATCATAGTGGCAAAATCATTGGGAGCATTGTGATTTACCGGGATGTGACGGAAAAAACTAAAACTGAAGATATGCTCCTTGAAAGCGAACAAAGATATCGTTCAGCCATGGAAGCAGCAGCAGATCCGATTATCGTATATGATAATGCAGGACGGGTCACCTATTTTAATTCCGCTTTTTCCCGTGTCTTTAAATGGTCCCTGGAGGAACGCATTAATAAAAAAATGGATGATTTTGTGCCTGAAGACAATTGGCCGGAAACTAAAAAGATGATTGATATGGTATTGGCGGGCAAATTTTTCTCTGGAATTGAGACTGCCAGATATGACAAGCATGGTAATATTATTCCTGTCAGCATAAGCGGTTCCACTTATAAGGATAAGGATGACAACGTTATCGGCAGCATTATAAATCTTCAGGACATCAGTGAGCGCAAACTGGCTGAAGAGACATTTATTCAGAGAGAAAAATTAAAGAGCGTCCTTGAAATGGCTGGCGCAGTGTGCCATGAATTGAGTCAGCCCGCAATGATCATATCAGGATACACTGAAATTTTTCTAATGACTATTACTAAAGACAATTTATTATATGAGAAAGTGAATAAAATCAAGGAACAGGTAGACAGAATTAAGATTCTAACAAGAAAACTCATGAATATTACAAAATATGAAACACGGGAATATAGCAAGGGTATAAAAATAGTCGATATTGATAAAGCGTCTCAATAATTTCTAATACCCCACAAGGGGGTATAAGTGCCTTTCGCAGAATATTTTCTGTCAAAAAAAACAAGATAAATATTCTGTAAGGCACTAACAATAACAATCAAAAGAATAAAATGCGAATTCCTGCCTTTACCTGTGGAATTTTTAAACGGCAAAAGACAAAAGGCTTTAAGTGAAATTCACTGAAAGCCTTTTATGTTGTGGTGCCCAGGGACAGAATTGAACTGCCGACACGGGGATTTTCAGTCCCCTGCTCTACCGACTGAGCTACCTGGGCCCAATCAACAGAAGGGTTTATATGATTTTTGGCTATTGATGTCAAGGGGAAATTGTGGGAATCAATCTTTTTAGATATCGCCTAAAAGGTGTTGAATCAGGGTACAGCTTGCAATAGAGGCGGTTTCTGCCCGTAAAATTCTGGGGCCTAAAGAATAGGATGAGAAACCCTTTGTCTGGGCCATTTGGATTTCGTTTTCTGAAAACCCGCCTTCGGGTCCGATCAAAATGACGACCTTTGGATGTGTCTGTGTGGTTTTAAGGTTTGCCAAAGGTTGTGTGGCTTTTTCCCAGAAAGCAATTTTAAGGTCGTGGTCAAAGGTATTGAGCAGTAAATCTTTAAAAGAGACGGGTTTTGCAATATCAACCAGGCGACTTCGATTGCATTGTTTTAACGATTCTTTTGCAATGGTTTCCCACCTTTTATGCCGGTTTCTGAGTTTATTAGTATTCGGGGAGGGAATGGAGCGTTCGCAAAAGAATGGTATCCATTGAAAAATTCCCAGCTGGACCACATGCTTGATCACAAGGTCCATTTTTCTATCTTTGAGCATACCGGAACATAGTGTGATCTGAAGAGGAGATTCAGTTGATGTTGTTTGTTCTCTGGTAATCTGAATATCAATTATAGAAGATGAGGCAGAAAGAATGGTGGCAATATAATCTTTGCCTTTTCCATCTGTGACACTGATGGTCGCTTCGGGTCCTAATCTTAAGACTTTAAAGATATGCCTGGCATCCTGATCTTCAATGGTTGTTTTGAAGGGTAAGGGTTCAATTTTAGAGATTAAAAACTTTTGCGATATTCTATAGTTCATTAGGATTGTTTAAAACAAAGTCAGGTTATTGTAAACTCATTTTTTGGACCAGCCAAGGTTAAGGTTCAGGTTAAGGTTAAGGCCAATGGTTTTGACAATTTTAATTAGTTGACACTTTGATTGCACTTTGGTATTTTTTGTTGTCCTTAAAGACTGGACTGGGCATTGTTTTTAATATCGAATAAAGTGAGGCCTTTATGACCGATATGATCAACTGGGATGATGATTTTTCCGATGAGCAAAAAGATGATGATATCCTTGAATTAATTGATATTGTGACTGACGATTCAAGTCCTGGTGAAGATGATGATATCATTGAATTGACGCAGATTGTTGAAAACGAAAGTGATGAATCTGAGTTTGAATTTGATGAACCTGAGTCTGAGTTGGAAATTGATGAGCCTGAACTTGAACAAGGCCTGGGGCTGGGTTCAGGATTGGATATTGAATCTGATGACGACCTTGATGTCGACAACAGTCTGGCCATTGAACCGCCTGGTCCTGTTGAAGATATACAGGAACTGAGTGTGAGTCCGGAAGCATTGGAAGACGCATTGGAAAGGGTCATTGAGAAAAAGTTTGGTGACAAATTCGATGTCATGTTTTCACAAGTTATGAGCAAAGTAATTGAACAGGAAATCGATCAGATCAAGGCGCGTTTAAAGCAGGCCCTTGATCAGATTTAAACTGTCTTAAGTTTAGACAGTGCATATAAATATATATAATTGATGGGGATTATCACATAATCCCCTTTTTCATTAATATGGGTGTGAGGAGTTATTTTATGGGTTCTGATTCTCTGGATAAAGGATATGAGCCGTCAGGTATTGAGCAAAAATGGTATAAATACTGGCTGGATAATAAATTTTTCAGTGCTGATGATAAGAGTGATAAACCTTCCTTTTCTATAGTCATTCCACCGCCGAACGTCACAGGTGTCCTTCACATGGGCCATGCATTGAATAATGTTGTCCAGGACGTCATGTGCCGATACAGAAGGCTTTTGGGATATAATGTCCTGTGGATGCCGGGAACAGACCATGCCGGGATTGCCACCCAGAATGTGGTGGAAAAAGATCTTGCCGCCAGAGGCAAGACAAGAGATCAACTGGGAAGAGATGCGTTCATCAAAGAGGTCTGGAAGTGGAAAGAGAAATCCGGTGGCGCTATTATTAATCAGATGAAACGGTTGGGCGCATCCTGCGACTGGGATCGTGAACGCTTTACCATGGATGAAGGCCTGTCTGATGCGGTTCGCAAAGTATTTGTCCGGCTCTATAAAGAAGATCTGATTTATCAGGGCCAGTACATTGTCAACTGGTGCCCCAGATGCCGTACAGCCATAGCTGATATTGAAGTTGAATACGAAGAACAAGACTCATATCTATATTATATCCGTTATCCGTTTGTGGGTAAAAAACAAGGACTTATCGTTGCAACGACGCGGCCGGAAACCATGTTCGGTGATACCGCAGTAGCAGTTAATCCCAATGATGACCGCTTTAAAGACCTTGAATACACCGAGGTCAAACTTCCTTTAACCCACAGAGTTATTCCGATTATCAAAGATGATTATGTGGATATTCAATTTGGTACCGGTGCCTTAAAGGTGACACCTGCCCATGATCCAAATGACTTTACCCTGGGTGAAAAACATAATCTTGAAAAATTAAAGGTTATTGATGATGACGGGATCATGATGGATGGGGCAGGGCAGTTCCAGGGGCAGGATCGATTCGAATGTCGTAAAAATGTAGTTGACGCCTTGAGTGAATTGGGACTGCTGGTTAAAAAAGAGCCGATAAAGCATAAAGTCGGCAATTGCTATCGCTGCAGCACTGTTGTAGAACCTTCGATTTCCAAACAATGGTTTGTCAGAGTGGGACCATTGGCCCAAAAAGCCTCTGAAGCGGTTCGCTCGGGTCGCACCCGGATTATCCCGGATAACTGGTCCAAGACATATTTTGAGTGGATGGACAATATTAAGGACTGGTGTATATCCCGGCAGATCTGGTGGGGTCACAGGATCCCAGTATGGCAATGTTCAGCCTGTAACAAAACTATTGTGGAAGAAATTGATCCCACCCAATGTCCCAAATGCGGTTCAAAAGACATGGTTCAGGAGACCGACGTGCTGGATACCTGGTTTTCCAGTGCGCTTTGGCCGTTTTCCACCATGGGATGGCCCAATGAAACCGATTTATTAAAGACCTTTTATCCCACCAATGTACTGGTCACAGGATTTGATATCCTCTTTTTCTGGGTGGCACGGATGATGATGATGGGGCTGCATTGCATGGACGAAGTTCCGTTTAACGATGTTTATATCCATGCCCTGGTTCGGGACGAGCATGGTAAGAAAATGAGTAAGTCCACAGGTAATGTCATTGATCCGATAAAGGTGATTGATGAATATGGGTCAGATGCATTCAGATTTACGCTGGTTGCTTTTGCAGCCCAGGGGCGTGATGTGAAAATGTCTGAATCAAGAGTGGAAGGGTATCGTCATTTTGTCAATAAACTCTGGAATGCGTCTCGGTTTGCCTTGATGCATATTACTCAAAAAGATATACGGATTGATGATAATAAACTCACTCTTGTGGACAAATGGATTCTGTCCCGCTGTGCCCATACCTCGCTGGCGGTAAAAGAGGGGATTGAAAATTATCGGTTTAATGAGGCGGCCTCATCTGTTTACCAGTTTGTATGGCATGAGTTCTGCGACTGGTACCTGGAAGCGGCCAAGCCCGCCATTTATGAAAAAGAGGGCCCGCAAAGAAGGGATTGTACCCGAAGTGTTCTGGCTAAGGTTTTAGAAGATACCCTGGTGATGCTTCATCCGTTTATGCCGTTTGTGACAGAAGAAATTTACAATATCTTACCAGCTACCAGCGGATCGATCATGCATGCCTCATATCCCTATGATACAAAAGTATATAGTACATTTAAAAACGATAGTGTTGAAACAAAGATGGGGTTTGTATTTGATTTGATCTCCGGTATCAGGAATATCAGAAGTGAGATGAATATTCAGCCATCCATGAAGATTAAGGTGCTGACGTATACTCAAGATGAACAAGAAAAGATCATTATTGCTGAAAACAAATCAATTATTGTCAATCTGGCTACATTGGAAAGCCTTTTCTTTTGCGATAAAGAGAATATCCCACAATCTTGTGCTTCTTGTGTTACCGCCAACACAACAAGTTTTGTGTCTTTGGAAGGGGTGATTGATTTTGATGTTGAAATCAAGCGATTGGAAAAAGATCTTGAAAAAAATACCAAGGAACTTTTGGGTGTACAAAAACGATTGCACAATGAAAGTTTTCTTGAAAAAGCACCCGAAGAGGTTATTAATAAAGTTAAAATACAGCATGCAGATCTGGAAGAAAAAAATAATAAACTAAAGGAAAATCTTAACCGTATCCAGCAAATGAAGTGAGCCTAATGAATACTATAGAAAATATCATCAAACTGGCCCTTTTTGAAGATTCAGGTTTAGGGGATCTGACAACAGAATCCATTTTGTCTGAATCCTTTTCAGGAAAAGGCATTATTGTGGCTAAAGAACCCTTTGTTCTGGCCGGCGTTGCTGTCGCAAAGCGGGTGTTCAAACTGCTTGATCCTGAGTGCGAGTGTTATTCTTTGTTCTCAGACGGCGATAAAATTAAAAATGGTGAGATTTTTTTCAAGGTAGAAGGTGATCTTCTGGCCTTGTTAAAAGGCGAACGGGTGGCCTTGAATTTTTTGCAGCGCCTGTCAGGTATTGCAACATTGACCCGTGCCTATGTGGATGAACTGGACTCAGACAAGGTTCGGCTTTGTGACACAAGAAAAACAACACCCGGGTTAAGGATTCTTGAAAAAGAAGCGGTCAGGGCAGGGGGGGCAAAAAATCATCGAATGTCCCTGTATGATGGTATTTTGATCAAAGATAATCATATTGCTGTGGCCGGTTCCATAAAAAATGCGGTAAAGGCAGTCAGGGAACGGACCTCGCATTTGATGAAAATAGAGGTTGAAGTGACCTGTATGGATGAAGTCAGAGAAGCGGTTGAGGCTGGTGCTGAAGTCATTATGCTGGATAATATGGATTATGAGCACATGGCCCTGGCGGTAAAATATATTCAAGGCCGGGCAGTGGTTGAAGCATCCGGGAATGTTTCATTGAAAACCTTGAATAAGATAGCAGCAACAGGTGTGGATGTTATTTCTTGTGGCGCATTAACGCACCATGCACAGGCAGTGGATATCAGTATGCGGATCGAAACACTTTAAATATTTTTGCCAAAATAACTTCCATGAAGATTATTTAGTGCCTGACCGAAAACCCGGTGTTTGGGCGAAAAGTTGTCCATATGCAAGGCACAAGGAATTCTGAAACCGGAGTGTACTACTGTACATGAGGATTTTAGAATTGTGAAGTAACGCCGCAGATGGGTAAGTTTTCGTTCAAACACTATTCAGCTTTTGGTTGTGAAAGAATATAGGTAAGCTTGTTTCGGCCGGTTTCTTTGGATTTGTAAAGGGCTTTGTCGGTCCGACTGATAAAGGATCTGAAATCCTCACCGACAACCAGTTCAGTGGCACCGATACTAACGGTGATGGATTGTTTTTTCCCTGGTTCAGGTTCAAAGACCTGAGCGTTGATATTATCTTTTATTCTGGCTCCTACAACACAGGCTTTTTGAATTTTGGTTTCCGGCAGCAAAATGGCAAATTCTTCTCCACCATATCGATAGGCTGAATCCATGGATCGCATACAGTCTGTAATGGTGTTACCGATTCCGTGGAGGACCCTGTCACCTTCCAAGTGTCCCCAGGTATCGTTATAGTCTTTGAAAAAATCGATATCGATAATGAGTAAAGATAATGGTCTTGAGTAACGATGGTATCTTTCGATTTCTGTTTTTATCTGGGAAAAAAAATGGCGTGAATTGTACAGCCCGGTTAATGCATCCGTGATGGCCAGTTTTTCAAGTTCTTTTAACAGCTTGAGCCGTTCTTTTTTAAACCCGGCTTCCCGCAGCACTCGTTTGATTCTAAGATCTAATTCTTCAAACCGGAAGGGTTTGAAAATAAAATCGCTGGCACCGGCCTGGACCGCTTCTTCATAAGAATATTCAGCACTGTAACCGGTCATGACCATGACATCAATATTATGGGATTCTTTGATTCTTCTGGTGAGTTCCAGCCCGTCCATCCCCTGCATCATAATATCGGTGAGCACAACATCTACTTTGAATGTATCCAGTATCTTAAGCGCCTGGTCAGCATTCAGGACACTTTTGACGTCATAGTTTAACAGCTTTAAGTATTCTTCTACAGATTCTTTTATGGCAGAATCATCATCAACAATCAGAATTGAATATGCCATTTTTTTCTCCGGGTTATGCCCTGTTGAGCGAGCTTTTCTTGACACTTTTTAATGCAATTGCTAAAAGTATAAAAATAGTATTTAGCTATAACCGTCGATTTTGTCAATA
This sequence comes from Pseudomonadota bacterium, assembly GCA_043826275.1. Classification (GTDB taxonomy): domain Bacteria; phylum Desulfobacterota; class Desulfobacteria; order Desulfobacterales; family Desulfobacteraceae; genus Desulfobacula. The sequence continues at coordinate 124,355 of JBDRQO010000005.1, forward strand.
TATATTAGTTTGGAGCCCAATTGAAGTTAAATATAAGTAATATCCGGAATTTCAGTATCATTGCCCACATTGATCATGGGAAATCAACCTTGTCAGATCGACTTATCCAGTTGTCCGGTATTATTGCTGACAGGGATATGAAAGAGCAGATCTTAGATTCCATGGATATCGAAAGAGAAAGGGGCATCACCATAAAAAGTCAGACCGTGTCTTTGCCGTATATTGCCGAAGATGGGCAGGAATACCTTTTGAATCTTATTGATACCCCAGGTCACGTTGACTTTTCTTATGAAGTGTCCCGGGCGTTGCGGTCCTGCGAAGGGGCCCTCATCCTGGTGGATGCCAGCCAGGGAGTGGAAGCCCAGACCCTGGCCAATTTATATCTGGCCATGGAGCATAACCTTACCATTATTCCGATTATCAATAAAATTGATCTGCCCTCAGCCCAGATTGAATGGGCAAGAGATCAGATTGAAGAAGACCTGGGTCTTGATTCAGAAAATGCTCTGGCGGTTTCCGGCAAAACAGGACTGGGTGTGGAGAAAATTTTTCAGACTATTGTGGATGGCATTCCTGCTCCGGAATCAACCGACGATTCAATTTTCAGGGCCCTGATTTTTGATTCCCATTATGATGCATTTCGTGGAACCATTGTTCATTTCAGGATATTTAATGGTGACATAAAAAAGGGTGACAAGATTCTGTTTATGTCCAACGATGCCCAATACAAAGTGGAAGAGGTGGGACTGTTCCAGATCCTGCGTATGCCACAAAAGGAGCTGGTGTCAGGCCAGGTGGGTTATTTTATTGCCGGTATAAAAAATATCAGTGATGTGAAAATCGGTGATACCGTGACCATGGCTGATCGACGGTGTGAAAAAAGGTTGGGCGGTTTCAGAGAGCCGACCCCGGTTGTTTTTTCATCCATGTATCCGGTGGCTGCAGATGATTATGAAGAGCTTACGGCAGCTCTTGAAAAACTCAAACTCAATGATGCTTCTTTGATTTACGAAAAAGACAGTTCAGCTGCATTGGGATTTGGATATCGGTGTGGTTTTCTGGGATTACTGCATCTTGAAGTGGTTCAGGAGCGGCTGGAAAGAGAATATGATGTGTCCCTGATTTTAACCTCTCCATCGGTTCAGTATGAGATCACTTATACGGATGGGACAATTGAAATTATCGACAATCCGGTCCAGTATCCTGATCCAGCTGAAATTTCTAAAGTTCGGGAACCGTTTATTAATGCATCCATCATTGTCCCTGATAAATATATGGGCAATGTTATGCAGGTTTGTCATGAATTTCGTGGTGTCAGCAAAAATTATCAGTACCTGACCAGCAACCGGATGGAAATGAAATTTGAACTGCCGCTGGCTGAAGTGGTGTATGAGTTTTATGATCGGCTCAAAAGTGTGACTCAAGGGTATGGATCATTTGATTACGAGATTGCAGGATACCAGGATACAAATCTGGCAAAACTTGATTTTTTGATCAATGGCGAGCGGGTGGATGCCCTGTCCCAGTTGATTCACAAGGATAAATCCGAAGCCCGTGCCCGGGTGGCTTGTAAAAAACTTAGAGAAGAAATCCCCCGCCAGCAGTTTAAAATAGCGATCCAGGGGGCCATTGGCGGAAAAATAATTGCCCGGGAAACCGTATCCGCATATAGAAAAGATGTGACTGCAAAATGTTATGGCGGTGATATTTCTCGTAAACGCAAATTATTGGAAAAACAGAAAAAAGGTAAGAAACGCATGAAAATGGTGGGATCTGTTGAAATCCCGCAGTCTGCATTTTTATCTGTTTTAAAATCAGAGTGATGTGATTTAAAAATAGTTCCTGTTTGCTGTTTTAAAACAAAGCCATTTCAAAATTAATTTAAAATGGCTTTGTTTGTGAGATATCTCTTTTAAAGGAATCAGACTTTTACTGACGGGTGTTTTTTTAAGTATTCCAGCCGGTTCAGGCCATTGATATAGGCCAGGGCGCTGGCAGTAATAATATCCGGATCAGCCCCTTTGCCCAGGGCAATCAGGCCGTCTTCCTTTAATCGGACAGTTACTTCACCCTGGGCATCAGTTCCTTCTGTCAGGGCTGAAATGGTAAAACGAAGCAGTTCAGACTTGGTTCCGGTCAGCTTGGAAATAATATTAAAGACCGCATCAATTGGACCGTTACCTCCCAATTCTCCTTTAATGGGGCGGCCATTGATATTGATCTGCACACAGGCTGAGGGGAAAACCGTGGTTCCTGAGACAATATGAAGGTATTCAAGGCAGAAGGTTTCCGTACTTCTTAATATTCCTTCGTTGATCAGAGCTTCTATATCTTCATCCTGGATGTTCTTTTTCTTGTCTGCCAGCCGTTTGAACTTATCAAACACTTTGTCCAATTCTTCTTTGGACAGCTCATAGCCCATCTCCTGGATATGAGAATTAAGCGCATGACGACCGGAATGTTTTCCTAAAACCAGGTTGTTGGTGGTTAAGCCGATGGTTTCCGGTTTCATGATTTCATAGGTCATTGGGTTTTTTAATACCCCATCCTGGTGTATACCCGCTTCATGGGCAAAGGCATTTGCGCCAACAATCGCTCTGTTGGGCTGTACCAGAATTCCGGTGATCATGCTGACCAATCGGCTGGTGGGATAAATTCTTGTGGTATCGATGGAGGTGGTCTGGGGAAAGAAATTGGGCCGGGTATGCAATGCCATGACCACTTCTTCCATGGAAGTGTTTCCTGCTCTCTCTCCTATACCGTTGATGGTGACTTCCACCTGCCGGGCACCGGCTTTAATGGCAGCAAGGGTGTTGGAGGTGGCCAGTCCCAGGTCGTTATGGCAGTGAACACTTAAAATCGCCTTGTTCATGCTGGGGGTATTTTTCATGACGTATTTCACCAATTGGCCAAATTCTTCAGGGATTGCATATCCAACCGTGTCTGGAAGGTTCAAGGTGGTGGCTCCGGCTTGAATGACCGCTTCAAAAATTTTGCACAAAAAATCAGGATCAGACCGGGAACCGTCTTCAGCAGAAAATTCCACATTATCTGTATATGATTTAGCCAGTTTTACCGATTTTATGGCCTGTTCCAATACCTGGTCTGCATCCATCTGAAGTTTGTACTTCATATGAAGTTCTGATGTGGCAATAAAGGTGTGAATTCTAGGAAATACAGCATTTTTAACTGCCTCCCACCCTCTATTGATATCAGCTTCACTGGCCCGGCAAAGGGCGGCAATCTGGGTTTTTTTCAGGGTGTTGGCTATGGCTTGAACTGCTTCAAAGTCTCCAACGGATGCAGCAGGAAATCCTGCCTCGATCACATTGACTCCCAGCTTTTCAAGCTGGGTGGCAATCCTGAGCTTTTCAGCCTGGTTCATACTTGCGCCGGGTGATTGTTCCCCATCTCTTAATGTGGTATCAAAAATGATAATCTGATTGTCATCTGTCATTTTGTTCTGCCTTATTTTTATTGTCTAATGAGAGTTTATATTGAAAACTGTCGGCCAGGGCCTGCCAGCTTGCTTCAATGATATCTTCGGAAACCCCGATGGTTGAAAAGATATTATTTTCATCCCGGGATTCAATCAAAACACGGACTTTTGCATCTGTACCGTCCATTCCGTCAATGACACGGACTTTAAAATCCACCAGATGCATGTCATTAATCTGGGGATAGATATAAGACAACGCTTTTCTTAACGCATTATCCAGAGCGCTTACCGGTCCTTCGCCTTCTGCTGATGTGATTTCGGTTTTATCGCCCACCCGTATTTTGATCATGGCATAGGAATAACAGGGCCGTTCCTTATCTTTTTCAACGATGACTCTGAAAGATTCAAGTTCAAAATGGGGGACAAATTGACCGGTCAGCTTTTCCATGAGCAGTTTTAATGATCCCTCGGCCGCATCAAATTCATACCCGTAATCTTCAAGTTCTTTAATGCTGGAAACGATAATCTGGCTTCTGCCGTTGTCCGGGTCTAAATCAATACCCAGCTCCTTTGCTTTGTATTCAATATTACTTTTCCCGGATTGTTCAGACACAATTACCCGTCGTTCATTACCCACCTTTTCCGGTTGTATGTGCTCATAGGATTGAGGATTTTTCATGATGGCACTGACATGGACCCCCCCCTTATGGGCAAATGCGCTTCTTCCCACAAAAGGTCGTGAATTATTCGGCGGAATATTGGCTGTTTCAGAGATAAACCGTGAAAGATTGGTCATCTTTTTAAGGTTGGCCTCTGTCATACAGGATCTGTTCATCTTTAATGACAGGATAGGAATGATTGAGATGAGATCTGCATTTCCGCACCGTTCGCCATATCCGTTCACCGTTCCCTGGACCATTCTTGCTCCGGCATGGACAGCAGTGATGGCATTGGCCACTGCCATGGCACTATCATTGTGGGTATGGATACCGAAAATAAGGTTACCATCAGGACCTTTAATGGTATCGGGTTTGTTGGTTTTAAAATGATCCAATACTTTTCTGGTGATACTTTCAATTTCACAGGGTAAAGACCCGCCATTGGTATCACACAAAACAATCGTTTTTATACCGCCTTCAACTGCTGCTTCAAGCGTTTTTATTGCAAAATCCGGGTTGGATTTATATCCATCAAAAAAATGTTCTGCATCGTAGATGATTTCTCGATCATGGTTTAAAAGAAAGGCTATGCTTTCTTTGATCATGGCAAGGTTTTCGGTTTGGGTGTTTTGCATGATGGATTCCACATGCAGATCCCATGATTTTCCAAAAATGGTGATCACCGGTGCATTACTGTCGATTAATGCCTTAAGGTTGGCATCAGATTCAACCGTTTCCCCCGGCCTTCGAGTGGAGCCAAAAGCGGCTATTTTTGCGTGTTTAAATTCAATATTCTGGGCCATTTCAAAAAAATGCCGGGCCCCGGGATTGGAACCGGGCCATCCCCCTTCTATATAATGGATACCAACATCATCTAACCTTTTGGCAATCTTAACCTTGTCTTCGGGAGAAAAGAAAATATTCTCTCCCTGCATGCCATCCCGCAATGTAGTATCGTATATAAGTATTTTTTCCATTAAATGTCCTGTTAAAAACCGATAAGTTATTTTCAGCCTTTACTATTTTCCCGGGCCAGGGCAATGGCACCGGTGGATGCAATTTCAATAATGCCCATGGGCTGTAACAATGAGAGGATAGCTTCGTGTTTTTCATTGTCTCCGGATACTTCAATGGTATAATGGGATAGTCCCACATCCACAATCTTGCACCTGAAAATATCCACAACTCTTAAAATATCTGCTTTTTTTTCCGGTTGAGCATTGACCTTAATCAATGCCAGCTGGCGGTGGACGTATTTTTCGTCGGTGAGATCATTCACTGTAATAACATTAATCAATTTGTGCAGTTGCTTTTTAATCTGTTCAATAATTTTGGAGTCACAATGGGTAACCATAGTGATTCTTGACACATGTGGTTCTGCTGTTCTGGCAACACTTAAAGAGTCAATATTAAAGCCTCGTCCTGAAAAAAGTCCTGAAATGCGGGATAGAACCCCGGGTTCATCATCTACCAGAATGGAAAGTAAATAGCTGTCTGTTTTCATTGTTATATCCTTTATCGAATTGGGTTAAACCAGGAGCATATCCGTGATTGCTCCACCCGCCGGAACCATGGGGTAGACAGATTCTTCTCTATCAACAACAAAGTCCATAACCACAGTTCCTTTTGTGTTTAAACCCTGTGAGAGAACCGATTCAACGTCTGCCGGGTTTGAGCATCTTAACCCGGTGGCACCATAAGCCTGGGCAAGTTTTACAAAATCAGGAGCGTTCTCCATGTTGGTTGACGAATAAGTTTTATCATAGAAGATTTCCTGCCATTGTCGAACCATACCCAAAAATTTATTGTTTAAAATAACTATCTTTACATCGATTTTGGATTCAATGGCAGTCATTAATTCCTGGATATTCATTTGAATGGAGCCATCTCCGGCTATATCAATAACCAATTTATCCGGGCAGGCCGCTTTCGCACCAATGGCTGCCGGAAGGCCGAACCCCATAACTCCCAGACCACCGGATGTGATAAAATGATTGGGTTTGTCAAAATGATAATATTGAGCCGCCCACATCTGGTTCTGACCGACCTCGGTGGTAATAATGGCCTCCCCTTTGGTTAATTCATAGAGTTTTTCAACTACATATTGGGGCTTGATGATCTCTTTGTTCATTGCATATTTTAATGGAGTGGTTTTTTTCCATGCTTCAATCTGCCCCAGCCATTGGGGACGATCATTTTTTAAATCATCTGGATTCTTCTCTTCCAGCAATTTGACTATTCCCCCAAGAGCAATCTTACAGTCTCCAACAATGGGGTATTGAACCTCAATATTTTTATGAATAGAGGTAGGATCAATATCAATCTGGATGATGGTTGCATCCGGAGCAAATTTTTCAATGTTTCCAGTGACCCGATCATCAAAACGAACACCCACTGCAATCATTAAATCACAGTTTCCAATACTCATGTTGGCCCGATAGGTGCCATGCATTCCCAGCATTCCCAGCCACAATGGATCAGAACCGGGAAAAGCACCCAGTCCCATAAGTGAAGCAGTTACAGGGATTTGTGTCATTCTTGCAAGCTGGGTGAGTTCTTCTGATGCCTGGGCAAGGATGACCCCGCCACCGGCAAAGATTACCGGCCGTTTGAAACGACCAATCATATTTGCCACTTTTTTAAGCATTTTTTTGTTTGGCTTAACCGTTGGATTATAAGACCGCAAAGAGATTTCTTCAGGTTCAATAAAATCAATTATGGTCTGTTGAATATCTTTTGGCAGATCAACCAGAACCGGTCCGGGTCTGCCGGTGCGGGCCAGATAGAACGCTTCTTTGATGATCTGTGCCAGGTCTTCAACATTTTTAACCAGATAATTATGCTTGGTACAGGGTCGTGTGATTCCCACAGTATCCACTTCCTGAAAGGCATCATTTCCGATCAAAGCCGTGGGAACCTGGCCGGTAAAGATAACAATGGGGATGGAGTCAGAATGTGCCGATGCAATTCCAGTGATGGTATTGGTCGCACCAGGGCCCGAGGTCACCAGGGCAACACCAACAGATTTGTTTGCCCTGGCATAGCCATCGGCTGCATGGACAGCGGCTTGCTCATGGCGTACAAGAATATGCCTCAGGTCATTTTGTTTGGCAAGAGTGTCGTAGATATCAATGACAGCTCCACCAGGATATCCAAAGATGGTGTCAATGCCTTCCGCCTTAATCATTTTGATTAAAATCTGGGACCCTGAAAGTTTCATTTTTATCTCCTAAAGAATATCTTTAAATACGGCGCCATTGCCTGCGGAACTAACCATTGCTGCATAGCGGGCCATATATCCGGTTTTAATTTTTGGTTCCGGCTTTTTCCATTTTGAAAATCGTTTTTCAATGTCTTGTTCTGATACCAGCAGTTCAATCGTCTTGGCTGGTATATCAATTTTAATCTGATCATTTTCTTGGATCACTGCAATCAAGCCACCCTGGGCTGCTTCAGGAGAAATATGACCAATGGAAGCGCCTTTTGATCCGCCGGAGAATCTGCCGTCAGTGATCAGGGCGACGGTTTCATCCAGGCCCATGCCTGCAATAGCTGATGTCGGGGTGAGCATTTCGCGCATACCAGGTCCTCCGGCCGGTCCTTCATACCGGATGACAATCACATCGCCTTTTTTAATTTGGTTGGTCATAATGGCTTTGGTTGCATCTTCTTCAGAATTAAAGACCCTTGCCGGCCCTTGATGTTGAAGCATGGCATCCAGAACGGCTGATTGCTTGACCACACATCCTTCTGAAGCAAGATTGCCAAATAGAACAGCCAGGCCGCCTTCTTTATGATACGGGTTTTCAATGGGACGAATGACCTGCTGGTCTTTTTTAACAACAGTTTCAAGGTTATGACCCAATGTTTGTCCGGTGACCGTCATACAATTGGTGTTGAGCATACCGTGGTCGGCAAGTTCTTTCATCAATGCCGGAATACCGCCTGCAAAGTTCAGGTCCTGTATATGATCAGGACCACCCGGGCTCAAGGAACACAGATGAGGGGTTTTTTTACTGACTTCATTGATCAGGTCCAGAGGAATTTTTTGGTTGGCTTCTTTGGCCAATGCTTTTAAATGCAAAACAGTGTTGGTGGAACACCCAAGAGCCATATCCACAGCCAGGGAATTTAAAAAAGCATCTTTGGTCAAAATTTTATCCGGAGTGATATTATTTTTTAATAACTCCATGATTTGTATGCCGGTTTGTTTGGCCAGGCGAATTCTTTCGGACATGGGTTCCGGGATGGTTCCATTTCCAGGCAGGGCCATGCCGATGGCTTCAGTCAGGCAATTCATTGAATTTGCTGTAAACATGCCCGCGCACGACCCACAGGTTGGACAGGCAGCATTTTCAATAGCCAGAAGCTGATCTTCGGTCATTCTTCCGGACTGAACCGCACCGACCGCTTCAAATACAGTTATCAGATCAATTTTCTGGCCTTTTTTATCAGGATGGATGCCGGCCAGCATGGGCCCCCCACTGATAAAGATCGCCGGGATATTCAATCGGGCAGCTGCCATGAGCATGCCAGGGATGATCTTGTCACAATTGGGAACCATGACAATAGCATCAAATGGATGGGCCGTGGCCACCACCTCAATGGAGTCGGCTATCAGTTCTCTGGAGGCAAGAGAATAATGCATGCCTTTGTGGTTCATGGCAATGCCATCACATACACCAATCGTGGAAAATTCCATAGGCGTCCCACCGGCCATACTGACACCGGATTTAACTGCTTTTACAATATTATCCAGATGCATATGGCCGGGAATTAACTCGTTGGCTGAGTTTGCAATGCCAATCAGGGGCTGACTGATTTCTCTGTCTGTAAACCCCATGGCTTTAAACAGGCTTCTGTGGGGTGCCCGGGCAATTCCTTTTGTTGCAATATGGCTTCTCATGTTTTTTAAAATTCCTCCAAACGAAAAAAGCCGTTATCTGCCCGGTTGGGGCTGATAACGGCTTTTAAAGTTTATTTAAAGTTTATGCCACTACGAGCCCCTTCGTCCGGAGGTTCCAATAAGGACCTCCACGATAATAAGGACTAGTAGTATGTTCAAAATATTTATTTTCATAATTTGTCTTTATTCTTATTAAAATCGTTATGGTATATAAAAATACCAAAGTCAAGAAATAAATTTAAGTTTGGTTTAAAATAGTTTATTTAAAATAAATTTGACAATCAACCCATGGTTTTTATATAATTTTTGCTTGTTATACAACTTCAATACGTTATGAATTATTTCACAAAGAATAACGTGTTCACGATCAAGCATTACTAACACCCCACAAGGGGGTATAAGTGCCTTTCGCAGAATATTTTCTGTCAAAAAAAACAAGAAAATATTCTGTCAGGCACTAACAATAAAATGGTAAAAGATCACTCATGAATGGAATCAAAAATGTGAAAGTATTCTCCTTGTTTTTCTCAGGGTTGCTTGTTTTTCAGGCTATTTTATTTATAAAATTGCAGGTGGTCTCTTTGTTTGTCCTCTGTCTGGTGATTTTGTCATTTTCTGGGGCTAACATCTATTATTTAAATAAAAAATATCCGGTTTTTTCCAGACATGGACTTGTCATTTCTTATCTGATTTATGTGGCATTGTTATGTTATAAAACCGGTGGATTATATTCCATTGGCATTTTTATGCTGTTTTTTATTCCCTTGTTGGTCAGCGTGTTTGATCAGAGTAAAAACAAGATGATTTATCTTGGCACAGCTTTTGGTCTTATCCTGGTGAACTACTTGGGGCAAGTCTATCATCTGGAGTTTTTTCTTTCCCAAACCCTGGTGAATATCAGTGCATTCAGGTTTTATCATCTGCTGACATTTTTTGGTTGTTTTTCCGGCGCCATGATAGTTTTTTTAAATCAGGCAAATAAATCAGGAATCATGCTTGATCAAGCCAGGCAGGAATCGATAGCTATTGTTGAAGATGCCAAACATGCTTTACAGGCCAAAGATGAATTTTTAGCCAATATGAGTCATGAAATTCGAAATCCCATGAACGGAATCATCGGCATGATGCATGTTCTTTTAGACTCAGAACTTGATGAAGAACAACGAAATTACGCCGATATTGTCTACAGCAGTGCCCGGGCGTTATTGTCCATTGTGAATGATATTCTGGATCTGTCAAAAATTGAAGCAGGAAAACTTGAACTGGATATACGGGGGTTTGATCTGGAACTGGCCATAAAAGATATTGTTTCTTTGCCTGGGTTATTAGCCCGTCAAAAGGGGATTGATTTTGTATATTCCATTGATTCAATTGTACCCTGTCTGCTAAAAGGTGATATTGCCCGGATCCGTCAAATTATCCTTAACCTGACCGGCAATGCAGTAAAATTTACTGAATCCGGTCAGGTCAGTCTCAGTGTTTCAGTAGAATCTGAGGATAAGAAAAAAGCCACGCTTAAATTTTGTGTGGAAGATACCGGCATTGGTATCAAAGAAGACCAGATTGACAAGTTATTTCAATCCTTTACCCAGGCAGATTCATCCATTACCAAAAAATATGGCGGTACAGGGTTGGGTTTAACCATATCAAAACTTTTGGTCGAAAAAATGCAGGGCAAGATGGGGGTCGAAAGTATTGACATGATCGGTTCTGTTTTCTGGTTCACACTGACGCTTGACAAACAATCAGAAGAAGAAAAAAAGGTCGCTGCTTCCTTTGTGGATATTGAAAAGAGCAAAGTGCTCATTTTAAGTGATGGAGCAAGTTTAGGGAAAACTTTTGAAAATAACTTGATTGGTTTAAATATTGACTATGAGCAGGCGTTTGATGAAATTGAAGCCTTTGAAATGCTCAAATGGGCCAGTGAGGAAAAACAACCCTATCATCTGGTTATTACCGAAGCCAAGGAATGTGATATCATATGCGAATCTCTGGGTAAAAAGATTTTTCAAGAAAAACTGCATCAAGAAACCAAAATGATGCTGCTCACTTCAGTGGGTAAAAAAGGAGATGCCCGACGATTTGAAGAGATCGGATTTTCAGCGTTTTTAAGTAAACCGGTTGAAAAATCATTGCTGGCAGATACCATGCGGGCGGTTCTATCCCGACCATTTTCCACAGGTGCTGTCAATCTTCCTATTATTACCAAATATAGTATCCTTGAGAACAAGAAACATCTTCGAAATATTCTAATTGTAGAAGATATGGCAACGAACCGACTGATGGCAAAAGCCTTGATTGAAAAAATGGGGTATAAGACAGATGCGGCAATAAATGGTAAGGAGGCAGTAGAAAAACAAAAACAAAATGCTTATGATCTCATCCTTATGGACTGTCAAATGCCGATTATGGACGGGTTTGAAGCCACCCGAAAAATCAGGGAATATGAACAAGAATCCAAAACAGATCATGTTCCCATCGTGGCCATGACAGGGAATGCATTTGAAAGCGACCGGAAGAAATGTTTTGATGCCGGCATGGATGATTTTATTGCCAAGCCGGTGGAACCTGATATCCTGGCCAAAAAGATTGCTTCTAATTTGAAAGACCCTGTATTAAATCAAAATGATATTAAAATGCCACAACCTGAAAAAGCTTTTGAAGCAATTGGTGGAAATATAGAAGATATAGATAAAGATTTAGATGGTTTGGAATCAGATAATGTGATTCCAGATTCAGACAATGATGATGCTATACTCTGCTTTGACCGGGAAAAGCTGTTTGAACGGTTTGGCGGTGATGAAGAACTAATGGATCTTATACTAGAATCTTTTACCGAAGAGGGACCAGAACTCATACAAGATCTTACCTTGGCCATACAAACAGATGATACTGAAATGGTTAGATCTAAAGCTCATGCACTTAAAGGCACGGCAGCAAATGTCAACGCAGAACGATTGCGCTGCGCTGCTTTGGATCTGGAAACCCAGGCAAAAAATCAGGATATGGAATCGTTTTCATTAAAATTGGATGCAATCAAGCAAGAATATGAGCAGTTTGTCAGGAAAGCAAAATTATGATCTTTTTTGAAATAAAGAGGCTCTCTTTTTAAGACGTCAGTTTTGATATTTTTGAGTGAACCCTTATTGCTGATCAGATGCCACATGATTGATGGATGAGGCCATAAACCCGGCGCCAAATCCATTATCAATATTAACTACGGCAATATTTGAACTGCAGGAATTGAGCATTCCTAAAAGGGCTGTCATTCCCCCGAAACTGGTGCCATATCCAATGCTGGTTGGTACAGCAATGACAGGGGCACGCACCATTCCTGCAACCACACTGGGAAGGGCGCCTTCCATCCCGGCCACCACAATGATCACTGCTGCATTGGAAATCTTATCGTTATGAGCAAACAGCCGGTGAATCCCGGCCACCCCAACGTCATAAATTGATTCAACCTGGTTGCCCATGGCCTGGGCAGTCAGCAAAGCCTCCTTTGCAACAGGGATATCTGATGTTCCAGCAGTGATCACAAGAATTTTTCCAAATCCGGTGATTTGGGGTTCTTGTTTTTTAAGCCACAATAAACTGGCATCTTCAAAGTATTGAGCATCTTTGAAATTGGAAAGAACCAAGGCTGCTTTTTCTTTGTTGATACGGGTGACCAGAATAATGTCTTCATTGGCGGCCATTTCTTCCATGATCCCAATGATCTGGCCCGGGGTTTTGCCTTGTCCGAAAATAACCTCAGGAAATCCTTTCCTTAAGGATCGATGATGATCAATCTGGGCAAAATCAATATTTTCTATTGAGAAATTTTTCAGGCGGTCTTTTGCATCGCTAACAGACAAAGATCCATCTGCAACCTGTGATAAAACTTTACTCAAATCGGTTTGATTCATTGGCCTACCTTTTTAATTGGGGCAGCTTAACTCTGGCGGCGAAGCCAGGAAAGCCCACCTGCCGGCTTTTTGGCGGCATCTTCATCCTTTTGGGCGGCATCCTCATCTTTTTTTGTAGGCTCCCCAGCCGGGGTTTCCTGGCTTTGTTTTTGTTTCAAGCTTTGTTTTTGTTCCTGGCCGTCCTTAATATATTTGGAATATCCCCATTTATATCTTCCAAATTTACAATATCCCTGGACATTGTTGAACCGGGCATCTACATCTTTTGGAATAGGGATAACGTTTCCCTCGATATTGGGGTTTAAATATTCTGCCAGTTCGACGCTGCCGCCACCAGAGAGCACTATGGAATCAATGTCCCAGTCATTTTCCCACAGCCGGTTGAGGTCAGAGGCAATGGCTGCTGCTGAATGACTGTAAACCCGTTTTTTAAGGTTTGAAATATTATATTCTTTGCCCCGGATTTTGATCATCCCGGATTCTATAAATTTGAACATCCTGAATAATTCAATACTGATATTGCTTTCCTGTCGCAGTTTATTGGCAATAACGGAAAAGCATTTTGAAATCCCAGTATCCATTGTGGATGAGCCTCTTTCAATATACTGCAAATGATCAAAAATACTTAAATCAGTGGTTTTAAATCCAATATCGACAACCCCAAGTTTCTGGGTGGCAAGGCCACGATCCTTTATCTTGCCTGTGTCATCAAAGATCAGGTTAAAAATCGACCCAATAGGCTGGGGAATGATGTGGATTTTATCTATATGGACCCGTTTTTTAACATCCTGGCCATCTGGGTTGTGATAAGTGATTTCATGCACTCCCCGGATCATCTCTTTGAATTTTTTACTGTCTCTTTTCAGGTATCCTACAGGTAGACCGGATACCACATTGATGGGCGCTGATGTGTCTGTGCACAGGCCTGCAGCGGTAATGGCTAGAATTTTTACAAAATCTTCAAGCAGTTTTTCCTGGTCAAGGGTGAATTCCCTGATGTTGGATTGAAGCTCTGCATAACTGCCGATAAAATAAGATTTATCATCCAGGGTGATATGGATGTTTGAAGAGGAAGACTCATCACCCAGTAAAGAACGAAATTGAATATCTGTTGCATCACCAATGAGTGATTTGAATATGATAGAATTTGTGCCATTATATGCTTTAGTAAAACCAAATCCAACATCAATTCCAACAATTTCCATCTTTGTTTCCTCCCAATTTAATATTGAGTCAGCATTAGTCGCTTTTGACCAGAACTTTTGAAGATTGACTTGAATTTAAATATCATTATGGAACAACCTGAGTCAAGGGATAATCCAATGCTGTGTCAAGCATTCTTGCACTTATTACCAGAATAATATAAAAGCGTATAAAATATTATTTTAATGGATATCAATAATGGATAAAGACACGGTATGTTGGATAAAGACACAGTATTTGCAAATAAAAAAGAAAAGATAGGTCCGTTTGAGTTTAATGAACAGGTGGCCAAGGTTTTTGATGATATGCTGAACCGATCGGTTCCGTTTTATGCTGAAAGTATTTTAAGGCAGTCACAGCTTGCCCTGGACTTTTATCAGCCTGGCACACGGATATATGACCTTGGCTGTTCACACGGGAATCTGGGTATACAGATTTTAAAACAATTTAAAGACAAAGATCTTTGTATGATAGGCGTGGATAATTCTGAACCCATGATTAAAAAGTATACCCAGCGTCTTGCAAATCAATCCAATTTGTCTGGAATTCAATTGATTTGCAGCCTGATGGAGGATATCAACATTGAGAATGCATCTGTGGTGTTGATCAATCTGACCCTGCAGTTTTTAGATATAAAAAAACGAGATGATCTGATCAAGACCATTTATATGGGAATGAATCCTGGCGGGGTTCTGTTGTTAACAGAAAAAACAACGCACCATTTGCCAGAATTTGAAGAACTTGAGAAAAAATACTATCGATCGTTTAAACTTGAAAATGGATATTCAGACCTGGAGATCAGCCAGAAAAGAGAGGCATTGGAAAAAGTCCTTGTGTCAGACACCATTGATACTCATAAAAAACGCTTGGATTCAGCTGGGTTTAGAATGGTGGATATCTGGATGAAATGGTTTAATTTTACCTCTTTTATAGCCATAAAATAAAAAAAAACAGCAAATAAATAAAGATGATGGTAATACATAAAAATGGAAAAGCTGCTTGCACAACGGCATCGTCTGAAAATAGATCATTGTTATTCTGAATTTGAAACACTTATTCAAGAGAAACGAGCCTTTCTTGACACGACAAAAGGCAATTTTTTTAAATTTAAAAAGGTTCTTGAAAGCATTCCTGATCTGGTTCCTTCACGTGTCACGCTTGATGAGCCATGGGTGACTATAGGTGAACCATCGGACCTTTCAGAACAATCCCTTGCTCTTTTAAACGAAAAGCTTGAACAACTTTGCCCCTGGCGAAAAGGACCGTTTAATTTTTTTGGTATCAAGGTGGATTCAGAATGGCAATCCTGGATAAAATGGGATCGTCTTAAACATCATATCGGCAATCTTGAAGGACAGCGGATCCTGGATATCGGGTCCAGCAATGGGTATTACATGTTCAGAATGGCTGCCCAAAACCCGCTGATGATTTTAGGTTTAGAACCCCAGAGTTCTTTTTATTTTCAATACCTTATGGTTCAAAAATTTTTAAAATTGGAAAACCTTTTCTGCCTGCCGATTCCCTTTAACCAGATGCCGAAGATGGGCCGATATTTTGATCGAATTTTTTGCATGGGCGTTTTATATCATCGGAAATCACCCGTACAGATGTTAAAAGAAATCAATGATTCCATGCGGCCTGGCGGAAAACTGATACTTGAAAATTTAATTCTTGATTCAAAGCAACACCTCTGCCTTTTTCCCAAAGATCGGTATGCAAAAATGAGAAATGTTTTTTTTATTCCAGATTTTCTAGTGATGGAATCCTGGCTGCTAAGGGCTGGATTTAAAGATATTCAATGCATTGATGTGTCCAAAACATTGATAGAAGAGCAGAGAAAAACCCGATGGATTCAGACAGAGACCCTGATCGATTTTCTTGATCCTGATAATCCTGATAAGACCATCGAAGGATATCCCGCGCCGGTTCGTGCGGTTTTTACAGCCCGGGCAGTGTGAATGGTAAATTATAATATAATTATACCGAATATCAATAACAAATATATATAGGTTCTTATGCTTGAATTCGATTACTGGAAGTTGTTTGCGGGTCTGGGTATTTTTCTTTTTGGAATGCAGCTTCTTGAAAATTCTGTCAAAGATTTATCTGGCAAGGCGTTTAGAAGAATAATTCGTGATTATACCAACACCCGGTTAAAAGCAATTGCTAACGGTACATTGGTCACTGCGCTACTGCAGAGCAGCTCAGCAGTATCATTAATGGTCCTTGCTTTTGTTGGCGCCGGCATTATGAGCATGGAAAATGCCGTTGGCGTGATACTTGGTTCGAATATCGGTACCACACTGACAGCCTGGATCGTAGCTACTCTGGGATTTAAAATCAAGATTGAAACCTTTGCCCTGCCATTTATCGGAGTGGGGGCAGCCGGGTTGATTCTATTTAAACCAGGAACGAAACTCTTTCATATTAATCGGCTGTTAATTGGATTTGGTTTTTTGTTTCTCGGACTGGATTATATGAAAACAAGTGTTGAAACTTTTTCACAGAATTTTGATCCAGGACAGTTCCAGAACCTCGCGCTTTGGATGTGTCTGGTTATCGGGACCGTAATGACAGCACTCATGCAAGCCAGCGCAGCAACAATTGCCATCACTTTGGCAGCCTTGAACAGTCAGTTAATGTCTTTTGAAATGGCAGCGGTCATGGTCATTGGTGCCAATATCGGCACAACGGCTACTGTTCTTTTAGGGGCAGTTGGTGGTACCCCACCGAAAAAAAGAGTAGCTGCAAGCCATTTGATCTTTAATATTGTTACCGGAGCCGTTGCTTTTATAGCACTTCCGTTTATGATCATGGCTGTGAAATTTTTTGTTGACGTGTCAAGTAATGGGCCTGTGGGTTTGGCTCTTTTTCATACCGTATTTAACATAACCGGTGTTTTGATTTTTCTGCCTATCGTTAAACTGTTGACAACTTATTTAATCAAATGGTTCCCTGAACAAAAAAGGCAATTATGTGTTCATATCACAAATACGCCGGTAGAAGAGGTTGAAGCAGCAGTTGTGGCATTGAAAAATGAAATCCTTCATCTTCTCCAGGAGTGCCAGTTATATACGTTAAGATCACTTCATATTGACAAAACACTTGTATTTGAAGGACCGTTGCCATTTGAAATATATAATAAAAAGAAAGTTTCCATTGAGGACCTTTACAATAGTATAAAACAACTTCACTCCTCTATTATTGCGTATTACTCTTTGATTCAGGTTCAAAAGATAGATGATTCAGTTGCTAAAGATCTGGAAAGGGCCATCCTTGCTTCCAGAAACATTATGAACTCTGCTAAAAATTTTAAAGGAATTCGACCTGATTTTGATGAATTTGAGTCTTCTGATTCTGCATTTTTAAATCAACAATACGACCGGTTCCGAAAACGGTTGATATCTTTTTATCATGAAATAAATGATGTTCTTTCATTAACTGACAAACAATTACAATATGATACCATTGTCAGAGCATTTCAACATGTTGAACAGGCCGACAATCTGTTTATTCAAAATACGATTCAGATGTCGTGTACCAACAAACAAGAACAACTGGATTTGTCCACGCTTTTTCTGGTCAACCGTTTGTTCACCCAGGCTTGTCGCATGTTCATATTCAGCATGAAGGATTTGGTGCTGGACCAGGAAAGAACCGAATTCTTTGATAAAGCAATCGAACCCTGATCGGATTTTTTTTAAAGTTACATCGCTATCATTCTGTGATTAAAGGAATAAAGGATTACGATGAGCCAAATTAAACAGCCCTGGGAAATGCTCAGTGAATTAATTGCTGAAAAAAATAGTAAAAAAGTAACACAATTTATCAGTGACCTGAGCCATTCGGAGACGGCTCGCGCAATATCCCGGCTCACCGACGCAGATCAGACACATCTGTTTAATCTTTTGAGCCCGGTGGACTCATGATTTAAGAATTTCTGTTATATAGAACCGAACAAACCATCCAGGATGTACTTGATGACCTTCAGGCTAGCCAAAAAGAATACATTGATTATCATGTTTTATATTTTTATGTTGTAGACAACAATGATACGCTGGTTGGTGTCTTGCGTATGCATGACTTGCTGTTTCCATCCAGGCAGACAAAACTTTCACAAATTATGATATCATCACCTTTTAATATCCCTCATCAAACTTCACTTAAGGCGCTTGAAAATTTTTTCGATGACCGTCATCTGTTCGGTGCGCCAGCAATAGATGATGAAAACCGAATGATCGGGGTAGTCTTGTCAAGTGATGTCGAGGATGCTTTGAATAAAAAGAAGACATCCTGAATCAATTACTCAAATCCGGGACTAATTGGGTTTAAATCCTACACAGGCAATGGGTCTGATTGATAATTCACCACATAAGTTCGGCCCTGTTTTTCAAAAAAAATAACACCGTCCAGGTACCCCACATGGCCTGATGATTCATGGGAAATTCCCATTTTAAATTCTTTGATGGGAAAGATATTCCAATCATGAGAGATACAGATACAGATGGTATTTTCCGGCAGGGTTTTTACTTGTTGGATCATAAAATCGCATAATCGGTCAGCACTTGTCCGGGCATTTTCCATGATGGTTTCATCAATCTCATTGTCAAACCAGTGTCTTAAAAAAAGATCACTGCCCTGGTCTTCAACCATGTGGATGGCTTTTTCAATATCTTTGATGTAAAAGGGTGCTAGCATGGGGTCTGTGCAATTGTGTGCAAGCTGGGTATGATGGGTTTGGGTGTATCCCTTATCAATTAAATACGCTGTTTCTATGCATCGACCGAAAAAAGAGGAGCACAGCTTAATGGAGGGCTTTGGTCCAAGGGCCTTGCCCAAATCTTCTGCATAGGTTTTACCCGCTTGGGTGAGCCCCATAAACGGTTCCATTCCGGCATCATCAGTAAAAAAACGTTCTGAATGTCGAATGAGCAGGCCGCACTTTGTAATCCCCTGATCCAGAAGATGATTTAAGGTGTCAATGGTTTGCTCGGCATGGACATCATATTTTTGTTTCATCTGTCAAGGTGCCCCTGTCATTTTTTTGTAACCTATTATGTAAATCAGGTGTAAAAAACCTGTAACTTAAATTGCCGGATTATCTTTTGGTTGAATAGTTTTCATACTCTATGGTATACCAATAGTCAAGTTTTGAACGATTTTCAAGGAGTGTATCAATGTCAAAAAACGTTGCTGTTATCGGGGTTCCCATGGACTTTGGACAATTGCTTCGGGGGGTGGATATGGGGCCTGCTGCGGTCAGGTATACCGGTCTGATTTCAAAACTTCGGATTCTGGGGCACAAGGTTCAGGATTTAGGAGATATCCGTATTCCAATCAGAGATTGTAATGCTGATATCTGTGATGACGGGCATACGCCCCAAATTGATAAAAAAAAATATGTCAAAGAGATCACTAAAGTCTGTGAGTCGATTTACACCGTGGGCAAACAGGCTATTGAAAACGATCAGTTTCCCCTTTTTATTGGTGGCGATCATTCCATTGCCGTGGGCACGGTTGCAGCGGTAACAGATAAGGAACCATCCGGCCTGATATGGATTGATGCCCATGCTGATTTTAATACCCCCCAAACCTCGCCCTCTGGAAATATCCATGGTATGCCGCTTGCCGTTTTGCTGGGAGAAGGTCATCCCTCTTTAGTGAATGTGGGTCGGCCGGGTGCAAAAGTGTTACCTGAAAACGTGGTCTTGATCGGCCAGCGGGATCTTGATTTTGGCGAAAAACAACGGTTGAAAAAAACAGGGCTGACCATATTTACCATGCGCGATATTGATGAGCAGGGAATCAATGCAATTGTCAACAAAACATTGATTAGATTTGTACATTTAAAAAGAGTCCACCTGACCCTTGATATGGATGCTATTGATCCGGTTGAAGCCCCGGGAGTGGGAACTCCTGTACCCGGCGGCATCACTTATAGAGAAGCCCACCTGTTAATGGAAAGCCTGGCTGATTCCGGTAAATTGACATCAATGGATCTGGTTGAAATTAATCCAATTCTCGATGAGGCCAATAAAACAGCAAAACTTGCAGTGGAGCTCACCCTGTCTGCCATGGGAAAGAGCATTCTGTGAGTTGTGATTCTTAATGTTAGATGAATACATCCAATCCCTGAAAAACTATAAAGGTTTTTCAGGCGATATTGTCTGTCATAAAACACTTGAACCAAGTCCGGCTGTTTTTGCCAAATCTCCTGTAAGTTTAAAAAATAATTTATCTTCTCTTTTAAATGCTCTGGGCATAGAACAATTATATTCCCATCAGAAAAAAGCCATTGAAATGATTCAAAAGGGCATCCATACGGTCATTGCAACCCCTACTGCCAGCGGCAAAAGCCTGATTTACAACCTTCCTGTGATTGATACACTCATGGATAACCCCAACGCCCATGCACTCTATCTTTTCCCCCTCAAGGCCCTTGCCCGGGATCAGCTGGGAACGGTTCAACAATTGTTAAGCCATGCAGGAAGGATTGATCCGGCACGCCCTCAATTAACGGCTGCCGTCTATGACGGGGATATTTCTTCGTACCAGAAAGCAAAGATCAGAAAAGCGCCCCCGAATATTTTATTGTCAAACCCTGAAATGCTCCATCTGGCCATGCTGGCCCACCATAAACTCTGGGAAGATTATTTTAAAGATTTAAAATATGTGATCATTGATGAGGTCCACACCTATCGGGGGGTCATGGGGTCGAACATGGCATGGGTGTTCAGGCGGCTTCAGCGGATCTGCCAATTGCATGGTGCAATGCCTGTTTTTATTTTTTGTTCAGCCACCATTGCCAACCCGGCTTCTCTGGCTGCCAAACTCACCGGCCTTGATGTTCAGGTGGTCAAAACATCAGGTTCTCCTGCCGGCAAAAAAGAGGTATTGTTGATGCGTGGACTGGAAGGGGCGGCACGCACCGCCATTGCATTGATCCATTCTGCAGTCAGTAGAAATTTGAGAACCATTGTTTATACACAATCTCGAAAAATAACCGAATTGATTGCCATCTGGGCATCCGAAAAAGCCAGGGGGTTCAGTGATAAAATTTGTGCTTACCGGGCAGGATTTTTACCTGAAGAAAGACGGGAGATTGAAAGAAAATTATCCTCGGGCGAGCTGTTGGCCGTGGTGTCAA
Organism: Pseudomonadota bacterium; assembly: GCA_043826275.1. Classification (GTDB taxonomy): domain Bacteria; phylum Desulfobacterota; class Desulfobacteria; order Desulfobacterales; family Desulfobacteraceae; genus Desulfobacula. Next base: position 145,617 of record JBDRQO010000005.1, read on the forward strand.
CCAGTGCTCTGGAACTGGGAATTGATATCGGGAACCTGGATATCTGCGTGCTGGTGGGGTATCCTGGGACCATCATGTCCACCTGGCAGAGAGCCGGGCGAGTGGGAAGAGATGGTAAAGATTCCGCCCTGATCCTTATTGCCCATGAAGATGCATTAGATCAGTATTTTATCAATCACCCGGATGTGTTTTTTAATATGCCGCCGGAAACCGCCCTGATTAATCCGGATAATCCAGTGATTCTCAAACAGCATCTGGAATGTGCCGCAGCCGAGTTGAGCCTGGAACGAACAGAACGTTTTCTGGACGACCCAGGGGTTCAAAAAGCGGTCAAGGCACTTGAAAATTCCGGTAAGTTATTGAGAACATTTCAGGGAGATCTCTGGTTTGCAGCCAGAAAATCTCCCCACAGGGAGGTCAACCTGAGAGGCACCGGCAACAGCCTGCCTATTTTTCTTGAACAAACCAAACAAAATATAGGTGATATTGACCGTCATCGATCCTTTTTTGAAACCCATGAAGGGGCGGTTTATCTCCACCATGGTAACACCTATGTGATTTCTTGTTTTGATCATGAAAAAAACATCATTGAAGCACGGAGAGAAGATGTGGTCTATTTTACAAAGGCCCGATCTTCAAAAAATACCACCATCATTGAACACCAAGAATCAGTCTGGATAAAGGGAACACGGGTCGGGTTCGGCGTGTTAAAAATAACCGAGCAGGTGACCGGCTATGATCGACGATTGGTGTCCAATCAGAAATCCATTGGCATTGTACCGCTGGATCTGCCCAAACTGGAGTTTGAAACCACAGGCCTGTGGATAGAAATTCCTGATGCAGTCAGAGATTTTATTGAAATCAATCGCATGCATTTTATGGGCGGCATCCATGCACTGGAACATGCAGCCATCGGCATCATGCCGCTCATGATCATGACGGACAGGAATGATCTGGGTGGGATCTCCATTCCCTTTCATCCCCAGGTGGGCAAAGCGGCTGTTTTTATTTATGATGGCGTGCCCGGTGGTCTTGGATTGTCTGAACAGGCATTTAAAAAAGCCAGCGACCTTTTGGAGAAAACCTTTGAAACGATTTCTCTGTGCCCGTGCGAAACCGGCTGTCCCGCCTGTGTTCACTCTCCCAAATGCGGATCAGGCAACCGCCCCATAGATAAAATATCAGCCATGAAAATCTGTGAAATGATCCTGACAAATAAAGAACCCGATTTAGAATCAAATATAAAAGAGCCTGGGCAGTACCAGATTGAAGAACCGATCCCAGGCAAACCCATTGCTGATCAAATTAACGAACAACCCCCAGCGTTTGATTCATTACTTCCAACAGATTTTTCCTATTCTGTCCTTGATATTGAAACCAGGCGGTCTGCCAAAGAGGTGGGTGGATGGAATAAAGCTGAAAAAATGGGGGTCAGCGTGGCCATCCGGTATGATTCAACCACTCAACAATATCATGAGTATTTTCAAGATGATATTGAGCGGCTGGTTACGGATTTAGAAAAAACAGATATAATCATTGGATTTAACATCATCCGGTTTGATTATAAGGTGTTGTCAGGACTCAGTTCTTATCCGTTTCACACCCTTCCCACCCTGGATATTATCATGGAGGTTCATAAACGACTGGGATATAGATTGTCCCTTGATGCCCTGGCCACCCAAACCCTTGATAATAAAAAAAGTGCTGACGGGCTCATGGCGCTTCAATGGTGGAAAGAGGGTAAAATCGATAAGATCATTGAGTATTGCAAACAGGATGTACGCATCACAAAAGATTTATATCTCTACGGAAAAGAAAATAAATTTTTAGTTTTTAAAAACAAGGCCGGTCACAAGGTGAGACTGCCGGTTGAATGGTAGACAGATAAAAAACCGCTGAAAATATCTTTCAAAAATAGTTATAATATGGCAAAATCGGCCAAAATTGATAAAATTTTATAATGTATAAAATTAATAGGTCCATTTAAAACGTATTGCTATCAGTACAATGCTGTCAGTGAAGAAAAGGATTAACACATGAGTGAAGGAACATTCCAGAGTTTTGTTGAAAAGAAAATCCCGGGATTATTTTTTATTTTAATGGCTTTTGCAATTATTGAATTCGGTATATTGATGGTCTGCCTGCTTTTGTCGGGCAACCAAGATGTTGTCCGAGTGTATAATCCTGCCAATACTCTGGTCTATGAGGATAAGTATGACACGACTGCACTGAGCAAATTTGAAACCGTGAGCGGAATAACAAATTTTAAGGATGAAGGATACATAGTTACCCGGACGGTCATTAAAGGCAAATTCCCGACACGGAGTTGGATCGCTCTATCTGTATGTGTCCCGATTGTTTTAATCTTATTTGTTGTCTTCATTGTTAGAGTCTTTGAAGATGTGTTCCTTCCAAAAAAGGAAAAGCAGTCGGATATGGAAAAATCACAACCAACATCTGATTTTGACGAAACAAGATTTGAAAAATTATTTTCCACATTGAGCCGGTTAAATATTTATGCATTGGGAGTAACGGCTATTTCAATTGGATTTTTATATTGGATGATACCTGACCTGATAGTATACCTTGGTAAGATCAGCTATCAGACGATTTCAGAATTAAAATGGGTTATTATGTGTATGGTGATTTTCGGGAGTATATATTTAATCTTCAGGACATTTTTGTCCTATAAAACAAAAATCGAGATTGTCCGGCAACAATCAGAAATTCAGAAGAACCGCGATCGCCTGACCATCGAAAACAAAAGCAAGGGGCATTTGCTGGAAAATAAGCAGGCTGATAGCTGAGTTGCAAAGCCTAATATACCCTTGTGTCAGGACAATTGTAAAAAAGGGGTTAAAATAAAATAACCCCCCAGCAGGATAATCATTGAACCGGCAATTTTTTTGAACCAGACACCCGCATTGTTCCATGTGCTGTTTTCAAGCAGTTTTTGTACAAGTGCTGTTGAGCTTCCGGCAACAACAATGGGAAGGCAATGGCCAATACCGAAAAGGATGATCAAAATGATGCCGGTCATCACTTTTTCCTGAACCGTGATGATGGCCAGAATCGGTGCAATAAATCCAAAGGTGCATGAACCCGAAAGGACACCATAGGCAAGCCCCAGTACAAAAGCTCCGAACATTCCCTTTATATTCAATTTATATAAGAAGTTTCCAGACAAAGAGCATTTTTCAACTCCCAGCATTCCCAGTGCTACCCAGATAAGGATTATCCCTACAAGAATCTGCCAGTAATTTCCCACATCCCCGAGCATTCTGCCAAGCAGGGCGCAGATAATTCCAATCAATGCAATGGTGATGAACAAACCTGAAGTAAATAGAATAGAATAGAGTCCTGCCTGCCTGGGGTTAATCATCTTTTCCTGACCCCCAACATAGCCCACAATAAGCGGAATGGACGACAGATGACAGGGGCTGAAAAGAACACTGATCATTCCCCATAAAAAGCATCCCACTGCTGCAAGGGCAAACCCTTCGGTTATCCATTGGTTAATTGTTATAAAAATTGACTCCAGCATGTTTGTTACCTTTTATTTTTTTAAATCCGGTGCTGCAACTCCCATTTTGGTCAATTGTTCAACAATGGGCTTTTCATCAAAAAATCCCACATGACGGTATACCTCGTCACCCTGCTTATTATAAAAGATCTGAGTGGGTATGGCCCTAAGATTGAATCTTTTTGCCTGATCACGGTTTTCCCACACATCAATAAAGATGATATGGGCTTTTCCTTTATAGGCCTTTTCCAATTTTGTCATGATCGGTGCCATCATTTTGCAGGGAATGCATTTTTTCGCACCCAGATCAATCATGGTGACCATGCCCTTTATCGGAAGATTTGAAAAATCTTCAGCAAAAGCACCCGCTGTAAAAGACAATACAAAAACAGCCATCCAGATAGACAATGCGGCTTTATTCAATCGCATAAGATAATATTCCCCTTTCTATTATTTACCCAGCCATGCTTTAATATCCTCTTTTTTGGGCACTTTTCCGGCACATTTCACCTGGTTGTCAATGATGACCGATGGTGTGGAAAATACGCCATAGGATGCGATCTGCATCATGTCGGTCACTTTTTCTACTATGGCATCACTTCCGGTTTCTTTTATGACTTCCTGAATTAATTGTTCGGTTTTATTGCATTTTGCACAGCCAGGGCCCAATACTTTAATTTCCATGATAACGTCCTTTCATTTGTTTAAATTTTGTTTCAGTTAAATGATCATATTAAATAAATATCCGACAATGAGAATGCCGGAAGCCACCACCCCGATAAAGATTGCGATCAGTTTGGGTTTAAGAACTTTTCTTAAAATCACCATCTCGGGTAAAGATAAGGCAATGACACTCATCATGAATGCCAAAACGGTTCCAAGGGCAGCTCCTTTACCAAGCAGGGCTTCTACAACCGGGATAATCCCGGCAGCATTGGAATACATGGGAATGCCGATGATGACGGAAAGGGGAACCGACCACCAGGACCCTTTGCCCATGATGGAAGCCATGACCCCTTCCGGAACAAATCCGTGGATACCGGCACCCACTGCAATACCAATTATCACATACATCCAGACTCTTCCGATAATTTCTTTTACCGCATCCCAGCCATATACAATGCGGTCATTCCAGCTTAATTTTTCTTCTTCCATGTTTAAGGCTGCCGCAGTTGTCTGAGTTACCCAGTCTTCAATATGGCCCTCAAGTTTTAAACGGCCGATGATCCAGCCTGCGAAAATGGCAATGAAAAGGCCGGTTCCCATGTAAATGGCAGCCACTTTCCATCCCAGGAGACCAAAGAGCAATCCCAGGGCAATTTCATTGACCATTGGTGCTGCGATCAAAAATGAAAACGTCACACCAAGGGGGATACCGGCTGTTACAAATCCGATAAACAGCGGCACGGCTGAACAGGAACAAAAGGGAGTGACAATGCCCAGAAGGGCTGCCAGAACATTACCGGCAAATTCACTTTTCCCGGAAAGAAACGCCCGGGTTTTTTCAGGTGTAAAAAAGCTTCTGATGATGCCCACACCAAAGACAACCAGGAACAACAGCATCATCACTTTTGGCGTGTCGTACAGGAAAAATTCTATGGAAGACCCCAGGTGAGAGCCTTCCTTGATGGGTAACACCCTGTAGGTGAGCCATGATGAAAGATCCGGCAGCACCCTGTAAATGGACCACCACAGATAAATCCCTGCAGCCCCCATCAACAGATGTAACGCCATCATTTTTTTTATTTTTCCCCCATCCGGTAAGGGGTGGGTTGTTTTTGGTTCCATGGTTTCTCCTGTACTGCTTATATATGGTCACTTATCGATATTTTAAGATAAATTTTTTTAGCTCAATTATTTTCCAACAATATCATGACGGTCAATGCCCGGAAGTATTTGATTCAGTTCCTGGATCTCGGATTCGTTATCCAGCCAATGCTTCAGATTTCCGATCATGCTGGCCGAATAAGGGGAACCACTGCCGTCGGAAAGGGAGTAGTTGACCCATAATCCATCCTTGAAACTTCTTACCAAATCGGCATCTTCAAGAATTTTCAAATGCTTGCTGGCAGTAGACTGGGCGATGCCAAGCGCTTCTTTGATTTCACAGACGCACAAAGGGCGAGCTTGAAGCATCTTCATCATTTTGACCCGGTTAGGATCTGACAGGGCTTTCATCACTCTAATAAATTTTTTCATTTCTTCCCCTTATCTATATCGTTAAAATGGAATATATCGATTTGTATAGTGCCTGTCAACACATAAAACAAAAAGATGTTAAAGAACCTTGGTTTATGTTAGGGAAAACAAATGTCAACAATTGCAATGGATGTCATCAAAATATGGGAATGTCGTCAAAAGATTTAGTCCTCAAGGTTTTTGAAAAGTGTGCGGGAAAATCCGGTTGTGATTTGTGCCGGCTCCATATGGAAGATGACTGTCTTTTTTTTCCGGAGCTCTATGGGTTAAATGACCAGGCAGAAGAGTCAGGCCTGCCCGTCTGCACTGAAGACCTTCGTTGCTTGCTCAATAGTTGCACTTTGTGCGGACTATGCCCCTGCCAGGATATAAGAATGACTATCCTTCAGGCAAAAGCAGCTTTTATTGATGAAAAAGGGATCTCATTGTCAGGGCGAATACTTTCTGATGTTGCGGCAGTGGGTTGCCATGGGACAAAACTCTCACAACTCGTTAACCAATTAAACCGGTTGGTACCTTTTTCCGGAAGTTGGAAAGGCTGCTGTAAGAATCCTGGAACGAAATGATATTGAAGTTTTTATCCCACCCCAGGAATGCTGTGGTATGCCATTGATTGTGGAAGGGGATAAAAAGACAGCTTTAAAAAAAATACATGCCAATATTGAAAGTCTTTTGGGATCTGTTCAAAATGGGAAAATATTAAAAGATGATGGATACTTTTCTTCGCTTGACCCCTTAAAGCGGATAGAATTGTCTTACAATATTATCCAGTTCAATAAAACCATGCAGTGCTGCGGTATGGGGGGACATCTTGGGTATAAAACGTCTTTTCATCCACACTCCCTTAAAATCGGTCAACCACTTTTTGAAAGACTTGTGTCTGAAAAAGACAGGACCATCATCACCGATTGCCTCAGTTG